>JANOQS010000076.1:0-11657 GCA_031414975.1 Methylibium sp. | reverse complement strand
GACCAAGATGATGTCGTCGATCTCGCTGAGCTTGACGCCGGCGTCCTTCACCGCGATCTTGCACGGCTCCATCGTGCGCTCGATCAACTCATCGACCAGACTTTCCAGCTTGGCGCGCGTGAGCTTGATGTTCAGGTGCTTCGGGCCCGACGCATCGGCCGTGATGTACGGCAGGTTGATGTCGGTCTGCGTGCTGTTCGACAGTTCGATCTTGGCCTTCTCGGCGGCTTCCTTCAGGCGCTGCAGGGCGAGCACGTCCTTCGACAGATCGACGGCCTGATCTTTCTTGAACTCGCCGATGATGTAGTCGATGATGCGCTGGTCGAAGTCTTCGCCGCCCAGGAAGGTGTCGCCGTTGGTGGACAGCACTTCGAACTGCTTCTCGCCATCGACATCGGCGATCTCGATGATCGAGATGTCGAAGGTGCCGCCGCCCAGGTCATACACCGCGATCTTGCGGTCGCCCTTGCCGTGTTTGTCCAGCCCGAAGGCGAGTGCCGCGGCGGTCGGCTCGTTGATGATGCGCTTGACGTCCAGCCCGGCAATGCGGCCGGCGTCTTTGGTGGCCTGGCGCTGCGCGTCGTTGAAGTACGCGGGCACGGTGATCACGGCCTCGGTCACTTCTTCGCCAAGGTAGTCCTCGGCGGTCTTCTTCATCTTGCGCAGCACTTCAGCGCTGACCTGCTGGGGCGCGAGCTTCTTGCCGCGCACTTCCACCCAGGCGTCGCCGTTGTCGGCCGCGGCAATTTTGTAGGGCATCAGGTCGATGTCCTTCTGCACTTCCTTCTCGGTGAACGTGCGGCCGATCAGGCGCTTCACCGCGTAGAGCGTGTTCTTCGGGTTGGTCACGGCCTGGCGCTTGGCCGAGGCGCCGACGAGGATCTCGCCGTCTTCCTGGTACGCAATGATCGACGGCGTGGTGCGCGCACCCTCGCTGTTCTCGATCACCTTGGTGGTGTTGCCTTCCATGATCGCCACGCACGAGTTGGTGGTGCCGAGGTCGATGCCGATGATTTTTGCCATGTCGTGTGCTCCTGAAAGCTGGAATTCGGTTGTCTTGGAGTTGTGGATAACTTGTGGGTTTTCAAGAACCCATCAGCGTGGAGTTCAGCATGAAGATCAACGTGGAGCGGCCACCGTGATCAGTGCCGAACGCAGCACACGGTCGGCAATCAGGTAGCCCTTTTGCAGCACCGCGACCACGGTGTTCGGGTCCTGCTCGGCCGGCACCACGCTGATGGCCTGGTGCTGGTGCGGGTCGAACTTGGCGCCCGGCGCCGGGTTGATCTCGAGCACCTTGTTGCGTTCGAGCGCCGCGGTGAGCTGGCGCAAGGTGGCGTGCACACCTTCGAGCAACTGCTCAGGCGTGGCGGACTGGATCGCGATCGCCGCTTCCAGGCTGTCCTTCACCGGCAGCAGGCTCTCGGCAAAACTTTCGACCGCGTACTTGCGCGCCTTCGAGATTTCGTCTTCGGCGCGCCGACGCGTGTTTTCGGCCTCGGCCTTGGCGCGCAGGAAAGCGTCGGACACGTCGGCGTGCCTGGCTTCGAGTTCGGCCAGCCGGGTGGCCAGGCTCAGGTCCACGGGCTCGGGCTCGGCGTTGGGGGCCAGGCCAGACACGTCGGCGAGGTCGGCGAGGTTGGCCAGCTCAGGATTCGGGGGGGTGGATTCGGTATTTGACATCGTTGAAAAGTCCTCCGCAGCCGTCGATGTGAAGGCATTGCCCTCAGTTTCAAGAGGGGATTGATCGGCTTCGTGGCCGGCGCTTTGACCCACTTTGCGCGCGCCGGCCGGCGCTCATTCCTCCGCCGTCGCGCTCCAGCGGTTCCAGTCGGCCAGCTGGCGCCGGTCGCGTTTGGTCGGGCGGCCCTGCTCGATGCTCAGCGCCGGTTCTGGACTCGAACGCCGTTGAGCCGCGATCTTCAGGCGCTGCGCCACGCTCTCGGCGGTCTCTTCGTACATCGCCTGCTCCACCGGCGCCGGGCCGCGCTGGGCGCTCAGCGCCTTGATGGCCACGGTGCGGTGCACCTCCCCCTGGCGCAGGCTGACCAGGTCGCCCACGCGCAGTTCTTTCGATGCCTTGGCGGCCTGGCCGTTGACGTCGACCCGGCCCTTGCCGATCTCGTCGCCCGCCAGCCCGCGGGTCTTGAAGAAGCGCGCGGCCCAGAGCCATTTGTCCAGCCGCACCCGCTCGCCGGGCACGCTGTCTTTTGGCGTCTTGTCGTTCGGAATCGGTTTACTCATCGGGCGGCTATTGTGGCGGGGGATTTTGTGCCAGCCGCAAGCGAACGTTCGCGTCCAGGCCGGTGATTCGCCCATTTTCCTCACGGTTGTCGAGCGCTATCGCGCCGCCCAAGGTCTGCACGATCTCATGACAGATGGCCAGGCCCAGGCCCGAGCCGCTGTGCGGGTCGCCCATGCCGCTGGCAAAGGGCTGGAACAGGCGCTCGCGCTGTGCGGTGCCCAGCCCGGGGCCGCTGTCGGCAATCGACAAGTGAGCCCAGGGCCACTCGTGGTCCAGGTTCACGGCCAGGCGCGAGCCCGGCGGCGTCTGCTTGATGGCGTTGTGCAGCAGGTTGCGCGTGAGCTCGCGCAGCGCCCATTCGTGCGCGAGCACGGGCGCTGGCGTGGTGGCGATCGAAAAATCGAGCCGTTGGGCTGCGATCAGCGCCGACAGGTCCAGCGCCACCGCGCGCACGATGGTGGCCCAGTCGAGCACGGTCGCGTCGCTCTGCTGGCGCAGTTGTTCGACCTTGGCCAGCGCGAGCATCTGGTTGGCCAGCTCGGTGGCGCGCTCCACGGTGTGGCTGATCTCGGCCAGCGCCTGCGCCGGCTCCACGTCACCGCGCTGGGCCGACTGCAACTGCGTCTTCAGCACCGCCAGCGGCGTGCGCAACTGGTGCGAGGTGTCGCGCACGAAACGCTTCTGGTGTTCGAGCAAGTGGGCCAGGCGCGCCATCACGTGGTTGGTGGCATGCACCAGCGGCTGCAGTTCGCGCGGCGCGTCGGTGGCGGCGATCGGGCGCAGGTCGTTTTCGTCGCGTGCGGTCAGGCGTTCGCTCAGCTCGCGCACCGGCCGCGTGGCGCGCTGCACCACCACGAACACGAGGGCGGCAATCACCGCCACCAGCGCGGCCTGGCGCCACAAGGTGTCGATCAGGATCTGGCGCGCCAGGGTCTGGCGCAGCTCCAGTGTTTCGGCCACCTGGATCGTCGCCATGCCCTGGCCGCCCAGCCCGGCCACCGGCTGCAGCAGCACCGCCACGCGCACCGGCTGGCCGCGGTACTCGTCGTTGTAGAAGTCCACCAGCGCGGCGTACAGGCTCTTGGCCGGCAGCTTGCCGCGCCACGCCGGCAGGTCTTCGAAGCCAGAACTCATCTCGCCCTTGAAGCCGGTGACCTTGTAGAACATGCGGCTGCGGTTGTCGGCCTCGAACGGTTCGAGCGCCGAATAGAGCACGGTGGCCTTGAGCTGGGCGTCGGCGCCGGTGCCGGTCACTTCCAGCAGTTCGCCGATCGACTTGGCCGAGGCCAGCAAGGTGCGGTCGTAGGCCGTGTCGGCGGCCTGCAATGCCTGGCGGTACAGGCTCACGGTGTTGATCACGATGAACACACCCATCGGCAGCAGGATGCCGAGCAGCAGGAAGCTGCGCAGTGACAGGCTGCGCAATGAAAGGCCCCTCATGCCTCGGTTCCTGCGCCGGCCTTCAGCAGGTAACCCAGGCCGCGCAAGGTCACGAGTTGCGCGCCGGTGTGCACCAGCTTCTTGCGCAGCCGGTAGGCCACGACCTCGATCGCTTCGGCCTGCACCTGCAGATCGCCAGGGAACACGGCTTCGAGCAGCCGCTCGCGCGCCACCGCGTGGCCCGGCCGGGCCAGCAGGCTGCGCAGCAACGCCAGCTCGCGCGGCGCCAGCTCCATGACCTGGCCGTTGAAGTAGACCGCGCCGCTGGCGCTTTCGCAGCGCATGCCGCAGAACTCGGGTGCTGCGGCGTCGGCACGAAAGTCTTCGCCGGCGGGCGCCGCCGAGCGCCGCACCAGCGCGCGCACGCGCGCTTCCAGCTCGTCGAGGTCGAAGGGTTTGGGCAGGTAGTCGTCGGCGCCGGTGTTCAAACCCAGGATGCGGTCGCCCACCGTGCCGCGCGCGGTCAGGATCAGCACCGGCGTGCGCAGCCCTGCGGCGCGTGCGCGGGCCAGCACCTCCAGTCCGTCGATGCCGGGCAGGCTCAGGTCCAGCAGCACCACGTCGGGCACGCTGGCGTGCCAGCGGTCGAGCGCGCGCAGGCCGTCGTCACAGGTCACGATCTGCATGCCGCGGCGTTCGAAGCTGCGCTGCAGCGTGGTGCGCATGGCCGGGTTGTCTTCGATCAGGAGAAGCTTCATGCGAACGCGGAGGGGCGGATGATGACGGCGCCGGGCGCCGCTCTGCATTGTCGTGTCCCGCGGCCGCAGCCGCAGCCACAGGAGCGGTAGCGGGAGCGCCTCAGCCGACACTCAGCCGGCGGCCGAGAGCCCCTGCATCAGGCGCACCAGTTCGGCGCCCGGTGGCATGTCGACGGTGCGAAAGGCCAGCCGGCCCTGGCGGTCGAACAGATAGGCCTGGGCGGTGTGGCGGTCGGCACCGGCGGCGCGGCCGCGCAGAAAGTCGAGCAGCGGGTCGACGTCGCGCACGGCCGGCGCGGCCGCTGCCCAGCGTGCGGGTTCGGCGCCGAAGCGGCCGAGCCAGCGCGCCAGCGCCGGTGCGTCGTCACTTAGAGGATCGATCGAGATCGACAGCAGGCGCAAGTGTTTGTCGGCCGGTGCCAGGCGCGCCTGCGCGTCGGCAAAGATGGCGCCCTGGATCGGGCAGGTGGCGCTGCAGCCGGTGAACATCAGTTGCACCGCGGTGACGCGGCCCTTGAGCAGCTCGTGCAGCAACGCCGCCTTGCCGTCGCCAAGGGTCAGGCGCAGGTTGGCGGGCAGCGCGCGGGGCTGCACCGGGCCGGCCGATTCGTGCGCTGGCGCCGTGGCGTGGTGCCCGGCCGCCAAGGCCAGCGCGCCGGCCGCCAGCAGGCGGCGGCGCGACAGCAGGCCGGCGCCGGGTGCGCTGGTCTTCATCGCCCCGGCTGGGTCAGGTAGACCCACAGCGCCTTGCAGTCGCCATCGGTCACTTCGTAGCGGGGCATGCTGGCGGGGATGATGATGTAGGCCGGGTCGATGCCGGTGGCGAGCAACTTGCACAGCGCCGCTTCATCGTAACGTGACGCCGGGCCGCCACGGCGGAGGGTGTCCTGCAGCAGCAGCTTGGGATTCAAGGCCGGGCCGAAGGACTGCGTCGATGCGCTGGCGGCCGCTGCGGCCGATGCGGCCGAAGGCAGCGCCGTACCCGCCGCATGGCAGTTCACGCAGCGGCTGGCTTGCTGCGGCAGCGCGCTGGTGTGGCCAGCGACCTTGCCGATCAAGGGCAGCTCGCCGCTGAACAGCCGCCGGCCGCGTTCGGCGTCCGCCGGTTGCGCGGCGGCGGCTGCCACCCAGACCAGCCCGCCGGCCAGGACCAGCCAGCGCATCGCCGCGGCGATCGGTGTCGAAAGCGCCTCTCGGTTCGTCTTCGCTTTCATGTCGATGTTCAGTTCCAGGGCATCAAGGCGGCGAGCCGAACACCTGCACCTCGGCCAGGCTGAGGGAATTCACGCCATTGAGTTGCACGCGCACGTAGCGGCCGGTCGCGCCGGTCGGCAAGACCACGTTGATCGCGCCGTTCAAGCTTGCCACAGCCACCTTGCGAACCGCCGGGTCGGCATTCAGCTGCGCGAGTGTGCGGCCATTCATGTCGGTGCTCGCCACGAACACAGTGAAGTTTGCCAGACGCTCGGAGCAGCAGTCGGTGCGATTCCAGAGCTGGATGCGGTCGATCGCGTAGCCGCTGCCGAGGTCGACCTGCCACCACGGCTGGTTCGGATCGGCCGAGTGGCTCACCGAATTTGCGCCATAGTGGCCGTCGGTGTTGCCATCGACAGCGCGCGACGCCAGCCCGCCCCAGCCGGTCGACGACTGGGTTGCCACCTTGCCTTGTGCAACGTTCGTCAGCGGTGCCGACGTCGGCGAGCCGAACACCTGCACCTCGGCCAGGCTGAGGGATTCCACGCCATTGAGCTGCACGCGCACGTAGCGACCGTTCGCGCCGACCGGCAAGGTCAAGCTGCGCGCGCCGTTCATGCTCGCGACAGGCACCTTCAGGACCGCCGCGTCGGCATTCAACTGCGCGAGCGTGCGGCCGCTCATGTCGGTGCTCGCCACGAACACGGTGAAGTTCGCCAGGCGCTCGGAGCAGCAGTCGGTTCGGTTCCAGAGCTGGATGCGGTCGATGGCTGCATTGAGCTCGAGGTCGACCTGCCACCACGGCTGGTTTGGATCGGCCGAGTGGCTTACCGAGTTGGCGCCGTAGTGGCCGTCGGTGTTGCCATCGACAGCGCGCGACGCCAGCCCGCCCCAGCCGGTCGATGACTGCGTCGCTGTCCTGCCGAGCGCAAGGTTCGTTGTGCTGCCGGCGGGCGCTGCACCTTCCTCGCTGCCGATCTCCTTCAGGTAGGCCACCAGGTTGGCCAGCTCGGCATCGGTGATCGTCACGGTGTTGTGCGCGCGCACGGCAGCGTCAAGCGTCGCCGCCGAGCCGTCGTGCAGATACGGCGCGGTGGCCCACACGTCGCGCAAGGTCGGCACGTCGATGCCGGTCAGTGGGCCCCCCAGCCGCTGCCCGCTGCTGGCCTTGATCGTGCCGACGTTGGACAGCGTGTTCGCCCCACTGCTGCTGAACGCCATGCCGCTGTGGCAAGAAGCGCAGTTCATCGTCGTGAACACCGTGCGGCCCGCCGTGGCCGCTGCCGACAGCGTGGCGGCACTCGGCCGCATCGGGCTCACATCGAAGCTGTTCAGCGACCCCACATAAGCCGCCAGCGCATCCAGGTCGGCCGACACGCCGGCCTTGGTGGTGCCCAGCGGCTGGCTGCGTGTGCCGGTGCTGAACTGCGCGTCGCTCATCAGCCCGGTGCCACCGGCCAGGGAGCGGATCTGGCCCTCGAAGTCCTGCACCTCGTCGAAGTTGTTGCTCCAGTGCAGGAAGCCCTGGCCGAGCCCGGCACGGCCGCGCAGGCTGATGGTGTTGCGCAGGCCTTCGCCAAAGCCGGTCAGGTCCCACACCCGGCCATCCTGGCCGCCATCGTTGTGGCACGAGGCGCAGCTCATGTAGGCGTCGCGCGCCAGCCGCGTGTCGCGGGCGTCGTAGAACAGGCGCTTGCCATTCAGCACCTGCGCGGTGAGGCGCTCGGTGGTCACTGCGGTGGGTGCTGCCACCGGAGTGACGAACGACTCGCCGAAGTTCACCAGCCGCGTCAGGTCGAACACGCCGAGCGTGCGGTCCATGAAGTTGTTGACGAACAGGCGTTGGCCGTCGGCCGAGATCGCCAGGCCATCGGGCGCGCGCCCGGCATCGAAGCGCAGGATCTCGCTTCGGCTCACCGGGTCGATCACCGCCACGTGGCGGCTCGTCTGCAGCGCCACGAACAGGTAGGCGCCGCTCGGGTGGAACACCGCGGCACTGCCCAGGCCAGAGTTGTCGTGGTCGACGCGCGCCGCGGGGTCCTCGGCCAAGCTGGCCAGGTCGATGCGCGAGGTGATGGCCCGCACGCTGTTCTGGAAGTCGAGCGGCAGGCCGTCGCGCAGGCTGCCGCGCTGCACGTTGTCTTGTTTGGACGGCACCCAGGCGCTGCGGCCGTCGGGCGAGATCACCGCCGCGCCCAGGTAGTTGGGCAGGCCGCGGCCTTGGGCCGTGGAGTCGGGCCGGTCGCTGTGCTGCAGCACGATGGTGCGTTCGACGGCCATCGCGGCGTTCACCACCACCACCTCGCCGCCGCGCGGCGCACCGGCCACCTGCGTCTGCACGCTGGCCGTGCCTTCGCCCGGCAGCGCGGGCGAGACGAAGCGCGACACCAGCACACGGTCGCTCGCCGCCGTGATGGCCAACTGGCGCGGGTTCGCGCCCACACTCACGCTGGCCAACGTGGCGCCGCTGCTCACGTTCAGGCGCAACAACTGCCCGCTGGCTTCGAGGGCCACGTAGGCGGCGCTGGCGTTGGGAGCGAAGGCCAGCCCGAACGGCATGCTCGCGCGCGGCAAGGCCACGGTCTGCACGACCGCCAAGCTGCTCGGGCTGACGATGCTGATGCTGGCGCTGCCCTTGTTGGTGACCCAGATGCGGCCGTCGGGTGCGATCGCCACGCTGCGCGGCGAACTGCCAACGGCGACCTCGGCGATCCGCGCCGAGGTGACCGCGTCGAACACGCTGACGCTGTTGTTGTCCTGGTTCACCAGCCAGACGCGCGCATTCGCACCGGCG
Source organism: Methylibium sp. (assembly GCA_031414975.1). Lineage (GTDB taxonomy): Bacteria > Pseudomonadota > Gammaproteobacteria > Burkholderiales > Burkholderiaceae_C > LGRD01. The sequence goes on along the minus strand of JANOQS010000076.1, from coordinate 3,286 downwards.
CGGGTTTCGAGCACGACGTTGCTGGAGTGGGTTGGCCGCGTGGCGCCCGAAGGCAGCGCATAGATCGCCTGCGTGAAGACCAGGGTCTCGACCCGGCCGAGCGCATCGGTCGCGGTCACCGTCACGCTGTACAGGCCCGGCGCGGCGTAGGTGTGGGCGGCTGTGGTGGCCGTGCTGTCCGCAGTGGTCGGCGTACCGTCGCCGAAGTTCCAGCGGTAAGTCACGCCGGCCCCGCCGTTGGAGCCTACCGTGAACGACGCGCTGGTGCCGGCGGCCACCGGCGGCGCCAGCACCGGGTTGATGGCCAGGATTGCCGGTGCGACCGCCCACGCGAAGCTGCGGCTCGCCACGCCACCACGCCCATCGCTCACCTGGGCAGTGACGTTGAAGCTGCCCGCGCTGGAGGGCGCGCCCGAGATCAAGCCGCTGGAGGCGTTGACGCTCAAACCCGCCGGCAAGCCGGTGGCGGAGTAGCTCAACGCGTCGCCATCGGGGTCGGCGCCGCTCAGCGCCAGCGACGTGGCCAGGCCCGCGATGCCGCTCTGGTTGGCCACCGCCTGCAAGGTGGGCGGCCGATTGGGCGGCGACGTGTTGAACAGCACCGTCTTCTCGGCCGCGTTGTTGCCGGCGCTGAGGAAGTTGCCCTCGGCGACTTGCGTCCAGTTGACGCCGTCAAGGCTGGTGTGGAAGCGCCACGCAGCGATCGTGCCGTTGCCGCCGCCGCTGCGTGGCAGGTAGCGGAAGCCGCCGAGCGTGCGCACTTGCCCCAAGTTGACGGTGAAGGTGTGCGGGTGCACCGGGCTGGCGGCCTGCCACTGGGTGACCCAGAAGGTCGCGGCATTGCCGTCGAGGGCGTTGGCGGCGACGCCATTTTCGCCGGCGGCTTCGACGCTGTCGGCGGTCGCTGTCCAGCCGCTGCGGCTGATGAGCGCGCCGCTCGGGTCGAGCAGATTGAACTCGGCCATCGAGGTCCACGGGTTGCCGTTGATCTCGCTCAGCGCTTCCAGGCGCACGAACTGCGCGCCCGAGCCGGGCGCGGTGATGGTCCAGGCCAGGTCGGTGCTGGTGGTGGCCGCGGCGTTGCTGGCCGACACGGTGACCTTGTAGCGGCCGGGTTGGGTGGGAATGCCGCTGACCGTGCCGGTGCTGGCGTTGATGGCCAGGCCGGGCGGCAGGTTGGTGGCGGCGTAGCTGGTCGCGGCGCTCACGGCGAGCGGCAGGTTCACACCAGCGTTGATCACGCCGGACTGGTCGCCCGGGTGGGTGATCTTCGGTGCGCCGGAGCCGGTGATCTGGATCGAGCGCGAGATCGACGGCACGCCGTCGGCATTCATCGCGAACAGCATGTAGTAACCCGGCAGCACCACGCCGGGGTTGGACGGGATGGCGAGCTGGTAGGTGTTGCCGGCGCCGGCCGTGAACGTGAGGGGAATGCGGCGCTGGTCGTTGTTGACCGCATGGGTGGTCGACGACAGCCGCACGATCGAGAACGAAGCGATCGTCGCATTCGTGCTGACGCCGATGCTCGTGCCGTGCGTCGCGCTGGCAGGCGCTGCCGTGATGACCGGGCGGGTGGCCGGTGTGCCGTCGGCGTTGAACAGGTAGTGCGGCGACAGGATCTGCAGGTCGGGGTGGTTGGCCGCGCAGCCCTGGCCGCACAGCCCGCCGCCGGAGGACATGACCCGCGCATCGGGCAACAGCAACGCCGCGCTGTGGTAGTTGCGGCCGACCGCGATCGGCGGCATCAACGTGAAGGTCTGGGTCACCGGGTCGAACAGCTCGGGGCGCAGCACCGCAAAGTTGTCGGTGAAGGCGTTGGCGTAGGTTTGCCCGCCGACGATCAGCACCTGGCCGTTGGGCAGCACCACGCTGTTGTGGAACACGCGCGCGTAGGCCATCGGCGCGATCTTGCGCACCGTGGCGCCGTCGTTGATGTCGATGACGTAGGCGTTGGCGTTCGCGTTCGTGCCTTCGTAAGCCGGGCCGCCGCCGGTCTTGAGGATCTTGCCGATGTCGTACATCACCGCGTTGCCGTTGATGCTGAACTGGTCGTCGCCGCGCGGGCCGGCCGGCGCGACGCTGCCGTTGCCCTGGGTGGCTATCCAGTTCATCGCCACCCCCGGGCCGGCATGGAACACGCGGCCGTTGGGGGCCGGGAACATCCAGAAGTGGCTGTCGGCGCCGAAGGCGCGCGACGGGTCGCTGGACAGCATCGACGTGATCGGCACGCCGCTCAGACGCCGCCAGCCGCTCGCTTCGGTCCACACCTCGCCGTGCTTGTTGCCCGAGCCGCCCGACCACGAACCGCCCAAGGTGAACACCGAGCCGTCTTCGAGCACGCAGTTCGCTTCGTAGCCGCGCGCGATGTTCATCGTCGCGCCGGCCGACCAGGTGTTGGTGCCCGGGTTGTACAGGCTGGTCTTGCCCGAGTCGATGCCGCCGTTGACCAGCAGCCGCCCGTCCGGCAGGTTGCTGGTGCCGGGGCAGAACATGTTGTGGCCGGTGTTGCTGACCAGGGTTTCGGCGGCGGTGTTGGTGACCGGGTCGTAGATCGTGGTGTAGGTCTGCCCGCTGGCGCTGAACGAGAAGCGGGTTTCGGACGACCACAGCACGACCTTGCCGTTGGGCAGGTTGGCCGCTGCCGCCGGCACCAGCGAGAGCGGGATCAGCGGCGTCCACTGCCCGGTGCCCGGCGCGGCGGTGGCCAGGGCCGATTTGCGCTCTGTGTCGGACCGGGTGGCTTCGGGGGTATCGCCACCGCCGCCGCCACCACCGCAAGCGGCCAGCAGCAGCGCGCCGATCAGGGCGGGTGCCTGGAAGCGCCGAAGGGCGGATCGGTCGGAGGTTTTGGGGTGAGTGTTTGCAGGCATGGCGCGCATTCCGGAGCCGAAGTGAAAGGGCAGTGTCCGGATGTGTCTTTGCCCCGCCCACCCCTATGCGAGGGGGTGGCGGATCAGATGTCGCGCAAACACGAAGACCTGTGGAGGCGGGCCGACGCCAGCGAGACCGATCGCACACACCGCTGACTGCCTCGAACAGTCCGCAAGCGCACGACCTTGGTGTTTGTCCTAGGTGTTTGGACAGCCGAGTGACAGACTTTGCCGCGAACATCGCGGGTGTTTCATTGACTGCTGGAGAAACTCCGATGCGCCGCGACACCTTCCTCAAAGCCCTGGCCGCACTGGCCGCCACCGGCGCCCTGCCGAACCTGGCCCAGGCCACTGCCAACCTCAAGATGATGATCCCCGCCAACCCCGGCGGCGGCTGGGACACCACCGGCCGCGCG
>JANOQS010000075.1:0-2344 GCA_031414975.1 Methylibium sp. | reverse complement strand
CCGAACAGGTGCTGCCGTTCATCGGCTTCGCGGCTGCGGCAGCGTTCGGCGCGCGGCGCGCCAAGGCGGTGGTGTGGGCATCGACCGCGGCCTACACAGCGCTGTTCGTTGCGCTGGTGGCCTGGGGCCTGGCCGGGCGCGCGTGACGGCACGCAGGCGAGCACACGGCGCCGGGAGCGGTCAGGCGGCGTCGATCACCTCGGCCGCGGCTCGGAAGGCGTCCACCGCCGCCGGGAAGCCGCAGTAGACGCTGGCGTGCAGGAAGATCTCCTGCAGCTCCTCCTTCGTCACGCCGTTGTTCAGCGCGCCGCGCACGTGGATCTTCAGCTCGTGCATGCGGCCGAGCGCCACGAGCATGGACACCGTGACGATGCTGCGCGTGCGCAGGTCGATGTTCGTGCGTTGCCAGGTGTTGCCCCAGGCGTGGCGCGTGACGAGCTCCTGCAGCGGCGCCGTGAACGGCGTCACCTTGCTGAGTGCGCTGTCGACGTACGCGTCGCCGAGCACGGCGCGGCGGGTGGCAAGGCCTTTGCTGTCGAGATCCATGGTGGCTCCTTGAAGAAGGGATTGCAGCATACGTGTTGACGGCCGACGCCTCGGCCTCGGGCCGTCAAGGCGTGCCGTTGCCCACGTGCGCTGCAAACCCCGCGCGCGGCGCCAGGCGCTCGAACCACGCCTGCACGGCCGGCAGCGCCGGGCACTGCATCGGCGTCATGAACCAGCGATTCGCCGACACGCCGAGCACGATGTCGGCGAGCGTGAAACCCTCGCCCGCCACGTAAGCGCCAGTGCGGGCCAGTTGCGCGTCGAGCATCTGCATCAGCCGGTTCCATTCAGCCACGCTGTGCGCCAGCGCCGCTGCGTCGGCATGCGCCGGGCTCTGGCGCACCAGCGCCATGAAGGCGTAGCGCCACGCGGTGTTCAGCTCGGTCGCCTGCCAGTCCATCCACTGCTCCACGCGGGCGCGCTCGGCCGGTGCGGTGGGCAGCAGGTCGGTGCGCCCCTGGCGGCCGGCCAGGTAGCGGCAGATCGTGTTCGACTCCCACAGCACGAGGCTGCCGTCGATCAGCACCGGCACCATGCCGTTCGGGTTGAGCGCCAGGAACTCGGGCGTCTGCGTCGGCCGAAAGCCCGTGCCCCAGGGCTCGTGCTCGACCTCCAGCGCCAGCTCGGCACACAGCCACAACACCTTGCGGACGTTGATCGACGGCGACTTGCCCAGCAGTTTCAGCATGATGCTGGCGAGTATCGCGCGGCGCCGCCGGCCGCATGGTTGAATGCACTCCGATGGCCCGCCGGCATGCGTTGCACGGCACGGCCATCGCAAGGAGACACGATGATCGACCGCTTGCTGAGACTCGGCCTTGTGCTCGCCGGCGCCCTGGCCGTCGCGCTAGCGGCGGGCTACTTTGTGCAGGCCCCGTGGGCAGTGAACACCTGGCCGTGGTCAGACGGGCGGCTCTCGAACATCTTCGTCTCGTCCATCCTTGCGGCCGTCGCGGTGGCTATGCTGTGGATCGGCCTGTCCGGCCGCCTGGCCGGTGCGGCCGGTGGCTTCCTGCACGTGGCGACCATGCTGGGCGGCACGGCCACCGTGCTGTTCCCGCTCGGCCAGGCGCGCGCGCAGGCATCGCTCACCGCCTACGCCGCCGGCTGCGCCGCGGGTGCGCTGGTGTGCCTGGTGGCCTTCGCGCACGTGCGCCGCGAGCGCGTGCAAGACGCGCGGCCGCTGCCCACCTCGCTGCGCGTGTGGTGCGCCCTGTACCTGCTGATCCTGCTGCCGGCCGGTACCGCCATGGTGCTGCGCGTGCCGGGCATCATGCCCTGGCCCATCAAGCCCGAGACGGCGATGGTCTACGGCTGGGTCTTCCTCGCCGCGGCCTGGTCGTTCCTGGTCCCGCTGATGCGGCCGCAGGTGGAGCACGTGCGCGTCGGGCTGCTCGGCTTCCTGGCTTACGACCTGGTGTTGCTGGCACCGTTCGTGCGCCACTTCGAGACCGTGCGGCCGGAGTTGCGCACGAGCCTGACGATCTACGTCGTGGCGCTGAGCGTGAGCGCCGCGGTGTCGGTGTACTACCTGTTCGTCAGCCGGGCCACGCGGTGGTGATCAGTCGTCGACGAAGCCGGCCTTGAAGAAGCTCCACGCGTTGCCGTCGTGCAGGTAGAAGCAGCCGTCGGCGCAGAAGTCCTTGCCCGGAAAGAACTCGCGGTACGCGCGGGGCACCAGCCGCTCGAGCTGTTCGTCGCTGAGTTCATCGAACTGCTCGGGGCTGATCGGCTGGCCGACGCGGAGTTTGCGGGGTTCCATGGGGCGGATTCTGCCCGGCCGTGCGAGCCTGCGGGC
>JANOQS010000074.1:0-14506 GCA_031414975.1 Methylibium sp. | reverse complement strand
GCCTGCACTTCGGCCGTCAACTCCTTGGCGGCTCCTGCGAAATCACCGCTGAGGTACTGGCTCTGGATCAGCAAGGTGCGGATCGAGCCGCTCGTGCCACCTTCCCTGAAATAGCGCTGGCTCCACTGCATGGCACGGGCGTAGTCCTTGGCGCGGTAGTAGCCGCCGGCAATCGACTCGGCCATGCGCGCCTTGTCGGCCGCGCTGACCTTGCCGGAGGTGCTCAGCGCCTCGAACGACTTGGCTGCCGTGTCCAGGTCACCGGCGCCGGATGCGGCCGCGATGCGCATGCGCTCGACCAGGTAACTCTCGTTGGCCGTCTTGCCGCCCACCGCGTCAGCGTCGCGCACCTTGGCCAGCGCTTCCTTGTACTTGCCGGCCTTGATCAGCTCGCTCGCGGCCTGCAGAGATTTGCCGATTTCAGGCCGCACAGACTCCTGCGCCTGCGCGGCAAAAAGTGTGCCGGCAATCGCGCAGGCCACCACCCGCTTGAGGAAACGTTGTTTCATGTCACTTCACGAATTGCTCGTTGCCGATCATGCCGAGCTTCGTCACACCGAGTCGCTGCGCAGAAGCCAGCACCATCGCGACCGACTTGTACTCCACCAGCTTGTTCGGGCGGATGTGCACCTCCGGTTGGTCGGGCTCGGCTGCCGCCTTGCTCAGGCGCGATTCGAGCGCGCTGCGGTCGGCCAGCGCCTCGCCATTCCACAGCACCGTGCCGTCGAAGTCGATGTCGATCGTGACCACCACCGGCTCCCTGGTCGCCGGCGGCGGCAGGCCGGCCGGCATGTTCAGGTTGACGGTGTGGAGCTGGATCGGAATCGTGATGATGAGCATGATGATCAGCACCAGCATCACGTCGATCAGCGGTGTGGTGTTGATCTCCATCATCACCTCGGGTTCGCCCGAGCCGGAGCCCGAGCCGATGTTCATGGCCATGTGACTACCCCTTCGGCGGTGGTTCGGTGACGAAGCTGATCTTGGCGATGGCCGCGCGCTGGCACGCAAACACCACCCGGCCGATCGACTCGTAGCGGCTCTTCTCGTCGCCGCGGATGTGGATCTCGGGCTGCGGATTCATCACGGCCACCTTCTTGAGCCGCAGGAACAAGTCTTCGTTGTCAGCCAGGGCCTGGCCGTTCCAGAACACGTCGCCGTCCTTGTTGACCGAGACCTCGATGTTCTCGGGCTTGGTCTGGCGCGCGATGTTGTTTTCCTTGGGCAGGCTCATCGCAATGGTCTGCGTGACCACCGGAATCGTGATCAGGAAAATGATCAGCAGCACCAGCATCACGTCCACCAGCGGCGTGGTGTTGATGGTGGAGACGACTTCGTCTTCGTCGCTGCTCGAACCGATGCTCATCGCCATGGCAGTCTCCTTGAGGCGCCGTCGTTCAGCGGTTGGCCTTGGCGCCCATCAGCACGCCGTGCAATTCGGAACCGAAGCCGCGCACCGCGTCCATCGTCACCTTGTTGCGCCGCACCAGCCAGTTGTAGCCCAGCACAGCCGGCACGGCCACGGCCAGGCCGATGGCCGTCATGATCAGCGCCTCGCCCACCGGGCCGGCCACCTTGTCGATGCTGGCCTGGCCGGCAATGCCGATGGCCGTGAGCGCGTGGTAGATGCCCCAGACGGTGCCGAACAGACCGATGAAGGGCGCCGTGGAACCGACCGTGGCGAGCACCGCCAGACCATCCTGCAGGCGCGATTGAACGTTGTCGACGGCGCGCTGCACGTTCATCGTGACCCAGGTGTTGCGGTCGATGTTCTCCGTCAGCGAGCCTTCGTGGTGCTCACCGGCGTTGACCCCCGACTCGGCGATGAAGTGGAAGGCACTGCCGGCCTTCAATGTCTTGACACCCTCGTTCAGGCTGGCCGACTTGAAGAAGCTGCGCCCGGCTGCCTTGGCCTCACTGCTGAGCTTGAAGCTCTCCCACAACTTGGTGATCAGGATGTACCAGCTGCCCATGCTCATGATGATCAGGATGATCAAGGTGCCCTTGGAAACGAAGTCGCCCTGCTGCCACAACGCCTGCAGGCCGTAGGGGTTGTCGACGGTTTCCTTGGTGACCACGGCAGCGGCGGGTGCAGGAGTTGCCGCGGGCGCAACCGGTGCCGCTGCCGGAGCGGCTTCAACCGCGCTGGCGGGTTTGGCGTCTTGGGCACTGGCCGACAGTGGGGCCAGCAGCAGTGTTGCGCCAAGCGTGAAGGCGGCGAACAAGGGGCTCAGACGGATGGTCATGGACAAGGTCTCCTGCAGGTATCGATGGTCAAGAAAGGTGAGCCGGCGCTGTGCGCGGGGCCTCGTGGGCGCGAGCGCAAGGTGCCACCGGCTTCAGTTGGTGATCGTGAAAGCGAAGGGCTGCTCGACAATGATGTTGTCGCCGGTGCATGTGTAGGACTGCATCGCCGTGCTCACGGCGTTAATGAAGGCGCGCTGGATCTTGCGGTCGCTGGTCCCGGTGAACGAACCCGGCACCATCTCGACCTTGTCGATCTTGTTGGCCTTGATCGTGGCCCGCGCCGTCAACCCGATCTTGCCGACGAAATCGACACCGGGCACCTCGGGCTTGGGCATGCTGGAGCAATACGCCTGGATGCCTTGCGGCTTGGGTGCCGCGGGCGGCGGCGGGGGTGGCGGCGGTGCCACTTCGGCCACCACGGGCGGCGGCGGCGGGGCCGGTGCGATGACCACCGGCGCGGGCGGCGGCGGCGTGGGCACCGCGGTGATGGTGGGTTGCGGCGGCGGAGGCGTGGCGATCTGCACCTCGGGCGGTGGGATGAACGGCGGCGGCGGCGCTTCGAGTCGGGGCGGCGGTGGCACCACGATCTCGGGCGGCGGCGGCGGCTTCTTGATCTCTTCGATCACCTTGGTTTCGATCGGCGCGCGCACCACCTCCACCACTTTCTTGGCCAGACCGGTGACGAGCGCGTAGACGATGAAGGCGTGGAACAGAATGACAAGCGTGAAGCCCACGAGGTGTCGCCTCGGGTCGGCTTGCTGCTTCGAAAAATCCATGTCCTGGGATCTCCAGTGAGACTGCGGCGGAGGCGCGATGCTACCAGCAGCACTGCTGCCGTTCGTAGAGCGGCTACCTCAACAAAATGCCCGCCGGCTTGTGGCCAGCGGGCAATTCAGGCAGAACCCGATCGCAGGATGTATCAGAGGAACTTGTATGCCATGCGAAGCGTAAAGGTACGACCCAGCGGGTCCGTAAACCGGGGATCAAAGCCTCGCTGGAAGGTCGTGTTCTGCACCGAGAGCGGGGGGTTTGAATCGAAGAGGTTCAATACGCCTGCGGTGACAGTGAGGTTCTTGACGCCGGTGTAGCTGGCCGACAAGTCAAACAGATAGTAACGCTGCACCTCGTTGACACCGTCCTGGTCGACGTAACCGCTCTTGAAACGCTGCCCCACGGTCACGCCAAACTGGTCGTTGTTCCACGAGGCGGTGGCGACGTGCTGCCAGCGAAAGACCGGCGCATTGTCCGAGTAGCGTCCCACGGCATCGATGAAGGCACCGTTCTTTTCCCGCTGGTAGCGGTACTTGGTGACGTACGTGCCTTCGATCGACAGACCGAAGTTGCCGCTTGGCGTCGCGCCCGACCGCCAAGCCGCCGACAGATCGATGCCGCTGGTGCGCAGTTCTCCAAGGTTTTCCGTCGCTACGTCGATGAAAGCGATCGGGTCGTATCCGATGCCGGGGAAGCCCGTGCAGGCGTCGATGTCCGAGCGGGTGATGCCGGCGCCTGTCGCAGGAATCTGGCTGCAGCGCACGAAGCGCCCCGCGAACTTGGCCGGATCAGCAAACACTGCCTGCTCAGGCAAACCGCTTATAAGGTCCTTCACACGGATGCTCCAGAAATCTGCACCCAAGGTCACGTTGCGAGACGGCTCGAACACAACACCAGCCGTGAATGCTTTCGACCGCTCTGGCTTCAAGCTGTCCGACGGCAATCCAATTCCGCCGGGCCCACCCTGGCGCTGCAACACTTGCTGGCCGCAGACGACACCGGCCGAGGCGCCAGGAACGGCCGTGCCGCCCGGGCACAGCACGGGGTCGTCGTAGTTGTCCGTCGTGAAAGTGGTCGACTGCGGCTGATAAATTTCATACAGCGTTGGCGCGCGGAAGCCAGTGTTCGCCGAACCCCGAATCAGCACTTCTTTGCTAGGCTGATACCGCATGCTTACCTTGGGGTTGAATGTGTCACCGGTACCGCCGTACTTGTCGTAGCGGCCAGCGAGGGAAATTTCAAGATCCTTGATGACCGGAATGCTGAACTCGGCGAACAGCCCGGCCGCCTTGCGCTTGCCAGAGGTGTCACTGTCCGGATCGATGCCCAGGCTGCCCAACGTGGAAGTGATGGGCAAAGCCTCAAAGCCCGACTTCTCGGTTCTGTACTCGACGCCAAATGCGGCACCCAGCGGGCCGGCAGGCAACTGCATCAGATCGACCTTCGAGATGCGCAGATCAACGAAGTTGTTCTTGCTCTTGCCCACCTGGGTGTCGGAGACCACTTGAGCGGCGTCAATCGCGGCCGTGCCCGCGGCCGTCTGAGCCCCGAAAGGATTGATTACACCATTCCAAACGCCCTGGGCAATGAGGTCGTCATTCACGTAGCCGCGCTTCACATTTGCCGCGCTCTTGTTCTGCGTGGTGCCGACTGCCGTGCGGTAGTCCCAACCACTGACAACGCCTTCCATGTCGATCATGGTGCGCTCGGTGGTGGTGTCGTCTCCGCTCGTGCGTTTTCCGGCGGGCACTTGGCGCCAGTTGGCAGCACCGCCCAGCACCGTCGTGGTTCCGTTGCCTCCTGCGAAGTCGGGAACAATGACTTGTGTAGCAGCACCAGCGGCGCCAGCCGGGAAGAACGGGCTTGACGCCGGCATCAGCGTCGACGTCGGCGCAGGGGCCACACGAGCAGTGCTCTGATTGTTGGCGCGCAGATGCTCAACCGACAGAGTGTGATCCGGCGTGACGGCGAAAGAACCCCGCACAAGCGCGGTAACCTGTTCGTTCTCGGTTAGCAGGTCAACGCTGCGCGAAAAGTCGTAGCGGCAACTGTTGAACGCGCCGCCGTTGGTCGGGGTGGTGTTTCTGGGAATCGAGTTAGGCGGATCGCACAGCGGGCCAGAAGGCTCGAATCCGTTCAGATCGCCCGGAAAGGCTGTACCACTGGTGCCATTCGTAACTGCGGTACGCGATGTGCCGATGATGCCGGTCTTGGAGAACGTCCGATCGGCCGCCGCGAGCACGCTTTGCTTGCGCCAATCGAGCGCACCCATGATGTTGAACCGTTGTTCAGTAAGCGAGCCAAAGCCGCCAGCAACGCTCACGCGCTTGGTATCGCCACCGCCCTCGCGTTGCGGCTTGGTGACCTGACCGCTGACCTCAAGGCCGACCAGTTCCTTCTTCAGGATGAAGTTGATGACACCACCAATAGCATCTGTGCCGTAGATGGCCGACGCACCGTCACGCAGAACTTCGATCCGAGAGATCGCCGAGAGCGGAATGGCGTTCAAGTCCACCGCGGCTGCATCGAAGGCATGGTTCGCCAGCCGGCGCCCGTTCAAGAGCACCAGTGTCTTGTTGGCGTTTGTGTTGGTGGGTCCGCCAAGACCGCGCAGATCGGCTTCCGCCTTGCCACCGGTCGTTCCACCGATGGAGGAACTGGCGCCGAAGTTCGACTGGTTGGCAGAGATGTACTGGACTGCTTGCTCAGTCGATGTCACGCCCTGCTTGGCCAATTCGTCGATTCGGATGACCGTGACCGGCAATGCGGTCTCGCCAGAGATGCGGCGAATCGAGGAACCGGTGACTTCGACCCTATCCAACTGCTGCTGAGCGTATGCAGCAGACGCAGCAAGCGTCCCGCCGCAGACCACCATTACTCCCGCACAGATCTTCGTTTTCTTGAACATGGAGTCTCCTGTGAAATGCACTGAATGGATGATTGATGAACCCAGTCTTGCAGCAAGTCATGTGCCAACTGGTAAGCCGGTGATGACCTGAAGGCAAAGACGTGTAAAACAATTGTCATGGAGTGGAAAATGCGCCCGTCTAGGGTATTCCTTGATCGTTCAGCGGCGCACACACAGACGCCCTTCGATCGGCATGACCCGGGGCACGGAAAAGTGAGGCACCATGCGGGTTTGCGGGCTGTTTTGGTGCGCGGGGCCGCACTGGTTCAGCGGGTCACGAATGCCTCCTTCAGGGCATGTCCCTAGGCCTCGCACGCACTGCCGTTGGCTGCTCGCAACACGGGCGCATCGCGGTCGCTCGGTGAATGGTGGCGCGGTCGGTGCCGGCCCGGCTGATCAGGCGTGCTGAACCCGCGGCACCGCCGCCAACAAACTCCGCGTGTAGGTCGACCGCGGATGGCGCAGCACCGCTTCGGCCACGCCCATCTCGCCGATCCGCCCGTTCTGCATCACCGCCACATGGTCGGCGATGTACTCGACGACGCCGATGTTGTGCGTGATGAAGAGGTACGACACACCGAGCTCGCGCTGCAACTGGCGCAGCAGGTTCAGGATCTGCGCCTGCACCGACACGTCGAGCGCCGAGGTGGGTTCGTCGCAGACGATCAGCTTGGGCTCCACCGCCAGTGCGCGTGCGATGGCGATGCGCTGACGTTGGCCGCCGGAAAATTCGTGCGGGTAGCGCTCGAGCGCGTCGCGCCGCAGGCCCACCTGGTCGACCATCTTTTCGATGCTGCTGCGGCGCGCCGCAACGTCCATGCCCGGGCGCAGCGCCAGCAGGCCTTCTTCGAGGATGTCGAAGACGCGCATGCGCGGGTTCAGCGACGCAAACGGGTCCTGGAAGATGATCTGTACCGACCGGCGCGCTTCGCGCAGCACGGCGCCTTCCAGCCTGAACAGGTCGTGCCCGTTGAACAACGCCTTGCCCTCGATCAGCGCCTGGCCGCGCAGCAGTTGCACGATGGCCTTGCCGGTGGTCGTCTTGCCGCAGCCCGACTCGCCCACCAACGCCAGCGTCTGGCCGGAACGGATGTTGAACGAGATGTTGTCGACCGCCGTGAACACACCCTGTGTGCCGCGCAGCAGGCCCTTGCGGATCGGGAAGCGCACGCTGAGTTCGCGCACCTCCAGCAGCGCGGCGGCATCGGCGGCGGGCTTCTTCGCCACTTCGGCGGGCAGCGGCATGGCAACCACCGCCGCATCGTGAGGCACCTGCCCGTCGGCGTACAGCAGGCAACGCACGCTGCGACCGCCGATGTCTTGCAGCTCCGGCGAGCTGACGTGGCACGCTTCCATCACGCGGTCGCAGCGCGGCGCAAAGCGGCAGCCAGTGAAGGTCTGCCACAGCGGCGGCACGGTGCCGGCAATGGCGGCCAGGCTGGTGCCGCGCTTGGACGAGTCGGGCAGCGCGTTCATCAGCAGCCGCGCGTAAGGGTGAAAGGGCTCGCGGAAGAACTCGGCCGCGCTGGCCACCTCAATGATCTGGCCGGCATACATCAGCGCCACGCGCTGTGCCATGCCCGAGACCAGCGCCAGGTCGTGCGTGATCAGCAGCAGGCCCATGCCCTGCTCTTTCTGAAGCCGCTTGAGCAGGTCGAGGATCTGCGCCTGGATCGTCACGTCCAGTGCGGTGGTCGGTTCGTCGGCGACCAGGAAGTGTGGCTCGCAAGCCAGGGTCATCGCGATCATCACGCGCTGCTTCTGCCCGCCGGACATGCGGAACGGGTACTCGTCGATGCGCCGCTCGGGCTCGGGAATGCCGACCCTGCCCAGCCATTCGATCGCCTTGGCGCGCGCTGCCGCCCCGCGCAGGGGCGTGTGCGCCTCGATCGCCTCGACGATCTGGTCACCCACGCGCATCACCGGGTTCAGGCTGGTGCCCGGCTCCTGGAAGATCATGCCGATCTTGCCGCCGCGGATGGCGCGCATCTGCGCTTCGGGCAAGGCAAACACGTCGCGCCCTTCCAGCTCGAGCCGGCCTTCGGTCACGCGGCCGTTGTCGGGCAGCAGCCGCATCAGTGCCAGCGCGGTCATGCTCTTGCCGCAACCCGACTCGCCGACCAGCGCAAAGGTCTCGCCGCGCTGGATGCTCAGGCTCAGCCCGTCGATGGCCTTCACCAGGCCCGCGTCGGCGTCCAGCGCCACCTTCAGATCGGCAATGTTCAGCATCGCATGCTCTGCAGTCGGATTCTCGGCATTCAGCCGGCCTTGCGGGCCGGTGCGGGCAGCGCCACGCGGCGCGGCCGGAAGTTGCTGGCGCGCGGGTCGAACGCGTCGCGCACGCCGTCGGCAAACAGGTTGGCGGCCAGCACCAGGCTGACCATGAAGCCGAAGGCGGCCGCGAACGACCACCACACCACCGGGTCGCGGCTCATCTCGCTGCGCGCCAGATTGATCATGCCGCCGAAGCTGTTCATCGACGGGTCGACTCCGACACCGACGTAGGACAGCACGGCCTCGTACAGGATCAGCGACGAGAACTCGAGCACCGTGACGATCAGCATCAGGTGGGCCACGGTCGGGAAGATGTGCTTTCGCATGATGCGCGCGTGGCTCACGCCGAAGGCGCTGGCCGCCTGCACGTATTCGAGCTCGCGCAGCTTGAGCGTTTCGCCGCGCAGCAGCCGGCACAGGCCGGCCCAGCCGGTCAGGCCCAGCACGGTGCACAGCAGAAACAGCTTCAAGTCGGCGCGCTCGGCACCGGTTTCGAACAACTCGGGGTGCTTGTCGAGGAACACCTGCACCATCAGCACACACGCGGCAATCAGCAGCACGTTCGGGATCGACGACAGCACGGTGTAGAGGTACTGAATGAGCTCATCGACCCAGCCACGGAAGTAGCCGGCCAGGATGCCCAGCCCCACCGCCAGCGGCAACGTGGCCACCGTCGCCAGCGTGCCGATCACGAACGCGGTGCGGATGCTCTTGAGCGCCTGGTACAGCACGTCGTTGCCGGTCAGGTCGGTGCCCATCACGTGGTAGTGGCCCATCAGCAACGCGGTCGGGCCGATCAGCAGGCCCGCCACCAGCAAGGTCCACAGCACCACGCGCCAGGGAATGTCGCCCTCGTCACGCCAGATCGAGCCGAACACCGTGCCGACGCCCTGGCGCCGGCTGCGGGCCACCCAAGCCACCAGGATCACCGACAGGGCAACGAAGATGGCGATGCCGATCAGCACGCCGACACCGGCACGCATGAGCACGTCGCCAGCCCACTGGTTGGCCGGGTCGGTGAGGTGCGCGCCGCCATGCACCAGGCGCGGCGCCACGCGCTTGAGTTCGCCGTTCACCTCTGCCGTCTCTTTCGTGAAGCCGACATAGTCCAGCGGCCGCGAATAGGTGGCCTCGCGCGAGTCGACCAGATCGGCCAGCGCCCAGTCCAGCCCCGAACGGGTGCGCGAGTCGTAGGCCGGCGCAGAGCCTTCGGTGCCGGCCGCGGAAGGCAACAGCAGGCGGTAGTGCACGCTGTCGAGCAGGGTGACGAACAGGCACAACAGCAGCACCACCGACGACGCCAGCGCCGGCGCGTCGCGGAACACCTTGCGCCAGGTGCTGCGCAGCCCGGGGCTGCGCAGCACCACCACGGCGTAGACGGCCAAGGCCAGCACCAGCAGCCAGATGGCCACGTCGGTCCACAACAGCACGAGCTTCGGCATGGTGCTTATTCCAGCCGTACTCTGGGGTCGGCCCAGCTGTAGGCAATGTCGATCAGGATGTAGGTGGCGATGTACAGCAGCGAGCCGACGAAGACCATGGTGCGCACGATCGCGAAGTCTTGTTTGGTGATGGCCTCGATCACGTAGGCGCCCAAGCCCGGCAGGCCGAAGAAGCTCTCGAACACCAGGCTGCCCAGGAACACATACGGCAGGTAACTGCCGGCGCTGGTGATGATGGGAATCAGCGCATTGCGCAGCACGTGCCGGAACAGCACCACGATCTCGGCCAGGCCTTTGGCGCGAGCGGTGCGCACGTAGTCCTTGCCGATCTCCTCCAGGAACATCGCGCGGTACAGGCGCGCCTCGCCGCCCAGGCGCGCCACCAGCGACAGCAGCACCGGCAGCACCAGGAACTTGACCACGTCCAGCCCGCCCACGTAGCCCGAAATCGGCGCCAGCTTGAGCACGCGCGAGAACAGGAACTGCCCGACGATGATGTAGAACAGGCTCGAGATCGACAGCATCAGCACGCAGGCCACCACGCCCCAGAAGTCGAGCTTGCTGTTCCTGAACATCACCAGCAACAATGCAAAAGCCGTGCTCGCGATCACCTGCAGCACGAACAACGGCAGCGCCATCTGCAGGCTGACCCACATGCGGTTGCTGACCTCGTGGCCGATGTCGCCGGCGCTCTCGGAATCGGCGCGGCCGAACTTCAGGGTGAACAGCGACACCGAGCGTTCCCAGAAAATCGTTTCGGTGATGCGCTCGCTGCCCTGCTTCTCGGTGTTCAGGTACAGCGGCTTGTCATAGCCGCGTTCGGACTTCCACTTCTCGATCAGTTCCTGCGTCACCCGCTTGCCGCCGATGTTCAGGCGCGCCATGTCGTCGGGCGTGTTGACGGTGAAGAACAGGAAGAAGGTCGCCAGGTTGACGCCCAGCAGGATCAGCGCACCGTAGGCCAGGCGTCGCAGCACGTAGGGGAACATCGGCGTCGGTTCCGTGCGTCAGGCCATGATCTCGCCGCGCGCATTCATGCGCTCGCGACGACGGAAACTGCGCACCGCCACGACCACCAGCGTGAGCAGCGCCAGGCCGATCAACACCACCGGCCACCACACCGGCTCGTTCCAGGCGTTCAGGCGCTTTACACGCTCGGCCGTGTCCAGGCGCAGGTAACGGCCCTGGTCGCGCACCAGCACCGCCGGCTTGTGGTTGTGTACCCAGGCCTGGGCGGCCGACGACGAATACGGGAAGTAGCCGAAGCTCCACGGCGCGTCGTCTTGCGCGGTCTTGACCATCTTGTCGATCAGCGCCTGCTTCTGCGGGCCGTCGTCGAGCAGCTTCATCTGCGTGAACAGGCGGTCGAACTCCGGGCTTTCGTAGTTGGCGGTGTTCTCGCCGTCGGAGCGGGTCTTGCCATTCGGGCCGTAGAGCAGGAACAGGAAGTTCTCGGCGTCGGGGTAGTCGGCCAGCCAGCCGAGCCAGAACACCTGGTGCTTGCCCTTGCGCACCTTGTCCTGGAACTGGTTGTTGTCGGTGGCGCGCACTTCAAGCTGGATGTCGATCTTGGCGAACTGGCGCACCACCCAGTCGATCTCGGGCTTGCGCTCGGGCGTGGGCGGGGCGTAATAGTCGTAGTTGACGACCAGTGGCCGGCCGGTTTTCGCGTCACGCCCGTTGGGGTAACCGGCTTCGACCATCAGGCGCTTGGCGTCCTCGATCGGGCGCCGCACCACCTTGCCGCCGACCACCTTGTGCGTGACCGGGTTGACGCCTTCCAGCGTGCCGTGGCGCGAGCCGGCAATGCCCTCGGGCAACGGTCCCATCGCCGTTTCGCCGCCCTTCTTGGGGAAGACCTTGGAGAACTCCTCCCAGTCGATCGCGATCGAGATCGCCTGGCGCAGCTTGCGGTTCTTGACCTGCTGCTCGGGCGTGTCGCCCTGGCCAATCATCGGGTCGAGCATGTTGAAGCCGATCAGCCAGCTCGTCACGTCAGAGAAGCGCGGCAGCCGGAAGCCCTTCTGTTCATATTCGCGCTTCACGTCTTCCGAGTCTTGCATCGCCACGATGTAGTCCAGGCCGGTGTCGGTGCGCTCGAACACCTCGATGTCGTAGAAGCCCTGGCGGAATTTGCCGCGCTGCGGCACCGCCTCGCGCTCGATGGTGGAGACGAAGCTGTCGATGAACGGCATGCGCTTGCCGCAGTCGTCCAGCAGGCCGGCCTCCTTGTCGCCCGGCGCGCCTTCGCAGGGGTAAGGCTCACCGCGGTAGTTCGGGTTGCGCTTCATCACGTGGCGCCGGTCCTTGATGAACTCGGTCATCATGTACGGGCCGGTGCCCACCGGCCAGGTGTCCAGGGTGAGCCCGACGGCGGCCAGGCCGGGCTGGGCATAGAAGGCGTCGGCCTCCCACGGCACTGGCGCAAAGAACGTCATCGACATCCAGTAGCTCCACTGCGGGTACTTGCCCTTGATGCGCACGCGGAACAGGTGCTTTTCAGGCGCGCTCGCGCCGGCCAGCGGCCAGCGCCGGAAGTCGAGAAAGGGTTTGTCCAGGCTGGCCTTGTCCAGGCCGGCGCGCAGCTTGGCGTCCTCAAGCTTGATCAGCTCGCCGTACTCCTTCAGCCCCAGCACGTACTCCGAGAAGATGCCGTAGATCGGCGTGGTGATGCGCGTGGTGGCGTGGCGCTTGAGGGCGTAGACGAAGTCTTCGGCGGTCAGTTCGCGCGTGCCAGTGGCCTCGAAGTCGAGCGGTGTGCGGCGCTTGCCCAGATCGCCGGGCCTCATGGCGTGGTAGCGGTACTTGCCCTGTTCGTCCACCGCAAACGCCGGGTGCGGCTGGAACAGGATGCCGGGCTTGATTCGGATGTCGTAAACACTCTCGGCCACCAGTTCACCGGGTGCGTCGGCGGGCAGCACCTTGCCGGCCTTGTCGAGGTAGATCGGCTTGACGACCTCTTGCGCGGTCTTGGGCACCAGCTCGAACGGCCGCTTGAGGTAGTGGTAGCCGTACAGGGGCTCGTAGATCTGGTAGGTGTACGGCGTGTCGTTGCTCCAGTACGAGGCCGTCGGGTCCAGGTGCCGGGGGGAGTTTTCGATCACGGCGCTGAACGAGGTGTTCGACGCGGCGGCGTCGCTGGGCAGCGGGTTGTTGTTGCAGCCGGCGAGCAGGGCAGCGAGCACGCCGACGACGCCCACGAGGGCCGCCCCGAGTCCCCTGCCCCACCTCTTTGCCCGACCGTGCATGCGGCACCATCCCTTTGAAAACGGCCCGCCGCGGACTGGCGCAGCAGGGCAGAAAAACAAACCTGCCTCCGGCAGACGTCCGGCTTTTGGCCGCACTCGCCGCGAGGCAGGTTTTGATGATAAGGCCCGCCTCAGGGCGCGCCGGGCCAGGGTTTTACCTTTTCAGCGCGGGAACATCTCGCGCAGCTTGAGCTTCCAGAACTTGCCGGTGGAGGTGCGCGGCACGGCGGCAATCACTTCGTAGCGGTCGGGCAACTGCCACTTCGCGAGGCCGTGCTTGATCAGGTGCGCGCCGAGTTCTTCCGGCGTGGCCGACTGGCCCACCTTCCACACCACGCAGGCCAGCGGCCGCTCGCTCCATTTATCGTCAGGGATCGCGATCACCGCCGCTTCGGCGACGGCCGGGTGGGCCATCAGCGCGTTTTCCAGATCGACCGAACTGATCCACTCGCCGCCGGACTTGATGAGGTCCTTGGTGCGGTCGGTGATGCGCAGGAAGCCCAGGCCGTCCATCGTCGCCACGTCGCCGGTGCGCAGCCAGCCGTCCTCGGTGAACTTTTCTGGCGTCACCGGCACCTCGTGGTACGAGCCGGTGATGAAGGGGCCGCGCACCTGCACCTCGCCCATGGTCTTGCCGTCCCACGGTGCGTCGGTGCCACGCTGGTTGCCGTCTTCATCGCGGATGCGCAGGTCCACCAGCGGCACTGGCACACCGGCCATCGCGGCACGCCGGAAGCGTTCGTCGTCGCCGGCATCGCGCAACTCGGCGCGCGGGTACGAGACAGTCGCCAGTGGCGAGGTTTCGGTCATGCCCCAGCCCTGCAGCAGCCAGATGCCGTGGCGCGAGAAAGCGCGGATCAGCGACTCGGGCACCGCCGCGCCGCCCACCAGCGAACGCATGCCCGAGGGCAGCTTCCAGCGCCCCGGCGTTTCGACCTGCGCGCGCTCGAAGGCCTGGATCAGCCCGAGCCAGATCGTCGGTACGCCCAGCGACAGGGTGGGCGGCTCGATCTGCATCAGGTCCAGCAGATCGTCCGGGTGCAGGTGCGGGCCGGGGAAGACGAGCTTCACGCCCATCATCACCGCCGCGTACGGAACGCCCCAGGCGTTGGCGTGGAACATCGGCGTCACCGGCAGCAGCACGTCGCTGCCACGCAGGCCCCAGAAGTCGCCCAGGCAACCGACCAGGGTGTGCAGGATGGTCGAGCGGTGCGAATAGACCACCCCCTTGGGGCGGCCGGTGGTGCCGGAGGTGTAGCACATCGAGACCGGGTCGTTCTCGTCGCTAGAGGCGTACACGAAGCCGTCGGGGTCGGCATCGGCAAGCAGCGCTTCGTAGTCGGTCAAGCCCGCCGGCACCGGCGCACCCGAGAACGGGAACACGATGATTTTCTCGAACGCATGCAGTTGCGCGAACTGCTTGTACAGCGGCAGCAGGATGTCGTCGACGATCAGGAAGCGGTCCTCCGCGTTGCCGGCGATCCAGCCGATCTCGTCGGGCGCCAGGCGCAGGTTCAGCGTGTGCATCACACCGCCCGCGGCCGGGATGCCGAAGTAGCACTCCAGGTGGGCGTGGTGGTTCCAGCTCAGCGTGGCGACCCGCTCACCCTTGTTCA
>JANOQS010000073.1:0-3150 GCA_031414975.1 Methylibium sp. | reverse complement strand
GGTGGCTTTGCTCGCCGCGCCGTATGCGCACCTGGCCGGTGAACCGGTCTGGGTGCGCAGTGAAGACTCGGTGAAGAACGAGTCTTACCTGGGCGAGAACAATGTGCGCAAGCTGGTGATGTTGCTGCTCGGCGAGCCGGTGCTGGCGGTGCGTTTTGTGCGCGTGGCCTGGCGCGCGGGTGGCGCCGGGCTGGCGTTGGCGCTGCTGCCCGCTGTGGTGGTGATGGCGCTGGTGCACTGCGGCGGCTTCGTGCTGCAGGCGGCGGGGCGCCTGGCCCGCATCGTGCGGCGGAGGCTGGCATGACGCCGCGCATCGTCAGCGTGATCGTGCCGTGCCGCAACGAGCGCGGCCACATTGCCGCGTTCGTGGCCGGCGTGCAGCGCCAGCAGTTGCCGCCGGGCTGGGCGCTGCAACTGCTGATTGCCGACGGCATGAGCGACGACGGCACGCGCGAGTTGCTGTCGGCTTTGGGGGGTGTGGCCGAGTTGCTCGACAACCCGCGCGGCATCGTCTCGACCGGGCTGAACATGGCCTTGGATCGTGCGCGCGGCGAAGTCATTGTGCGCATGGACGTGCACACCGACTATGCACACGACTACATCGCGCAATGTCTGTCCGCGCTCGAACAGACCGGTGCCGATAACGTCGGCGGGCCGTGGCACGCTGAGCCGGAGCCGGGAGCGGGTGCGATGCAGCGGGCCATCGCGGCGGCGTTCCAGTCGCGCTGGGTGGCAGGGGGCGCGTTGTCGCGCCGGTTGGATTTCAGCGGCTGGGTCGACACCGTCTACCTCGGCTGCTGGCCGCGCGCCACGTTCGAGCGCTTCGGCCGCTTTGACGAAACGCTGGTGCGCAACCAGGACGACGAGCACAACCTGCGTATCGTGCGCGGTCGCGGGCGGGTCTGGCAGTCGGCGCGCATTCGCAGCAGCTACCGGCCGCGTGCCACCGTGGGCCAGGTGGCGCGCCAGTACCTGCAGTACGGCTACTGGAAGCCGTTCGTGATGAAAGCGCACGGGCAGGCGGCGGCGTTGCGGCACCTGGTGCCCGGGCTGTTCGTCGCGCTGCTCGCGGCGCTCGGCCTGGCAACGCTGCTGGGCGCGCCGGGGTGGCCGGTGCTGAGCCTGGCAGCGCTTTACGCCATGGCCGTGCTGGCATTGACCGTGGCGGTCGGCGTGGAGCGTTCCCCAAACTTGGCCGCACTGGCGTGTGTGCCGCTGGTGGTTGCCGCGTACCACCTCGGTTACGGCGTCGGGTCGCTGCTGGGCTGGTTCGATGTGCTGCGCGGTGGCGCTGGCCGCACGCGCTTTGCCTCGTTGACGCGCTGAAGGCCATGACGACAGACCGCGAGCCAGACCTGAACCCCGACGCGGAAGCCGAACGCGTGCGCCTGCGCTACGCACGCCGCACACCGCAGGACCCGCGCTACAGCCTGCTCGACCCTGCGGCCCTGATGGCCTGGCAGGAGCGCCAGCGCGCTCTGGCGCGCTGCCTGCGCGGCTTCTGCGCGCTCGGCCTGCAAGATTTGTCCAGCTTGCGCCTGCTTGAGGTCGGCAGTGGCGACGGCGCCAACCTGCTGGAGTTGCTGCGCCTGGGTTTTGCGCCGGAGCACCTGGCCGGCATCGAACTGCTGCCCGAACGCCACGCTGCGGCGCGCGAGCGGCTGCCCGCTGGCGTGAGCCTGAGCTTGGGCGATGCGACGACATTGCCTTGGGTCCCGGCCAGCCAGGACATCGTGCTGCAGGCCACCGTGTTCTCGTCACTGCTGGACGACGCCTTCCAGCAGCGCCTGGCCGACAGAATGTGGGCGGCGCTGAAACCCGGCGGCGGTGTGCTGTGGTACGACTTCACCGTCAACAACCCGCGCAACGCTGATGTTCGCGGTGTACCGCCGGGTCGCATCCGCCAGCTCTTTCCCGACGGCACAATGCAGGCTCGGCGCATCACGCTGGCGCCGCCGATCGCCCGGGCTGTGTGCCGCGTGCACCCGTCGCTGTACACCGTGTTCAACGCGCTCCCGCTGCTGCGCACGCATGTGCTGGCGTGGATTGCCAAACCCCGCATCGAATGACTTCCGTCTCGCCACCATTCCTGCCGTTCGCGCTGCCCGACATCGGCGAAGAAGAGATCGCCGAGGTGGTGGACACCTTGCGCTCGGGCTGGGTCACCACCGGCCCGAAGGCGCGCCGCTTCGAAGAAGACTTCAGCGCCTGGCTGGGCGACCCGGCGCTGCATTCGCTGGCCGTCAACTCCGCCACCGCGGGGCTGCACCTGGCGCTGGAAGCCTTGGGCATCGGGCCCGGCGACGAGGTCATCACCACCACCCACACCTTCACCGCCACCGCCGAGGTGGTGCGCTACCTCGGCGCCGACGTGGTGCTGGTGGACATCGACCCGGCAACGATGTGCATTGACCCGGCGGCAGTCGAGGCGGCGGTCACGCCACGCACCCGGGCTATCGTTCCGGTGCACTACGGCGGCTTGGCGGCCGACATGCCCAAGCTGCTGGACATCGCCAAACGCCACGGCCTGAAAGTCGTCGAGGACGCCGCGCACGCACTGCCGGCCACCAGCGGCGGCCAACTGATCGGCACGCTCGGCTCGGACGCCACGGTGTTCAGCTTCTATGCCAACAAGAACATCACCACCGGCGAAGGCGGCATGGTGGTCACGCGCGACGCGGCACTGGCCGCGCGGGTCAAGGTGATGCGGCTGCACGGCATCAGCCGCGATGCGTTCGACCGCTTCACGTCCAAGGTGCCGAGCTGGTACTACGAGATCGTGGCGCCCGGCTTCAAGTACAACCTGACCGACATTGCCGCCGCGCTGGGCTTGCAGCAGCTCAAGCGTGCCCATGCGTTCCAGCGGCGCCGTGCGCAGATCGCCACGCTGTACGACGCCGGGCTGCAAGGCCTGCCGCTGACCCTGCCACCGCAGGCGCCCGCCGGCGACACGCATTCGTGGCACCTGTACGTGGTCCGCCTCGCCTCGGCAGCGCCAGTGGGCCGCGACGCGCTGATCGAGCGCCTGTTCGCCGAGCGCATCGGCTGCAGCGTGCACTACATCCCGCTGCATCTGCAGCCGTACTGGCGCGACCGTTATGGCCTGAGCGCCGCGCAGTTCCCGCAGAGCCAGCGCGCTTACGAAGGGCT
>JANOQS010000072.1:0-12550 GCA_031414975.1 Methylibium sp. | reverse complement strand
CCTTGCCCCGCCCCAGGCGCGTCGACGGCCGGCCGGCGGCGCCGACGGTGGCCAGCGCCATTGCGGTGGGCTCGGGCAGTTTGCCGTCGATCGCCTGCTGCAGCCACAGGCTGAATTGTTTCAACGGGTCGGGGTCGGACGCGGCCTCGTCGAGTTCGGCCCGTTCGTAGCTCTTGCGCAGGTCTGCAATGTCGGTGGTGAGTTGGTTCATGCGGCAAGTCTATAGGCGGCGCTGTTCATAGGCAGAGTCCATGGGCAGAGTGGTGTTCCACGCGCGGCGCGCCGCTTGCATGCCGGCGGCAGGCACATGTACCTGCATGAAACTTTTCCTCCGCAATGTTGCTTACGTGAATGCCCGTAGGTATTCGCACCACTGGATCAATCGGGGCCCGGCTCCCATGCTTGGGACAGTCAGGTCGCCATGGCGCGGCACCGGCAACAACTTCCAGGGCAGTGATGAAAGCGCGACCGGCAGTGATCGTTCTGGCAGCGGGCAAGGGGGAGCGCTTCCTCGGGCCCACGCACAAACTCGGCCAGAGCCTGGGCGGCGCGACCGTGCTGGGCACGACCCTGGCGCATGCGATTGCGAGCCAGCTCCCGGTGGTGGTGGTCACGACCGAAGCGCTGGCCGACATCGCCCGCCGCAGCGTGGCCGCGCGCGACGTGGTCGTGCTGCCCGAGGCGGGCAGCGGCAGCGCCGCGCGGCTCGGCATGGGGCACTCCATCGCCTCGGGTGTCGGCGCCCGGGCCAACGCCGGCGGCTGGTTGATCCTGCCGGGCGACATGCCGCTGGTGCAACCCGCCACCCTGGTGGCCGTGGCCGCTGCGCTGGAGCACCACCCGGTGGTCTGCGCGCACCACAAGGGGCGGCGCGGCCACCCGGTCGGCTTTTCGGCCGAGCTGTACTCCGAGCTGGTCACGCTGTCGGGCGACGAAGGCGCGCGCCGGCTGGTGGCACGCTACCCCGCACTGGGGCTGGAGCTCGACGACCCCGGCGTGCTGGTGGACGTGGACACCGAGGCCGACCTGGCTCAGGTGCGCCAGGCCTTCGGCGAGGCGCCGCTGGAGGCTCGCTGATCAGCGCGACGATCAGCGCGGCGATCAGGCCAGCCCGTGCTGGCGCGCCAGGCTGACCAGACGCTCGATCTCATGGTCGCGAATGCCGTGCTCACGCAGGCAGCGGGCCGTCTCCATCAGGTAGTCCAAGGTGCGGCCGTATATGCCGGTGGCGTGGCGCAGGGTGTCGATCATCTGCTCGTCCGACAGCGGCCCGGTGTGGGCCGGGCTGGTCCGGCCGAGTGCAAAGCCCAGCGCCGGCACCCGCCCCTGGGCGGTGTGGCAGGGCAGCCAACGCGGGTCGTACACGCCGGTGGGCATCTCGCGCGCCCACAGGCGTTCCAGTTCGACGCGCGCCTGGGCTTGCGGCACGCGGTAGACGAAGCCGCGGCACGAGCCGCCCGACACCAGCGCGAACACCAGGCCGGGGCGTTCGGGCGTGCCGCGGTTGATGCGCGAGCGCATTTCCAGCGCGCGGTGCCAGCCGTACACCGTCGCCGGGCGGCGCTCGACCGACTCGAACTCCGGCCGCCAGATCAGCGAGGCATACCCGAACACCCACAGGTCGCCGCCGCCCCATTGCCGGATCGTCCGGTGCAGCAGCGTGGCCGGGTCCCGGTACGGCTGCAGGGGAGGATGATGCGACATGCGGCAACTCTAGCAAGCCTCGGGTGCGTGGCCGTCGAGTGCGCTGCGGGCCGGCGCGTGGCTTGCTTGCAGTCATGCGCACAAGTTCATGTTGATTTGACGATGTAACCAGGTTACATCACAATGACCCCAGCAGTTACATCGAGAGGATCGTGATGAATGCCGCCATGAAACCAGCCCTCGTCGAAGTCACCCAACGCATCCGCGAACGCAGCGCGGCCACCCGCGCGGCCTACCTGGCACGGGTCGACGCCGCCATCAACCGTCCGCGCGGTGCCGACCGCATGGGCTGCGCCAACGTGGCGCACGCCTTCGCGGCGCTGCCGGCGAACGACAAGCTGCGCGTGGTGGCGCAGCGTGCGCCCAACATCGGCGTGGTCACCGCCTACAACGACATGCTGTCGGCGCACCAGCCGTATGAAGGCTTCCCTGAGCTGATCCGCGACGAGGCCCGCCAACTCGGCGCCACCGTGCAGGTGGCCGGCGGCGTGCCGGCCATGTGTGACGGCGTGACCCAGGGCCTGCCCGGCATGGAGCTGAGCCTGTTCTCGCGCGACACGATCGCGATGAGCACCGCCATCGCGCTGACGCACGACGTGTTCGACGCCGCCCTGCTGCTCGGCGTGTGCGACAAGATCGTGCCCGGGCTGCTGATCGGCGCGTTGCATTTCGGCCACCTGCCGTGCGTGTTCGTGCCCGCCGGGCCGATGAGCAGCGGGCTGTCGAACACCGCCAAGTCCAAGGTGCGCGAGCAGTTTGCGCAAGGGCTGGTCGGGCGCGACAAGCTGCTCGAAGCCGAGTCGGCCGCCTACCACGGTGCCGGCACCTGCACCTTCTATGGCACCGCCAACAGCAACCAGATGCTGCTCGAAGCGATGGGGCTGCATGTGCCCGGCGCGGCCTTCATCCACCCGCACGCCGACCTGCGCGAGGCGCTCACGCGCGAGGCGGTGCGCACGGTGCTGGGCATCCTGCCGGGCAAGCGCTTCACGCCGATCGGCAAACTGGTCGATGAGCGTGTGATCGTCAACGCGATGGTCGCGCTGCTGGCCACCGGCGGCTCGACCAACCACCTGATCCACTGGGTCGCGGTGGCGCGCGCGGCCGGCATCCTGATCGACTGGACCGACTTCTCCGACCTGTCGCATGCCACGCCGCTGCTCACGCGCGTGTACCCGAACGGCGTGGCCGACGTGAACCAGTTCCAGACGGCAGGCGGCCCCGGTTTCGTGATCCGCGAACTGCTCGCCAGCGGCGGCATGCATGCCGACGTGGCGACCGTCGTCGAAGGCGGTTTGGCCGAATTCGGCAAGCTGCCGGCGCGCGAAGGCGGTCAACTTCGCTGGACCGCGCTGCCGGCCGCCAGCGGCGACGATTCGATCGTGCGCACCGCCGCCGCGCCGTTCAGCCTGGAAGGTGGCCTGAAGCTGTTGACCGGCAACCTCGGCCGCGCGGTCATCAAGGTCTCGGCGGTGCCGGAAGCCAACCACATCGTCGAAGCACCGGCGATCGTCTTCGACGCGCAGGAACAACTGCTTGCCGCTTTCAAGGCCGGTGAACTGGAGCGCGACTTCATCGCCGTGGTGCGCTTCCAGGGCCCGCGCGCCAACGGCATGCCCGAGTTGCACAAGCTCACGCCGCCGCTGGCGGTGCTGCAGGGCAAGGGCTTCAAGGTGGCGCTGGTGACCGACGGGCGCATGAGCGGCGCGTCGGGCAAGGTGCCGGCGGCCATCCACGTGAGCCCCGAGGTGCTGGCCGGCGGCGCGCTGGGCAAGGTGCGCACGGGCGACGTGATCCGGCTCGACGCGGTGGCCGGCACCTTGGAGGCGCTGGTCGATGTGGCGGTCTGGTCGTCGCGCAACGTGGTGGAATTGACCGCCGCGCACGCCCACGTGAACGGCCACGGCCTCGGCCGCGAACTGTTTGCCGGCCTGCGCCGCAATGTGCTGACGGCCGAAGAAGGCGCCTGCAGCTGGCTTTGAGCTTTCAAACGAAACCGAACCGGAACACCCCATGAAGAACACCCTCGATCTCGTCGCCCACGGCCCGGTCATTCCGGTTATCGTCATCAACCGCTTCGAAGACGCCGTGCCGATGGCGCAGGCGCTCGTCGACGGTGGCGTGAAGGTGCTGGAAGTGACCTTGCGCACTCCCATCGCGCTCAAGTGCATGGAGGCGATTGCCAAGGCCGTGCCGGGTGCCATCGTCGGCGCCGGCACGGTGCGCAACCGCGCCGATGCGCAAGCCGCGAAAGACGCCGGTTGCGTGTTCGCCGTGAGCCCCGGCTACACCACCGAAGTGGGCAGCGCCTGTCGCGACATCGGCCTGCCGCTGCTTCCCGGCGTGGCCACGGCCAGCGAGGTGATGCAGGCGAATGCCGAGGGCTACCTGTTCCTGAAGTTCTTTCCGGCCATGCAGGCCGGCGGCATCCCGATGCTGAAGGCATTGGGCGGGCCGTTCACCGATGTGGTGTTCTGCCCCACCGGGGGGATTTCGCTGGAGACGGCGCCGCAATTCCTGGCGCTGCCCAACGTGAAGGTGTGCGGCGGGTCGTGGTTGACGCCGGCCGATGCGGTGGCCGCCAAGGACTGGGCCCGCATCACGATGCTCGCAAAAGAGGCCAGCGCGCTGAAACGCTGACCTGCTCGTGCGCTGGCACTGGCGCTGGCGCTGGCACTGGCGCTGGTGCTGGTGCTGGTGCGAATCTAGCGCTTGGCCATCATGTTCTTGATGAGCCCGACGACGGCCATCAGGACGATGCCGCCGACGCCGCCACCGGCCACGCTCGACACCATCGAGCCACCGGCCGCGGCACCGCCGCCGAGCACCGCTGACAAGATCTGGCCGCCCAGCCCGCCGCCCACGATCCCGGCAATGCTGTTGCCCAGTGTGCCCAGGCTCAGGTTCTTCAGAAGGGCGCCGCCCAGGTTGCCGCCGAGTGCGCCAAGTATCAGTTGAATGATCAGGTCCATGCTGTCTCCAGGTTTGCACGCCGGTTGGCGCGGGCCGATGCTATTTCGGCCCCGCGCGCGCATGCAAAGTTTGGAGCTCGGTTCGGTATTCGTTCACCCAACCGTGGCCGCAGTGCGTTGGCTGCGCAATTTAAGCTCGAACACTTCCGCTCGATCACTTCCGCTCGATCAGCTCCACCTTGTAGCCATCGGGGTCGGTGATGAAGGCGATCACCGTCGTGCCGCCTTTCACCGGGCCGGCTTCACGCGTGACCTTGCCGCCGTTGGCGCGGATCTTGTCGCAGGCGGCGTAGGCGTCGGGCACGCCGATGGCGATGTGGCCGTAGGCGCTGCCCAGGTCGTACGACTCGACGCCGTGGTTGTAGGTCAGCTCGAGTTCGGCATGGTCGGGGTTGTTGCCGTAGCCGACAAACGCCAGCGTGTAGTTCTGCGACGGGTTCTCCGAGGTGCGCAACAGCGTCATGCCCATCACCTTGGTGTAGAAGTCGATCGAGCGCTGCAGGTTGCCGACGCGCAGCATGGTGTGGAGGAGTCTCATGGGTTTTGTGGCTGAAGGGATGATGAAGCCGAGAGCGTACCGCCGTCAGGCTTTGCGCGTGGCGGCCACACCCGGAACCACGTCGCTGCCGTAGGCCGCTTTCCAGCGGTCCATCAGCGCCGTGTACTCGTCCAGGCGCTGGCCGGGCAGGCCGTCTTCGGTGTGCCAGGGAGCCACCCGCGTCTCGATTGCGAAGTGCGACACCGGCTTCAGTGCCGACGGATCGTCGAATGCGCCGACCGCCAGGTCCATGTTCTTCGAGCCCACGTAGGAAAAGCTCAGCGGCGTGCCGCAACGGTTGCAGAAGCTGCGCAGTGCGAACCTGGACGACGCGTACTCGGTGGGCGCGCTGCCCGACCACTTGACCCGGTCCTTGGGCAGGTTGATGAAGGTCGCGCGGGTGTTGCCGAATGCCAGCTGGCACATGCGGCAATGGCAGTAGTAGCCCTCGCGCCGCTCGGGGTGCGCCTCGAAGCGCACCGCACCGCACAGGCAGCCGCCGGTCAGCGGCGGCGCAGCTTGAGAATCGACGGCCATACGGCTCTCCTTGCGAACAGGGGGCCACAGGCTAGCGCAGCGCGCCGCGGCTCACAAGCCGTAGCCCATCAACACCAGCACGCCCAGCATCGCAAACACCGCGGCGGCAATGCGGTGCACCCAGGCCAGCGGCACCCAGTTCACGACCTTGTCGCCGAACAGAACGGCCGGCACGTTGGCCAGCATCATGCCCAAGGTGGTGCCCGCGGTGACGGTGACCAGCGCGGTGTACTTGGCCGCCAGCATCACGGTGGCGATCTGCGTCTTGTCGCCCATCTCGGCCAGGAAGAAGGCGACCACGGTGATGCCGAACACGCCCCAGCCGGGGCGCGCCCCGGCGTTCAGGTCGTCGGCCTGGTCGGGCACCAGCATCCAGGCCGCCACCGCCAGGAACGACAGGCCCAGCCCCCAGCGCAGCCACTGCGGGTCGATCAGCCGCGTCAACCAGGCGCCCAGCGCCGCCGCTCCGGCATGGTTGACCAGGGTGGCCACCAGAATGCCCAGGATGATGGGCAGCGGTTTGCGGAAGCGCGCCGCCAGCAACAGCGCCAGCAACTGCGTCTTGTCGCCCATCTCGCCCAGGAACACCACGCCGGTGGAAACACCGAAGGCTTCGAACATCAGGTGCTGGCCACCGTGTAGTTCAGCGCCAGCCGGCCGCCGTCAACGTAGACGATCTCGCCCGTCATGTAGCTCGAAGCGCTGCTGACGAGAAAGGCGCACACATCGGCAATCTCCTCCGGCGTGCCGAGCCGCTTGAGTGGCGTGCGGCTCATGATGCGGGCGCGTGCTTCGTCGCTGCCCAGCACCGCCTTTTGCGCCAGTTCGGTGGCGATCGTGCCCGGCGCCACCGCGTTGACGCGGATGCCGTGCTCGGCCAGCGCCAAGGCCATCACCCGCGTGAGCTGGTTCACGCCGCCCTTGCTGGCGTTGTAGCTGGCGATGCTCGGAATGGCCAGCACCGCGTTCACCGAGCTCATGTTGACGATCGCGCCGCCGCCGCTCTTGGCCATCTCGCGCGCCACCGCCTGGCCGACCAGGAAGGCGCCCTTGAGGTTGACGCCGATCACCGCGTCCCAGTCGGCTTCGGTGATGTCGAGAAAATCGGCCGCCCTGAAGATGCCGGCGTTGTTGATCAGCGCGTCGATGCGCCCGAAGGCCTGCAGGGTGGCGGCCACGGCGGCATCGACGGCTGACTTGTCCGCCACGTTGCAGGGCATGAACGCGGCGCGGTGGCCGCTGTCGCGCAACTGCGCCGCCAGCGCGGTGGCACGCGGCGCATCCACGTCCCACAAGGCCACTGCCGCACCATCGCGCGCAAGCCGCTCGGCGCAGGCCGCGCCGATGCCCTGCGCCGCGCCGGTGACCACGGCGACCTGGCCTTCCAGATGAAACTGCACTGGCGTCATCGCGCCGCCCCTTGCGTTGCCGAATTCGCCCGCGGCTTGCGGTCGAGCCAGATGCCCATGCCCTGGGCGTTGAGTTCGATGTCGAGCGCCAGCAGCGCCTCCAGCTCGGCCGGCGTCTGGCGGCAGCCGGCGTCGGCCGCGGCGGCGATGTAGACCTGCAGCAGGCCTTCCTTCAGTGCTTCATGGCGCTGCGGCCCGGCGTGCACCGACCGGCCCAGCCGCACCACTGCGTCGAGCTGGCCGAGAAACTGCGCGCCCAGGCGCGGCACCTGCGTGACGCGGCCGAAGTGCGTGAGGTACATGCAGGCTGGCTCGAAGGCCAGCAGGCGCTGCACCGAGGCGCGCAAGGCGTCGGGCTCGAACTGCACCGGCGTGGTGGTGGGCAGCAGCCAGGCGCCCTGTTCGGTGTCGAACTCGCGGTACGACAGGCCGAAAGTGTCGCCGGTGAAGAAACCGCGGCTGCGTTCGTCCCAGATGCAGTGGTGGTGATAGGCGTGGCCGGGTGTGTCGATGAAGCGCAGCGGCCGGCCGGCCAGCGCGAGCACCATGTCGTCGTGGGTCTCGAGCACGCGACTGGCGTCCACGCCGATCACCTGGCCGTAGGAGCGCTCGAACTCCTCGTCGCCATAAACACCGCGTGCGCTGTTCGCCAGCACGCGCGGGTCGATCAGGTGCGCTGCGCCGCGCGGGTGCACCACCAGCCGGGCCGAGGGCAGGTGCTGCATCAGCCAGCCCACGCCGCCGGCATGGTCCAGGTGCACGTGGGTGGCGATCACGTAGTCCACCGCATCGGTGCTCAGCCCGGCGGCCACCAGCGCTTCGAGCAGGCGCGGAACCGAATGGGTCGTGCCGGTGTCGATGAAGGCGGCGCGGCCGGCCTCGACCATCAGGTAGGCGGCATCGAAGTCGGGGCGGTGAAAGCCGGTGTCGATGGCCGCAATGCCATGTTCGAGAATGTGGACAAAGGGCGGGGGCGTGCGCATGGGCCAGGGTCGGAGAATGATCCGGCCATTCTATGGATTGCGGTTTACCTGCTGCCTGCGCCCTGCCGCCACGCAAGGAGATTCCATGTCACTGTTTCGCCATCACCCCGTTGCCCTCGGCGCCGTTGCGCTGGCGCTCTCGTCGATGCTCGGTTGCGCCACGTACGGGCCGCCGAAACTGGCGCCCGGCGCTTCGGTGGCCGATGCCACCACCGCACTCGGCCAACCCACCGGCAACCACGCGCTGCCGGCCGGCGCCAAACGCCTGGAGTTTGCGCGCGGGCCGTTCGGCAAGCACACCTACATGCTCGACTTCGATGCCCAGGGCCGCCTGACCCGCTGGGAGCAGGTGCTGACCGAAGCGCGCTTCAACGCGGTGCTCGCCGGCAGCCCCGAGAGCGACGTGCTGCTCGCGCTCGGCCGCCCGTCCGAACGTTCGCGCCTGGCCCTGCAGCGGCGCACACTCTTGTCGTACCGCTACGAAAGCGTGTTCTGCCAGTGGTTCCAGGTCGGCATCGACGAGGCCGGCCGCGTGGTGGACACCGGCTACGGGCCCGACCCGCTGTGCGAAGCCAAGGACAACGCCGACAAGACCTGAGAGCCTGACAGCATGACCACGACCGTGACGGTGCAGGTGCACGGCATCGCGAATTGCGACACGGTCAAGAAGGCACGCGCGTTTCTCACCGAACGTGGCGTGGCCTTCGACTTCAACGACTACAAGAAGCAGGGGCTGCGCGCCGAGGCGCTCGATGCATGGCTGGCCGCCCTCGGCTGGGAGGCGCTGCTGAATCGCAAAGGCAACACCTGGCGCGGCCTGGACGACGCGGCACGCACGGCCGCCACCGACGCGGGCGGCGCGCGCCAACTGATGCTGGCGCACACCAGCGTGATCAAGCGGCCGGTGGTGGTGTGGGCCGACGGGCGCACCACGGTCGGCTTCGACGCCGATGACTGGGCCGCGCGGGCCTGACCTCAGAGCCGCAGCTCGAAGGCCGCGCTGGCGATCACCTCGCCGTTGATGCGCAGATCCACCGCGTGCCGGCCGGCGTGGTAGGTGCGGGTCGTGATCGGGCGCATCGAGTGGCGCTTGTTCAAGCTGCGTTCTTCGTGCCCCGCCAGTTCGATCACCCAGCCTTTGAAGACCTTGGCCGAGGTCTCGCCGCTGGCCTTGACGTGGTGCACCGCGTAGTCGATCACCAGCTTCTGCGCGCGTGGCGACGCTGAGCGCACGACGATGTCCAGCCCCAGGCTGTCGCCGACCGCAATGCGCTTGGGCGAGACGGTCAGCCGCGCTTCGCCGCGCAGCCGCTGGCCCAGCCCCCAGGCTTTCAGGATGCGAGCGTCGCCCTTCTTCACCAGTGTTCGGCTGGCGTGCTTCAGCAGCGCCAACCGCTCTTTCGATGCACCCGGCAAATGCTCCTCGACCCAGGCCGCCACCAGCGCGGGGTGGTCCTTGGCGATGTCGTTCAGGTGGTTGGCCACGCTGCGGCGCACATACTCGCTGGGGTCGTCCTGCAGCACGCGCAGCAGCGGCAGGGTCGGTGACGGGTCGGCGACCAGCGCTTTGAGCTGCATGCCCCAGGGCAGGCGCGGGCGGCTGCCTTCGCTGGCCAGGCGGCGCACGTGGGCGCTCGGGTCAACGGCCCATCGCTGAAGCGTCTCGAAGGCCAACGCAGGATGCTCGGCAATGAACGGTCGCACCGCGTACTCGGCCGAGAAGCGCTGCGTCAGCGCGTGAAGCGCGGCCAGCGCGCGCTCGGGCGCGTGCATGCCGCGCCGCACGACGAATTCGCCCAGCGGCCACACCACCCAGCCGCCCAGGCCGGCATCGCCGGTGCGCAAGGCGCTCAGGTCGTCGCCAACGCCGGCCGGGCCGAGCGAGGCCTCGATGATTGCGGCGGCCGCGTCGAAGTCGTCCGGCAAGGTCGCTTCCAGTGCGCTGCACAGGTGGTGCGCGCGAGCCTTGAATTCGAGCGCGTCCAGGCCGTGATTGGCAAGTGCCTCGAAGCGCCGCCGGTCGAACCCGGGCCAGGCGCGTTTCAGGTGCTGCCCGGCCTGCGCCACCGTCTGCGCGTTGATCAGGTTCTTGAACGGCTCCACCGCCAGATCAGCCCGCCAGCAACTGGCGCAACACGAACGGCAAGATGCCGCCGTGCTTGTAGTAGTCGACCTCGATGGCGGTGTCGATGCGCAACACCAGCGGCACCGTGCGGCGCTTGCCGTCGGCCGAGGTGATGACCAGCGTGGCCTCCTGCTGCGGTGCGATCTGCGCGGCGAGCTCGATGTCGAACAGCTCGTCGCCGCGAATGCCGAGCGACTGCCACGAGTCGCTGCCCTTGAACTGCAGCGGCAGCACGCCCATGCCGACCAGGTTGCTGCGGTGGATGCGCTCGAAGCTGCGCGCGATCACCGCCTTGATGCCGAGCAACTGCGTGCCCTTGGCGGCCCAGTCGCGGCTCGAGCCGGTGCCGTATTCCTCACCGCCGAAGACGATCGTTGGCGTGCCAGCGGCCATGTACTTCATCGCGGCGTCGTAGATGAAGAGCTTCTCGACCCCGGTGCCGGAGGCGCCGGCTTGTGGCCCTTGTTGGAACAAGGTCACGCCACCTTCCTCGCGCGAACCGTCGGCGCCGGCCGGGATCATCAGGTTCTTCACGCGCACGTTGGCAAAGGTGCCGCGCACCATCACGTCGTGGTTGCCGCGGCGCGAGCCGTAGGAGTTGAAGTCGGCCTTCATCACACCGTGCTCCTGCAGCCACGCGCCGGCGGGAGACGCCTCCTTGATCGAGCCGGCCGGTGAGATGTGGTCGGTCGTGATCGAGTCGCCGAACAGCGCCATCGCACGCGCGCCGGTGATGCCGGTGGCCGCCGCGGCCGGCTCCATCGTGAAGCCGTCGAAGAACGGCGGCCTGGCGATGTAGGTCGAGTCCGGCCAGTCGTAGACCTGCCCCTTCACGCCTTTGATGTTGTCCCACAGCTTGCCGGGATGGCTGGCCACCTGGTCGTAGTTCTTCTTGAAGGCCTTGCCGTTCATCGCGTATTTCATCAGCGCGTAGATCTCGTCGCTGCTCGGCCACACATCGCCGAGGTACACATCGCGCCCGCCCTTGCCCTTTCCGAGGGGCTCGGTCATCAGGTCCTTCAACACCGTGCCGGCAATCGCATACGCCACCACCAGCGGCGGGCTGGCGAGGAAGTTGGCCTTCAGGTTCGGGTGGATGCGCGCTTCGAAGTTGCGGTTGCCCGACAGCACCGCCGCGCACACCAGGTCGTTGCGCGTGATCGCGTCGTTGAACTCGGGCCGCAGGTCGCCGGCGTTGCCGATGCAGGTGGTGCAGCCGTACGCGGCCACGTGGAAACCGAGCTTTTCCAGGCAGGGCAGCAGGCCGGCTTTCTCCAGGTAGTCGGTGACGATGCGCGAGCCGGGCGCGAGTGAGGTCTTGATGTGCGGCTGCACCTTCAGCCCGGCCTGCACGGCCTTCTTGGCCAGCAGCCCGGCGGCCAGCAGCACGCTCGGGTTGGAGGTGTTGGTGCACGAGGTGATCGCCGCAATCAGCACGTCGCCGTTGCCCAGCGACAGGTCGCCCACCTGCGGCTGCGTGGAAGGCGCTTCCGACTGCGCCGCTTCCAGGGTCGGGTGGTTGCCGACCATCTCGACCACCTGGCGCGGCGCGCCGGGCGCCACCGCCGGTGCCGCCGCGGGCACGGTGGCCGCCACTTCTGCAGCAGCTTCCTGCGCGCGCACCAGGTGGCGCGTGTGCAGCCCGGCGGCCGGCAGGTTGAAGCCGTTCTCGGCCGGCGGCCGGCTGTACAGCGACGTGAACTGCGCCTTCACATTGCCGAGTTCGATGCGGTCCTGCGGCCGTTTCGGCCCGGCCAGGCTGGGCGTGACGGTGCCCAGGTCGAGCGTCACGACCTGGCTGTAGTCGACCTCGCCGCGGCGCGGCGCGCCGAACAGGCCTTGCGCCTTGAAGTAGGCCTCGAAGGCTTCGATCTCGGCCTGGGTGCGGCCGGTGCCCTTGAAGTAGTCGATCGTCTTGTCGTCGACCGGGAAGAAGCCCATCGTCGCGCCGTACTCGGGCGCCATGTTGGCGATGGTCGCGCGGTCGGGCAGCGCCAGGCCGCTGGTGCCTTCACCGAAGAACTCGACGAACTTGCCGACGACTTTGTGGCGGCGCAATATTTCGGTGACGGTCAGCACCAGGTCGGTCGCGGTCATGCCTTCGCGCAGCTTACCGGTCAGCTCGAAGCCGACGACGTCGGGCGTCAGCAGATAGACCGGCTGGCCGAGCATGGCCGCTTCGGCCTCGATGCCGCCGACGCCCCAGCCGACGACGCCGATACCGTTGATCATCGTCGTGTGGCTGTCGGTGCCGACCAGCGAGTCCGGATAGTAGACGCCGG
>JANOQS010000071.1:0-4834 GCA_031414975.1 Methylibium sp. | reverse complement strand
CTGCTGGTCCAGTCGGGCAAGCCGGTGGGCGTGTTCCGCACCCATGCCGATGCGCCGCGCGTCTTGATCGCCAACTCCAACCTGGTGCCCAAATGGGCCACCTGGGAGCACTTTCACGAGCTCGACCGCAAGGGCCTGATGATGTACGGCCAGATGACCGCTGGCTCATGGATCTACATCGGCAGCCAGGGCATCGTGCAAGGCACGTATGAGACTTTCGTCGAAGCCGGAAAACAACACTTCGGCGGCAGCCTGGCCGGCAAGTGGATCCTCACCGCCGGCCTGGGCGGCATGGGCGGCGCGCAACCGCTGGCGGCGAGTTTTGCCGGTGCGTCGTCGCTCAACATCGAATGCCAGCAGTCGCGCATCGAATTCCGCATCAAGACCCGCTACCTTGACGAACAGGCGCGCGATCTGGACGATGCGCTTGAGCGGCTGGAGCGCTACTCGCGCGAGAAGAAGGCGGTGTCGATCGGCCTGCTCGGCAACGCCGCCGACATCCTGCCCGAGCTGGTGCGGCGCGCCAAGGCCGGCGAGATCAAGCCCAACCTGGTGACCGACCAGACCTCGGCGCACGACCTCGTCAACGGCTACCTGCCTTCGGGCTGGAGCGTCGAAAGCTGGCGCGCCGCGCAGGCCGACGCCGGCCAGCACGCCTCGTTGCGTGACGCCGCCACGCGCAGTTGCGCGGTGCATGTGCAGGCGATGCTCGACTTCCAAGCCATGGGCATTCCGACGGTGGACTACGGCAACAACATCCGCCAGGTCGCGTTCGACGCCGGCGTGAAGAACGCGTTTGCCTTCCCTGGCTTTGTGCCGGCTTACGTGCGCCCGCTGTTCTGCCGCGGCAAGGGGCCGTTCCGCTGGGTGGCCTTGAGCGGCGACCCGGAAGACATCCGCAAGACCGACGCAAAGATGAAGGAGCTGTTCCCCGCTCATGTGTCGGACTATGCGCACCTGCACCGCTGGCTCGACATGGCCGGCGAGCGCATCGCCTTCCAGGGCCTGCCGGCGCGCATCTGCTGGATCGGCCTGGGCGAGCGCCACCGCGCCGGCCTGGCCTTCAATCAGATGGTGAAGAGCGGCGAACTGAAAGCACCGATCGTGATCGGCCGCGACCACCTGGACAGCGGCTCGGTCGCATCGCCCAACCGCGAGACCGAAGCGATGAGGGATGGCAGCGATGCGGTGTCCGACTGGCCGCTGCTGAACGCGCTGCTCAACACCGCGGGCGGCGCCACCTGGGTGAGCTTGCACCACGGTGGTGGTGTCGGCATGGGCTACTCGCAGCACAGCGGCGTGGTGATCGTGTGCGACGGCACCGATGCGGCGGCCAAGCGCATTGAACGCGTGTTGTGGAACGACCCGGGCACCGGCGTGATGCGCCATGCCGATGCCGGCTACGACGAGGCTGTGGCCTGCGCTCGCGAGCAGGGCCTGAACATGCCCATGCTGCAAGGTGTCAAGTGAAATGCTGATCGAACCCGGCCAGCTTACGCTCGAGCATCTTCAAGCCATCCATGCCGGTGGCGTGCCGCTGAGCCTGCCCGATTCGGCCCGCGACGCGATCCGCGCCAGCGCACAAGTTGTGCAAGGCGCGGCCGACGGCGACGCGCCGGTCTACGGCGTCAACACCGGCTTCGGCAAACTGGCCAACCAGCGCATCAGCAAGGCGCAGCTGGCCACCTTGCAACTGAACCTGATCCGCTCGCACAGCGTGGGCGTCGGCGAACCGCTGCAGCCCGAGGTGGTGCGGCTGGTGCTGGCGCTGAAGGCGGCGAGCCTGGCGCGCGGTCATTCGGGCGTGCGGCAGGTGGTGGTCGATACCCTGCTGGCGGTACACAACGCCGGCCTCGTGCCGTTCATTCCGTCGCAAGGTTCGGTCGGTGCGTCGGGCGACCTCGCACCGCTGGCGCACATGACGCTGGCGCTGCTGGGCGAAGGCGAGATGCTCGTCGACGGCCGGGCCGTGCCCGCCGCGGCTGCACTGCAAACCGCCGGCATCGCGCCACTGAGCCTGGGCGCGAAAGAAGGGTTGGCGTTGATCAACGGCACGCAGACCTCCACCGCGCTCGCGCTGCACGCGCTGCTCGCCTTTGAGCCGGTGCTCGAAGCGGCGTTGGTCATCGGCGCGCTGACGGTTGATGCCGCACGCGGCAGCGACGGCCCGTTCGATCCGCGCATCCACGCGCTGCGCGGCCAGCCGGGGCAGATCGACGTGGCCCAGTACTACCGCGCGCTGCTGGCTGGCAGCGAGATCCGCCTTTCACACATGGAAGGCGACGACCGCGTGCAGGACCCGTATTCGCTGCGCTGCCAGCCCCAAGTGGTGGGCGCCTGCCTGGACGTGATGCGCCACGCCGCGCTGGTGCTGCTGCGTGAGGCGAATGCGGTGACCGACAACCCGCTCGTCTTCTCATCCGCCAACGGCCAGCCCGGCGAGATGATCTCCGGCGGCAACTTTCACGCCGAGCCGGTGGCGCTCGCCGCCGACAGCATGGCGCTGGCGATTGCCGAAGTCGGCGCCATTGCCGAACGACGCATCGCAATGCTGATCGACAGCGGCGTGTCGCGCCTGCCGCCGTTCCTCACTGCCGATGCGGGCCTGAACAGCGGCTTCATGATCGCTCACGTCACCGCCGCGTCGCTGGCGTCCGAGAACAAGTCGCTTGCCCACCCGGCCAGCGTGGACAGCCTGCCCACCAGCGCCAACCAGGAAGACCATGTGTCGATGGCCACCTTCGCCGCGCGCCGCCTGCAATCGATGATCGCCAACACCGCGAACATCCTCGGCATCGAGTTGCTGGCGGCCGCGCAGGGCATCGAATTTTTGCGGCCACTGCGCAGCTCGGCAGCCCTGGAACAAGTCCACGCGCTGCTGCGAAGCAAGGTCGCAAGCATCTCCCACGACCGCTACCTCGCGCCTGAAATGGCACGCGCCACGGCGATGGTGCGCGACGGTTCACTGGCACGTATCCTGCGTACCCTGC
Source organism: Methylibium sp. (assembly GCA_031414975.1). Taxonomy (GTDB): domain Bacteria; phylum Pseudomonadota; class Gammaproteobacteria; order Burkholderiales; family Burkholderiaceae_C; genus LGRD01. The sequence goes on along the minus strand of JANOQS010000071.1, from coordinate 1,844 downwards.
CCGACTTGCCGATGCTCTGGCAACCGGCCTGACGCCTCTCTGTCCTCACCCCTTTCCTCACCCCTCCAAAGGAAACTCCCATGAAGAAATCGCTGAGCATTCTTGCGGCCGCGCTGCTGCTGTCCGGTGCCGCCGTTGCCCAGGAGACCAAGGTCGCCATCGGCATCTCGGGCTGGACCGGTTTCGCGCCCCTGACCCTGGCCAAGGAAGCCGGCATCTTCAAGAAGCACGGCCTGGACGTGTCGATCAAGAAGATCCCGCAGAAAGACCGCCACCTGGTGCTGGCCTCGGGCGACATCCAGTGCGCGGCCACCACGGTGGAGACCTGGGTGGTCTGGAACGCCAATGGCGTGGCCACCACGCAAATCTTCCAGCTCGACAAGAGCTATGGCGCCGACGGCATGGTCGTCAAGCCCGGCATCACCAAGATCGCCGACCTGAAGGGCAAGACGGTCGCGGCCGATGCACCCGGCACGGCCACCTACTTCACGCTGGCGTGGATGCTCAAGAAGAACGGCCTGACCATCAAGGACGTGAAGGTCGTCAACCTGTCGCCACAGGCCGCTGCCAACGCGATGATTGCCGGCACCGACGGCGTTGACGCCGCGATGACCTACGAGCCGTATCTGTCGGCCGTGCGTGCCAAGCCCGAGGCCGGCAAGATCATCGCTACCACGCTCGACTACCCGATGGTGATGGACACCTTCGGTTGCACGCCGAAGTTTCTGGCCGAGAACCCCAAGGCCGCCAAGGCGCTGGCCGATGGTTACTTCGACGCGCTTGAGATGATCAAGGCCGACCCGAAGAAGAGTTTCGAGATCATGGGCGCCGACGTGAAGGCCACCGGCGAACAGTTCGAAGCGTCGCAGAAGTACCTGCGCTGGCAGGACCGTGCCGCGAACGAGAAGTTCTTCGCTGGCGAACACGCAGCGTTCAGCAAGGAGGCGGGTGAGCTGCTGTTGGAGGCCGGCATCGTCAAACAATTGCCCGACATGTCCAAGCTGGCGGATACGCGATTCCTGAAGTGACTCGCCTTCTGAAGTAAAGCAACCGACGAAGAAGGGACACGCCGCCGTGACGCCGCTCAAACCTGTTGAACCCGGCTTGCGAATGGCGCTGGGCGTGTCTTTCTTCGTGCTCTTCACGCTGGTGTGGGCGGCGTTCACGCTCAGCGGCTACGTATCCAAGACGTTCCTCGCCGACCCGATCACGATGGTCAAGTCGGGCTGGACCTTGCTGACCGAAATGGGCTTTGCCAAGGACATCGGCATGACGGTGTGGCGTGTGGTCGGCGGCTTCGTCATCGCCGCTGCCCTCGCGCTGCCGCTGGGCGTGCTGATGGGCGCCTACAAGCCGATCGAGGCCTTCTTCGAGCCCTTCGTCTCGTTCGCGCGCTACCTGCCGGCATCGGCCTTCATCCCGCTGCTGATCCTGTGGGCCGGCATCGGCGAAGCGCAGAAGCTGTCGGTCATCTTCATCGGCAGCTTCTTCCAGCTGACGCTGATGATTGCCGTGACGGTGGGCAACACCCGGCGCGACCTGGTCGAGGCGGCGTACACGCTGGGCAGCAGCGACTCGAGCCTGGTCCGGCGCGTGCTGATCCCCGGCGCGGCGCCTGAGATCGCCGAGACCCTGCGCATGGTGCTCGGTTGGGCCTGGACTTATGTCATCGTCGCCGAATTGATCGGCGCATCGAGCGGCATCGGCCACATGATCACCGACAGCCAGGCCCTGCTGGCCACCGACCAGATCATCTTCGGCATCATCGTCATCGGCCTGATCGGGCTGGTCAGCGACTTCGCGTTCAAGTGGGCCAATCGGCGCTTGTTCCCCTGGTCGCAACT
>JANOQS010000070.1:0-1701 GCA_031414975.1 Methylibium sp. | reverse complement strand
TGCCCATCGCCACCGCCACCACGCAACCGGCCACGATGCCCAGCAGCACCGCGATGTTGGCGACGAAGCCGCGCCCGTAGCGCACCAGCAGCAGGATCGCCACGAGCACGAAGGCAGCGACGGCCATGTTGTCGAGCGCGCCGTAGTTCGGGTTGTCGAGCATCGGGATCGGGCCGGGCAGCTTCAGTGCCGCGGGTAACGCCCCGGATGCCGCCGTTGCCGCAGCCGCGGCGGCCGTGGCCTTCGCCCCATCGACCATCGCCACCAGCCTGGGCACGTCCACGCTCTGCGCCAGCGGCGCCGGGCCGCCCATCGCCCAGCCGATGCCCACCCGCATCAGGCTGATGCCGATGATGGTGATGATCGTGCCGGTGACCACCGGCGGGAAGAAGCGCAGCAGCCGCCCCATCAGCGGTGCGATCAGGATGGAGAGCACCCCCGCGCCGATGATGGCGCCGAAGATCGCGCGCGCACCGTCGGGCCCGCTCTGCACGTTGGCCATCGCCACCATCGGGCCGACGGCGGCAAAGGTCACGCCCATCATCACCGGCAGGCGGATGCCGAAGTGGCGGCCGAAACCGAGAGACTGGATCAAGGTGACCACGCCGCAGCAGAACAGGTCGGCAGAGATCAGCAGCGCCACCTGCTCGGGGCTGAGCTTGAGCGCGCGGCCGACGATCAGCGGCACCGCCACGGCGCCGGCATACATCACCAGCACATGCTGCAGGCCCAGCGCGGTCAGGCGCGGGGCCGGGAGTTTTTCATCGACAGGGTGGACGGCGGTCGTGGTCATTCGCTTCTCCTGGGCGGGCGAGGTCGTGTGCGATCAAGGGGGCGCGGCCGATCAGGCGGCAAGCGGGGTGCGGCCAGCGGGCCGGTCAGCGTGTCGGCGCGCCGGCCTCGAACCAGCGGCCGATCAGCGCGCGTTCGGCGTCGGTGATCTGGGTCGCGTTGTTCATCGGCATCAGCTTGAGCACCACGGTCTGCTGGAACATCGCCTGTGCGTTCTTGGCGATCAGCTCGGGCGTGTGCAGCTGCACGTTCTTGCTGATCACCTGTTCGTTGTGGCACAGCACGCAGCGCTCGCTCACCACCTTCTGCACGTCGGCAAAGTTCATCGGTGCCGACTTGGCCGCGGCGGGCTGCGGCGCCGGCATCATCGCGCCGACCACGCCGCCGAGCATCAAGGTGCCGACCACCGCATAACGCCACGGCACCGGTTGTCCGGTGGCCAGCGCCTTGTGGCGCGCGACGAACGAGGTGCGGATCAACGCGCCGGCGAGCATCAGCAGCACCAGCACGACCCAGTTGTTCGGGCCGGTGTACAGAAAGCCGTAGTGGTTGCTGAGCATCGTGAAGATGACCGGCAACGTGAAGTAGGTGTTGTGCACGCTGCGCTGCTTGCCGCGCTGGCCGTGGATCGGGTCGACCGGCTGGCCGGCGCGCAGGGACGCCACTACCTTGCGCTGCCCCGGGATGATCCAGAAGAACACGTTGCCGCTCATCGTTGTGGCCATCATCGCGCCCACCAGCAGGAAGGCGGCGCGGCCGGCGAACAGGTGGCACGACAACCACGACGCGAAGACGATGAAGACGAAGATCAGCGCGCCGACCACCAGGTCGCCATTCTTGCCCTGGCCGAAGATGCGGCAGATCGCGTCGTAGATGACCCAGAAGGCGACGAAGAAGCCGAGCGCGGTG
>JANOQS010000069.1:0-18542 GCA_031414975.1 Methylibium sp. | reverse complement strand
CGCGGCCGCGAAATCACCCACCAGGACATCGGCATGCGGCTGCTGGAGCGCATTCGCGACGAACTGGCGGACGTCTCGGTGGTGGAGCACATGCCCAAGCTCGAAGGGCGCCAGATGATCATGGTGCTGGCCCCGAAGCGGAAGTAGAGAGTAGGCAGAACAGAAGAGAGTTCAGTGCCTCGGTCTGGTCGACCGGGGTGCTGCCAGAAGCGACTGCAGGCCTACAAGACGGCAAGACCTTTGCCGGCGCCTGCAGCACGCAACCTAGAAGGAGCAGTCATGCCCAAAATGAAGACCAAGAAGAGCGCAGCCAAACGGTTCCGCGTTCGACCGGGGGGCACCGTCAAGCGGGGCCAGGCGTACAAGCGCCACCTCTTGACCAAGCAGTCCACAAAGACCAAGCGCCACTTGCGTGGTGCCGTTGCCGTGCATGAAACCAACATGGGGCACATGAAGCAAATGCTGCCCTTTGCTGGTCTGTAAACAACTGCTGACTCAAGGAGAAAACCATGCCTCGCGTCAAACGTGGTGTCACAGCCCGTGCCCGTCACAAGAAGATTCTCGCGCTCGCCAAGGGTTACCGTGGCCGCCGCAAGAACGTGTTTCGCATCGCCAAGCAAGCCGTCATGCGGGCTGGGCAGTATGCGTACCGTGACCGCCGCACCAAGAAGCGCGTCTTCCGCCACCTCTGGATCGCCCGCATCAACGCGGCGAGCCGGGGCCTGGGTCTGACCTATAGCAAGTTCATGGCCGGCCTGAAGAAGGCCTCGATCGACATCGACCGCAAGGTCCTTGCCGACATGGCCGTGAACGATCCTGCCGCTTTTGGCAGCATCGTCGAAAAGGTGAAGGCCCAGACCGCTTGAATGTCGATCAGCGCGCCTGGCGTCACAACGCCGGGCCGCTCGGCAGGCCCCGAATGCGGCAACGCACCCGGGGCAAGCTCTTCCAAGGCCGACCCCGTGTTCGGCCTTTTTTCTTGGCAGTCCTTGATGACTCTCTTGACATGAACGACCTCGCACCATTGGTTCAGGACGCCCAGGCCGATTTCGAGCGGGCCGCCGCGCCGGCCGAACTCGAAAACGCCAAGGCGCGCTACCTGGGCAAGGCCGGGCTGATCACCGAACAGCTCAAGGCGTTGGGTGTCCTGACGCCCGAAGACAAGAAGGCCCGCGGCGCGCTGATCAACGCCGCGAAGCAGCAGATCGAAGCCGCCCTCAACGGCCGCCGCGAAGCACTGGCCAACGCCGAGTTGCAGGCCCAGCTGAAGGCCGAGTCGCTCGACGTGAGCCTGCCCGGGCGCCAGCGCGGCAGCGGCGGCCTGCACCCGGTGTCGCTGTCGATCGAGCGCATCGAAGCGATCTTCGGCTCGATGGGCTTCGACGTGGCCGACGGCCCCGAGATCGAAACCGACTGGTACAGCTTCACGGCCCTGAACAATCCCGAGAACCACCCCGCGCGCTCGATGCAGGACACGTTCTACGTCGACCTGAAAGACGCCGAAGGCCGCTGGTTGAACCTGCGCCCGCACACCTCGCCGATGCAGGTGCGTTACGCGCGCGCCCACGCCGCGAAGCATGCGGCAGCCGAGGCGCGCGGCGAGCCGATGCCCGAGGTCCGCGTCATCGCGCCGGGCCGCACCTACCGCGTCGACAGCGACGCCACCCACTCGCCGATGTTCCACCAGTGCGAGGGCCTGTGGATCGGCGAGAACGTGAGCTTCAAGGACCTGAAGGTGGTGTTCGGCGACTTCTGCCGCAAGTTCTTCGAGACCGACGAGCTCGAGCTGCGCTTCCGCCCGTCGTTCTTCCCGTTCACCGAACCGTCGGCCGAAGTCGACATCGCCTTCGGCAGCGGGCCGCTGAAGGGCAAGTGGCTCGAAGTGGCCGGTTCGGGCCAGGTGCACCCGAACGTGGTGCGCAACTTCGGCCTCGACCCCGAGCGTTGCATCGGCTTCGCCTTCGGCATGGGCCCGGACCGGCTCACGATGCTGCGCTACGGCGTGAATGACCTGCGCCTGTTCTTCGACGGCGACCTGCGCTTTCTGTCGCAGTTCCGCTGAGGCCGCAAGAGGCCGCACCTTCTCGAACGAGACCCACGATGCAATTCCCGGAATCCTGGTTGCGCGAGTTCTGCAACCCATCGATCACCACCGACGCGCTGGCCGAGTTGCTGACCATGGCCGGCATGGAAGTGGAAGAGGCGCGCCCCGCAGCGCCGCCGTTCAGCCGCGTTGTCGTCGGGCAGGTGCTCGGCGTGGAGCGCCACCCCGGCGCTGACCGGCTCAACGTTTGCCAGGTGGATGTGGGCAGCGGCAGCCCGCTGAACATCGTCTGCGGCGCACCGAATGTGCGCGCGGGCATCAAGGTGCCGTGCGCGCTGGTGGGCGCCGAGCTGCCGCCCGCGGATGAGGCGGATGGCAAACCGTTCGTCATCAAGCTCGGCAAGCTGCGTGGCGTCGAGAGCCAGGGCATGCTGTGTTCGGCGCGCGAGCTGAAGCTGTCGGACGATCACGGCGGTTTGCTGTTGCTCGACGACGCGGCGCCGGTCGGCCAGAACATCCGCGAGCACTTGAACCTGGACGACACGATCTTCACCTTGAAGCTCACGCCCAACCTCGGACATTGCCTGAGCGTCTACGGCGTCGCGCGCGAAGTTTCGGCGTTGACCGGCGCGCCGCTGAAGACGCCCACGTTCCCGCCGGTCACCGCCAGGCACCAGGACACGCTGCCGGTGGCGGTGCAGGCCACCGACCTGTGCGGGCGCTTTTCGGGCCGCATCGTGCGCAACGTCAACCCGAAAGCGACCACACCGGCGTGGATGATCGACCGGCTGGCACGTTGCGGCCAGAGGTCGGTCACCGCGCTGGTGGACATCTCGAACTACGTGATGTTCGAGTACGGCCGCCCGTCGCACATCTTCGATCTGGACAAGATCCACGGTGGCCTGACGGTGCGCTGGGGCAGGGCGGGCGAATCGCTCAAGCTGCTGAACGGCAGCACGATCGAGGTCGACTCGGCGGTTGGCGTGATCGCCGACGCTCAGGCGGTCGAGTCGCTCGCCGGCATCATGGGGGGCGACTCGACCGCAGTGTCGGACGCCACGACCAACATCTACGTCGAGGCCGCGTTCTGGTGGCCCGAGGCTGTGTCGGGGCGCTCCCGGCGCTTCAACTTTTCCACCGACGCCGGTCACCGTTTCGAGCGCGGTGTGGACCCTGCGCTGACGGTCGAACACATCGAGCGCATCACGCAGCTCATCATCGACATCTGCGGTGGCGAGGCCGGCCCCATCGATGACCAGGTACCGAGCCTGCCCACGCTCAAGCCGGTGAGTTTGCGGGTGGCGCGTGCCGCCAAGGTGATTGGCATGCCGGTGACGCAGGCGCAATGCGAGGGCGTGATGCAGCGGCTGGGCCTGCAGTTCACCAGCGTGCCGGGGCAGTTGACCGTCACGCCGCCGAGCTGGCGTTTCGACCTGCAGATCGAAGAAGACCTGATCGAAGAAGTGATCCGTGTGCTCGGCTACCAGACCCTGCCGAACGCGCCGCCGCTGGCGCCGGTCACTGCCCGCATGCGCAGCGAGTCGTCGCGCAGCCTGGGCGCCCTGCGCCGCGTGCTGGCCGGGCGCGACTACCAGGAGACGATCAACTTCAGCTTCGTCGAAGAGCGCTGGGAGCAGGAGCTGGCCGGCAACGTAGATCCCATCCGCGTGCTGAATCCGATTGCCAGCCCGCTGGCGGTGATGCGCTCCAGCCTGCTCGGCAGCCTGGTCAATGTGCTGCGCGTGAACCTGGCGCGCAAGGCGGCGCGGGTGCGCGTGTTCGAATCGGGCCGTGTGTTCGTGCGCGACCCCGGCGTGCCGGACGGCCCGCTCAGCGTGGCCGGAGTGCACCAGCCGATGCGCCTGGCCGGGCTGGTGTACGGCAGCGCCGATGCCGTTCAATGGGGCGTGGCCGAGCGGCCGGTGGACTTCTTCGACGTGAAGGGCGACATCGAAGCGCTCCTGGCCCTGCGCCAGGCGCGCTTCGTTCCGGCTGAGCACCCGGCGATGCACCCGGGGCGTTGCGCGCGCGTGGAGCTCGACGGCCAGCCGATCGGCTTCGTCGGCGAATTGCACCCGCGTTGGCGCCAGGCCTACGAGCTGCCGGCCGCACCGCTGCTGTTCGAGCTCGACGCTGCGGCCTTGCTGGCCCGCGACATACCGGTGTTCGCGCCGATCCCGCGCCAGCAATCGGCCTGGCGCGACATTGCGGTCGTCGCCGGCGACAGCGTCACCCACGACGCGCTGTTGCAGGTGGTTCGCGGTGCCAACGCCGGCCTGGTGCGCTCGGCGCGCTTGTTCGATATCTACAAGCCGTCTGCACCGACCACCGACATCGGCGCCGGTGAGCGCAGCCTGGCGATCCGGCTCGAACTGCTGGACGACGACACGACTCTCACCGACCAGCGCATCGATGGCGTGATCGCCGACGTGCTGACGGCACTGAACCAGCGTCTGGGCGCTCGCCTGCGCGCCTGAACAACAGAAGGGCCACGCGCATGACCCCCACCGACCCGGCCGACGACAAGGTCGTGCTGTCGACCCTCGAGACGCCGACCTTGACCAAGGCCGAGCTGGCCGAACTGCTGTTCGACAAGCTGGGTTTGAACAAGCGCGAATCGAAGGACATGGTCGAGGCCTTCTTCGACATCATCCATGCCACGCTGGTGGCTGGCGACGACGTGAAGATGTCGGGCTTCGGCAACTTCAACATCCGCCGCAAGGCGCCACGCCCGGGCCGCAATCCGCGCACCGGCGAGGCCATTCCGATCAAGGCGCGCGACGTCGTCACCTTCCATGCCAGCCACAAGCTCAAGGGTGTGGTGCAGGGTGATCCGCCGGCCGGCGAAATCGAGTAGCCCGGGCAACCCCCGATCTGGGGGCTGCAAGCCTCGCAAGCGCGCAACATTCCACACACCGGCGCGGCCGCCAGTTGCCCTCAGCGGGCTCGCGGCTTCCTTCGAGTAAAGTCTAGCTTTCTCTCCTGATCTTATTGATTTTTATGGAGAAAGCGCTTCCCGCCATTCCGGCCAAACGCTACTTCACGATCGGTGAAGTCAGCGATTTGTGCGGCGTGAAGCCGTATGTGCTGCGTTACTGGGAACAGGAATTCACCCAGCTCAAGCCGATGAAGCGGCGCGGCAACCGGCGCTACTACCAACACCATGAAGTGCTGCTGATCCGCCGGATCCGCGACCTGCTCTACGAGCAGGGCTTCACCATCAGCGGTGCACGCAACCGCCTGTCCGATGGCCACGGTGCATCGGCCAGCGCGGCCGCCCCCTATGAAGTCGATGTCGAAGCCGACGAAGTGATCGACGTCGCGGCGATGCTGGCATTGAAGCCGGACGTGGCGGGCACCACGGCGGTATCGGCGCGCGACGGCGCGCCGTTGTCGATGGCGCAGTTGCGCGACGAACTGGTGGCGCTGCGCAGCTTGTTGTCTGACGCGACCTGAGCTAGCCGCTGAGGGCAGCCTGCGCGCTGCCCCTATAATCTGGCGTTCAGTCGGGGCGTAGCGCAGCCTGGTAGCGCACTTGCATGGGGTGCAAGGGGTCGCGAGTTCGAATCCCGCCGTCCCGACCAATCTAATCAACGGGTTAGCAGCCACAAGCCGCTAACCCGTTTTCTCTTTCCGAGGTCTGGCAACACACCGCTTTCCAGCGAATGCCGTGCTCGGCATCGCGATCAAGCGCGCGTTTTCAAGGCAAGCCACTCCAGTTCGCTGGTTCGCTGTCGCCCCTTGCCGAATCGAGCGCACCGCGCTCAACCGCTTGCCAGCCTCAAGGCTGCGATCGTCACCATCGGTGCCATCGGCTCAAGCGGAGAAGGGTCCAGGCCCAACTGCAGGTAGAACGGTAGAACGCCTTCGCCTCATCGGAGATCGCATGAACGAACATGCCGCGAATCCGCGGCGGCCCGGTGCTCGTGCCCGCAGCGGCCGGAGGTTCAGGCCTCGTCGTCCGGAATGTCCAGGCCGGGGGCGCGATGCCATTCGACAATGCTGCGCAGGGTCGACTTCAGATCGTTCGCCCGCGCCAGGCCAAAGGGTTCGAGCACGCGCTGTTCGTGCTCGCGCGCGAGCGGGATCAGGCGCGACACCGCCCGGGTGCCGCTCGACGTGATGCGCACCAGCGTGATGCGGCGGTCACCGTCGTTCTCGAGGCGCTGCACGTGGCCCTTGATCTCCATGCGGTCGAGCAGGCGCGTCACTGTCGGCTGCTTGATGGTGGTGATCTGGGCCAGCCGGCCGATGCTCATCGGCTGATGGCCGGCCAGGGTGGCCAGCACGCGCCATTCCGATACCGTGAAACCGCACGCCGTGACGACGCGGTGGAACTCGCCCGAGATGAGCTGGCTGGCTTGCGCGAGCAGCGCAGGCAGGTAGTCGTCGACGAATTGGGCCGCCTCCCTGCGCATATTTTTCATCGCTGCATCTCGCATGGGACCGGACTGCAAACACCTTTGACGTATGACTTATCCTACGTTCACCTCTAAACCAGTTTGACGAAATCGTCAGCGAAGAGGGCGCGGCGCCTGCCGCCACGACCGGGATCCACGATGGCCGAACGTTCGTTTGTCGAGGAAGTGAAGAAGCTGCGCCTGGGCGCTGGCGAGCGCTTTCGCGGTGAGGGCATCCTGGCGGTCACCAAGGCGCTGCTCGAGTCGGGCGTGGCCTATGTGGCGGGTTACCAGGGCGCGCCGATCTCGCACCTGATGGACGTTCTGGCCGACGCGCAGGACATCCTGGCCGAACACGGCATCCGCTTCGAGAACAGCGCCAGCGAGGCGACCGCGGCGGCCACCTTGGCGGCCTCGGTGAACTACCCGCTGCGCGGCGCGGTGACCTTCAAGTCGACCGTGGGTACCAACGTGGCGTCCGACGCGCTTGCCAACCTGGCTTCCGGCGGCGTCACCGGTGGCGCGCTGATCGTGGTCGGCGAAGACTACGGCGAGGGCTCCTCGATCATGCAGGAGCGCAGCCACGCCTTCGCGATGAAGTCTCAGATCTGGCTGCTCGACCCGCGGCCGAATCTGGCGTCGATCGTGCAGGCGGTGAAGCACGGTTTTGCGCTGTCCGAGGCGAGCCGCACACCGGTGATGCTGCAGTTGCGCATTCGCGCCTGCCACGTGCATGGCGAGTTCATCGCCTCCGACAACGTGAGGGCAGCCTTCACCGTGCGCGACGCGCTGCAAAGCCCGCAGCGCGACGTGAGCCGCATCGTGCTGCCGCCGGCCAGTTTCCTGCACGAACAAGAGAAGGTGAAGGACCGCTGGCCGGCCGCGCTGCGCTACATCGAGCAGCACGGTCTGAACGAGTTCTTTGCCGAGGGCGCCGACGACATCGGCATCATCGTGCAGGGCGGCAGCTACAACACCTTGCTGCGTGCGCTCGCTCGCCTGGGCGTGGCCGATGTCTACGGCAACAGCAAGGTGCCGCTGTATGTGATGAACGTGGCGTACCCGGTGGTCGATGCCGAGGTGCTGCGCTTTTGCTCGGCCAAGCGCGCGGTGCTGCTGGTCGAAGAAGGGCAGCCCGACTTCATCGAGCAGAACATCGCCGCGATCCTGCGCCGCGCCGGTGTGGCCACGGCGCTGCACGGCAAGGACATGCTGCCGTTGGCGGGCGAGTACACCGCCGCCGAGTTGCTGCAGGGGGCGCGAAGATTTCTGGAGCGCCATGGCCGCATCGAAGCCGAGCCGCCGCGCGCGCCGGTGCCGGCGGCGGTGATCCCGCTGAAGCCGATCGGCGCGAGCGTCGAGGCGCGCCCGCCGGGTTTTTGCACCGGCTGCCCGGAGCGCCCGATCTTCACGGCAATGAAGCTGGTCGAGCGCGAGCTGGGGGCGCACCACGTCAGCGCCGACATCGGCTGCCACCTGTTCTCGATCCTGCCGCCGTTCAACCTGGGCAATACGACGATGGGCTACGGCCTGGGCGCGGCGGGCGCTGCGGCGTTCAATCCGACGGCCGCTACGCCAGGCGGCAAACGTGCCATCAGCGTGATGGGCGACGGCGGCTTCTGGCACAACGGGCTGACCAGCGGCATCGCCAACGCGGTGTTCAACCGCAGTGACAACCTGACCATCGTGGTCGACAACAGCTACACCTCGGCGACCGGCGGCCAGGACATCCTGTCGTCGACGGCGCACAACCCGACGCGCAGCACCGGCCATGCGATCGAAGCGGCGGTGCGTGGCGTCGGCGTCAAATGGGTGCGCAGCCTGCGCGATACCTACGACGTGGCCGGCATGCGCGACACGCTGAAGGAAGCGCTGACGACCCGTGAACCCGGCCCCAAGGTGCTGATTGCGCAGAGCGAATGCATGCTCAACAAGCAGCGCCGCGAGAAGCCGCTGGTGCGCGCCGCGGTTGCCGCCGGCCAGCGCGTGGCGCGTGAACGTTTCGGTATCGATGCCGACACCTGCACCGGCGACCACTCCTGCATCCGCCTGTCGGGCTGCCCGTCGCTGTCGATCAAGGCCAACCCCGATCCGCTGCGCACCGACCCGGTCGCCACAGTGCTCGACTCCTGCGTCGGCTGCGGGCTGTGCGGTGAGGTCTCGCATGCGGCGGTGCTGTGCCCGTCGTTCTACAAGGCGCAGATCGTCAGCAACCCGACCCGCTGGGACCGGCTGCGCCAGCGCCTGCGTGCCGCGGTGATCGGGCGGCTGCAGCGGCGTGATGCGCTGCGGCGCGAGCGCTGCGCCTTCTGATTGGAGGAGATGATGGCCGGCTTGCAACCGATCAAGATTGCCATCCTCGCCATGGGCGGCGAGGGCGGTGGCGTGCTGGCCGACTGGATTGTCGACCTCGGCGAGCACAACGGCCACTTCGCGCAGACCACGTCGGTGCCGGGCGTTGCGCAACGCACCGGCGCGACCATCTACTACGTCGAGCTTTACCCGCGCGCCCAGGCCGAGCGCGACGGCGGCACGCCGGTGCTGGCGTTGATGCCGCTGCCGGGCGATGTCGATGTGGTGCTGGCTTCCGAGCTGATGGAGGCCGGCCGTGCGGTGCAGCGTGGCCTGGTCACACCCGACCGCACGACGCTGATCGCGTCGACCCACCGCGTCTATTCGATCGCCGAGAAAACGGCGCTCGGCGACGGCCGGGTCGACCCCGACCACTTGATCGCCCACGCGCAACGTGCCGCCAGGCGCTTTGTGCGCTTCGACATGGCCCAGGCCGCCGAGCAGGCCGGCAGCGTGATCAGCGCGGTGCTGTTCGGTGCGCTGGCGGGCACGGGCGTGCTGCCGTTCTCGCGCGCGCAGTTCGAGGCCACGATCGAGCGCGGCGGCGTTGGTGTTGCGCCGAGCCTGAAGGCTTTTGCGGCCGCCTGCGAGCGTGCTGGTGACGAAGGGCCGGCTCCTGCTGTAGCGCTGCCGGCATCGCGCACCCCTGCGATGCCGCGCGACGATCGCGTGCGCGCGCTGCTCGACCGCATCACCCGCGACTTCCCGGCCGACGCCGCGCCGGTGCTCTTCGAAGGCGTGCGCCGCCTGATCGACTACCAGGACCCAGCCTATGCCGCGCTGTACCTCGACCGCCTGGGCACGATTGAGCGGCGGGCGGCCGAAAGCGGCGAGCCGCTGCTGCTGCGCGAGACAGCGCGCCACCTCGCGCTGTGGATGAGCTACGAAGACACGATCCGCGTCGCCGAGCTGAAGACCCGCGCAACGCGCTTCGAGCGCGTGCGCGGCGAGGTGCGCGCCGGTGACGACCAGTTGCTTGCCATCCACGAGTTCATGCACCCGCGCCTGCAGGAAATCTGCGAGACCCTGCCCGCCGGGCTGGGGCGTTGGCTCGAAGCGTCGGGCTGGCCGCGCCGCCTGGTCGAACGCTTCACGCGCCGCGGGCGCACCATCACCACCAGTTCATTGCGCGGCTTCCTGCTCCTTTATGCGGTGGCCGGCATGAAGCGCTGGCGCCGCGGCACTTTGCGTTTCGAGGCGGAGACGCAACGCATCGAGCAGTGGCTCGCACAGATCGGCCAGGCCGCCGCGCTGAACCCGCGCCTGGCCGTCGAGGTGGCGCTGTGCCAGCGCCTCGTCAAGGGCTACAGCGACACCCACGCCCGCGGGCTGCGCAACTTCGAGACGCTGATGACCGCGGTGCAGCGTGCCGGCGCCACCCTCGCGCCCGCCACCTTGCGCGAACTGCGTGACGCCGCGCTGGCCGACGAACACGGCGACCCGCTGCGCGCTGCGCTGGCGCATCACGCGCTGGCGTGAACCGCAGCGCGCGTTGCGAATGCTCGCAAAGCCTGCGGGCATTGCTGTGCTGCGCGCCTTGCATCACATCCCGTCTCGCGCGTCCCTCAGCGCCCACGCTCCTAGCCTTTCGCTGCCTCTCGGTGCAGCCAGGTCAGAAACGCCTCGACCGGCGCACGCTTGGCGTGCCGCGCCGGGTACACCGCAAAGTGCGCCTTGATCTTGATCGCCTTCTCCAGGCCGAGCACCGGTCGAAGCTTGCGCTCCGCAATGTGGCCAGCGGCGATCGTGGTGCTTTCCAGCGCCACGCCCAGGCCCTGCGTGGCCGCGTCGAGCGCCATCTGCGCGCGGTCGAAGCGCACCGCAAAACGGTCGGGCGCGCGCTGGCTGGTGTACTTCGCAAACCAGTCCGGCCACTGCACGACGCTCACGTTGCTCTGGATCAGCGGCACCTCGAACAGATGCTCCGGCCGCTTCATGTGATGTTTCTGGATGAACGCCGGGCTGGCCAGCGGCACGATGCGTTCTTCGAACAGCGGCTCGACGACCAGATCGGGCCACTGCGGCACGCCGTAGCGGATGTCGATGTCGGCCTGCCCGAGCGCGAAGTCGCTGTGCGTGTGCGCCGCCGAGAGGTTGAGCGCGATGTCGGGGCAGGCCTGCGCAAACCCGTGCAGCCGCGGCATCAGCCACAGGCTGGCCACGCTCGGCGCCGAGTGAACGTACAGGCTGTTGCTCACGCCCTGGCGCAGGTCGTCGGTCGCCGCGGCAATGGCCGCGAGCGCACCGCCCACGCGCGACAGGTACAGCTCACCGGCGGTGCTCAGCCGCACGCCGTGTGCGCTGCGCTCGAACAGGCGCACGCCCAACAGCGACTCGAGCCGCGCCACCTGGTGGCTGATCGCTGAAGCGGTGAGGTGAAGCTCCGCCGCCGCGAGCGCGAAGTTGCGTCGGCGCGCCACGGCCTCGAAGGCCAGCAGGTTGTTGACGGGAGGAACGGAGGCCATCGGGTCAACCCTCACGTTGAGTGACAGATCGTCATCTTAGGCTGAAGGAACTTCGCTTGTCGTCATGAAGCCTGTCGCCGAAGATTTGGCTCACACGAAACGACAGGAGATGAATGATGTTGCTCAAGGACAAGGTTGCCGTGATCACTGGCGGTGCCGGGCTCAACGGCCTGGGCTTCGCCACCGCACGGCTGATGGCGGCCCACGGTGCCCGCGTGGTGGTGCTCGACCTGGCCCGCGCCGAGCCGGCTGCCGCCGCAGCCAAGTTGGGCGAGGGCCACCTCGGGTTGGTGGCCGACGTGACCGACAAGGCCTCGTGCGACGCCGCCGCCGCGGCGGTGCTGAAGGCCTTCGGCCGCATCGACGTGCTGGTCAACAACGCCGGCATCACGCAGCCGGCGAAGACCTGCGACATCACCGGCGCCGACTACGACCGCATTCTCGACGTGAGCCTGCGCGGCACGCTGTACATGTCGCAGGCCGTGCTGCCCGCGATGCAAAAGCAGCAGAGCGGCTCGATCGTGTGCATCTCGTCGGTGTCGGCGCAGCGCGGCGGCGGCATCCTCGGCGGACCGCACTACTCGGCGGCCAAGGCCGGCGTGCTCGGCCTGGCCCGCGCAATGGCGCGCGAGTTCGGCCCCGAGGGCATCCGCGTCAACAGCATCGCGCCGGGCTTGATCGGCACCGACATCATCAAAGGCAAGCTGACTGAGGAGAAGAAGGCACAGATCGCCGAGACGATCCCGCTCGCCCGCCTGGGCCGCGCCGACGACATCGGCGGCGCCTGCGTCTTCCTTGCCAGCGACCTCTCGCTGTACTGCACCGGCATCACGCTCGACGTGAACGGCGGCATGTTGATTCACTGACCCGCACCCCTCGCCAACACAAGCCAATCCAACCTCGACGGAGACACTCGACCATGCAATCCAAGATCTTCACCCGCACCCTGCTGGCCCTGGCGGCCGGCAGTCTCATGTTCCCCCTGGCCTCGCAGGCACAGGCCCTGAAGCTCACGCTCGGCCACGGCGCTGCGCCCGGCAACCCGCGTCATGAAGCCGCGGTCAAGTTCGCCGAAGTCGCCAAGGCCAAGAGCGGTGGCCGCATCGAGGTGCAGGTCGCACCGTCGGCCCAGCTCGGCGACGACGCTGCGATGGTGACCGCGCTGCGCACCGGCGCGCTCGACATGTCGGCCAACTCGCAAGGCGCGGTCGCCAACGCGGTGCCCGAGTACGCCGCGTTCGGCATGCCTTTCCTGTTCTCCGGCACGGCCCAGGCCTTCAAGGTGCTGGATGGCCCGCTGGGCAAGGAGCTCTCCGACAGGTCCGCCGAGAAGGGGCTGGTCGTGCTCGGCTACTGGGACAACGGCATCCGCCACATGACCAACAGCAAGCGCCCGATCACCAAGGTCGAGGACATGAAGGGCCTGAAGATGCGCACCCCGCCCGACGCGGTGCTGGTGGACATCATGCAGTCGCTCGGAGCCGAGGCGCAGCAGATCAAGTTCGCCGAGTTGTACGTGGCGCTGCAGCAAGGGGTCGTCGACGGGCAGGAGAACCCGCTGGTGAATATCCACGCCAGCAAGCTGTACGAGGTGCAGAAGCACCTGGCGCTGACCAGCCACATGTTCCAGATGACGCCCTTCCTGATGAGCAAGCGCACCTGGGACAAGCTGTCCGAGGCCGACCGCAAGGCCGTCAGCGAGGCCGCCGCCGAAGCCACGGCTGTGCAACGCAAGCTGTCGCAGGAGTCTGACGACAAGCTGCTGGGTGAGCTCAAGGCCAAGGGCGTGCAGGTGACCACGGTCGACAAGGCGGCCTTCGAGAAGGCGACTTCCCCGGTGGACGACAAGTGGCTGGCCACGCCGATCGGGCCGTACGTCAAGAAGGTCATCGCCGCCGCGCGCGGCAAATAAACAAACAGGACCGCTGGCACCTGCGGTGCCCGGTCCGGACAGGAGACATCCCATGAATGTTGTCGAACGCAACGCCGTCGAACGCGGCGTGGTGGGGCTGTGCCGTGTGCTGCTCTGGTTGAGCACGCTGGCCATCTTCGTGATCCTGGTGGCCAACACGGCCTTGCGCTACGCCAAGGGCACCAGCCTGCAGTGGGCCAACGAGGTGCCGGAGCTGCTGTTCCCGTGGCTGGTCATGTCGGGCGTGGTGCTCGCCGCGGTGCACGGCGCACACATTGCGACCACCTTCCTGATGGAGGCCGTGCCGGCGGCGGTGCGGCGCGCCGTCGCGGTGCTGAGCTGGCTGATCGTCGCCGCGCTGTACGGCACCTTGGCCTGGGCGACGTTTCGCATGCTCGACATCGTGCACGACGAGAAGTCACCGATCCTGCAACTGCCCGGCTCGCTGACCTACGGCTGCGTGATGTTCGGCATGGTGCTGCTCGGCCTGCTGGCGCTGCAGTCTGCCTGGACGGCCTGGCATGCGCAGCCCATGGTGGCCGCGCCCGACGCCGAACCCCCTGTGCCAACGGCGCATTGGTAAACCCACGCCCTATTGGAGAACACCATGAGTGCATTGATCCTCGTTGTCTTTCTCGGCGCGGCGGTGGCCGCCATGCCGATCGCCCATGCGCTGCTGCTGGCCGCGATGGCCGCCGCGGCCACCTCGGACCGCGTTCCGCTGGACCTGCTGGTGCAGCAGATGGTTGCGCAGGTGCAGAGCTTTCCGCTGATCGCGATCCCGTTCTTCATGCTGACCGGCTCATTGATGATGGGCGGCAAGCTCGGCGAGGCGTTGGTGGGCGTGCTGTCGGCGCTGATCGGCCGCTTCCACGGCGGCCCGGCGCAAGTGGGCGTGCTGTCGTCGACCTTGTTCGGCGGCGTCTCCGGCTCGGCGGTGGCTGACGCCTCGGCGATCGGCTCGCTGCTGATCCCGTGGCACAAGCGGCTCGGCTACCCGGCCGCGTTCTCGGCGGCGACCCTGGCCGCCGCGGCAACGATCGACATCCTGATCCCGCCATCAATCCCGATGATCCTGTTCGCGCTGAGCTCGAACGCCTCGATCGCCGAGCTGTTCGTTGCCGGCGTGCTGCCTGGCCTGCTGATGTGCGGCGGTTTCATGGCCGCGTGCTGGTGGGTCGGCTGGCGGCGCAACTTGCCGCGCGACCTGTCGCGCTTCGACGGGGCGGCCTTCCGCAGGCACCTGCTGTATGCCGCGCCGGCGGTGGTGTTGCCGGTGCTGATCATCATCTTCCTGCGCTTCGGCATTGCCACACCCACCGAGGTGGCCGTGCTGTCGACCTTGTACGCCGGCGCCGTGTCGGCCCTGATCTACCGCGACCTGGGCTTCAAGCGGCTGAACGACTCGGTCGTGCAGGCCGGCCTGGCCACGGGAGTGGTGCTGCTGGTCATCATGGCCTCGGCCGCGATCGGCTGGCTGCTGACCTTCGACCAGATGCCGCAGGACATCGGGCAGTGGGTCAAGGACAACGTGCACATGAAGTGGCTGGTGATCCTGCTGATGAACCTGATGATGCTGTTCCTCGGCATGTTCATCGACCTGCCGGCTGCCATCCTGCTGCTGACGCCCGTCTTCGTGCCGATGGCCCAAGGCATCGGCATGGACATGACGCAGCTCGGGATCATGATGGTCGTGAACCTGGCGATCGGGCTGTACACGCCGCCGGTGGGCACCACGCTGTTCATCACCAGTGCGCTGGCCAAGGTCAAGGTCGGCCAGACGGTGCGCGAACTCGGGCCGTTCTACCTCGTCGCGTTCGGCGTGCTGGCCCTCGTGTCCTACGTGCCGGCCTCCATCCTCAAGTGACCCTTCTCATCCAAGGAGATATTCAATGACCACCAACAAGACCGCGCTCGCCAAGCTGGCGCAAGTCGCCTACCGGATCCGCCGCTACGCGCTGCGCATGGGCGAGGTCCAGGGCCAGGGCTACATCGGCCAGGCGCTCGGCTGGGCCGACGTGCTGGCCGTGGCCTACGGCCACGCCATGAACCTGCGCCCCGATCAACCCGAGTGGGAAGGCCGCGACCGCTTCCTGCTCTCGCACGGCCACTATGCGATCGCGGCCTACGCGGCGCTGATCGAGGCCGGCATCATCCCCGAGTCGGAACTCGAGACCTACGGCAGCGACGACAGCCGCCTGCCGATGTCGGGCATGGCCACCTACACGCCGGGCATGGAGATCTCCGGCGGCTCGCTCGGCCAGGGGCTGGCGATCGGCGTCGGCATGGCGCTCGCGCTGGCCCACAAGAAGAGCCCGGCCTTCG
This sequence comes from Methylibium sp., assembly GCA_031414975.1. Classification (GTDB taxonomy): domain Bacteria; phylum Pseudomonadota; class Gammaproteobacteria; order Burkholderiales; family Burkholderiaceae_C; genus LGRD01. Next base: position 3,044 of record JANOQS010000069.1, on the reverse strand, counting down.
TTTACAACTCCATGTCCGATGGCGAACTCGACGAGGGCTCGACCTGGGAGGCCGCGATGGGCGCCTCGCACCATGCCTTGAGCAACCTGATCTGCCTGGTGGACATCAACAACCAGCAGGCCGACGGCCCGTCGGGCAAGGTGATGGGCTTCGAGCCGCTGGCCGACAAGTGGGCCGCGTTCGGCTGGTTCGTGCAACGCGTCAACGGCAACGACCTGCCGGCCGTCGTCGCCGCCTTCGATGCGGCGCGGGCCCTCACCGACCCGAAGCCGCGCGTGATCCTGTGCGACACGCTGATGGGCAAGGGCGTGCCCTTTCTCGAGCAGCGCGACAAGAACCACTTCATCCGCGTTGACCCGCCCGAGTGGCAGCAGGCCATCCAGACACTCGACCAGTCCCAGCCCTACATGCTGCCCGAAGGAGCCACGGCATGAATACTCCCGTCACTACAACGAAGCCGCGCCTGACCACCTCGGCGATGATCGCCTCGATCGCCACCGAGGGGCAGCGCGTCAAGGCCGCCCCGTTCGGCAAGGCCCTGGTGGAACTGGCCGCCAGCCGGCCCGAGATCGTCGGCATGACGGCCGACCTGGCCAAGTACACCGACCTGCACCTGTTCGCTCAAGCCTACCCGGAGCGCTTCTTCCAGATGGGCATGGCCGAGCAACTGCTGATGGCGGCGGCCGGCGGCATGGCCAAGGAAGGGCTGATTCCCTTCGCCACCACCTACGCCGCGTTCGGCACGCGCCGCGCTTTCGACTTCATCCACCAGGTGATCGCCGAAGAGAACCTGAACGCCAAGATCTGCTGTGCGCTGCCCGGTCTGACCACCGGCTACGGCCCGAGCCATGCGGCAATAGAAGACATCGCGATGATGCGCGGCGTGCCCGGCCTGACCATCGTCGACCCCTGCGATGCGCTCGACATCGAGCAGGCCGTGCCGCAGATCGCCGACCACAAGGGCCCGGTCTACATGCGCCTGCTGCGCGGCCAGGTGCCGCTGGTGCTGGACGAGTACGACTACCGGTTCGAGCTCGGCAAGGCCAAGCTGCTGCGTGACGGCAACGACGTGCTGGTGATCTCCAGCGGCTTCATGACGATGCGTGCGCTCGAAGTGGCCGACACCTTGCGCGCCGACAGCGTCGACGTGGCGGTGCTGCACTGCCCGACGATCAAGCCTCTCGATGAAGCGACGATCGCCGAGGCGGTGCGCCGCAAGCCGCGCCTCGTGGTGGTGGCCGAGAACCACTCGGTCATCGGTGGCCTGGGCGAGGCGGTGGCCAGCGCGCTGTTGCGCCATCGCGTGCAGCCGGCGGGCTTTCAGCTCGCGGGTCTGCCCGACGCGTTCCTCGATGCCGGCGCGCTGCCGACCTTGCACGATCGTTACGGCATCAGCCGGGAGGCGTTGGCGGGGCGCATCAAGGCCTGGCTCGGCTGATCACGATGGCGTGGTTGCGGCCCGCGGGTGCCCGCTGGTGCCCGCGGTGGCCCCCTGTCTGGCGTGGGTAGACTGCGGGGCGTGGCCGCATCGGCCGACCCCGACCCATCACCGGAGACATCGACATGAAGAAGAACATCGACCGCGCGGCCCGCAGCGCGCGCCTGTTGGCCGTGGCCGCCGCCGTGGCTCTGGCCGCCTGCAGCACTGCACCGGCCCCGCCGCGCTGGCAGGGCGAGGCGCCTGCCTCGCTGCTGTGGGTGGGCAACAGCTTCTTCTACTTCAACAACAGCATGCACGGGCACGTGGGCGGGCTGCTCAATGCAGCCGGCGTGCGCGGCATTCGCCAGACGTCGGTGACCATCAGCGGTGCCGGCCTCGACTGGCACGACATGGCCTCGCATTTCAAGCCCGGCACAGGCATGGCGCGCTACAGCTTCACGCCCACCAACGACGTGGCCTTCAACCAGTTCGAGCGCGCCTACGACATGGTGCTGATGATGGACTGCAGCCAGTGCCCCATCCACCCCAAGCTGCAGCAGGCCTTCCAAGACACCGCCAAGGCCCATGCCGCGTCAGTGCGCCGCGCAGGGGCCGAGCCCGCGCTGTTCCTGAGCTGGGCTTACCAGGATCAGCCGGAGATGACCGAACAGCTGGCCGCTGAATACATCAAGGTCGGCCGCGCCAACAACATGCGCGTGGTGCCGGCCGGGCCGGCGTTTGCGGCGTCCATCGCCAAACGGCCGGACCTCAATTTGTATGCGCCTGACAAGCGCCACCCGAGCCTGGCCGGTACCTATCTCGGCGCGGCGGTGGTGATGGCGAGCCTGTTCAAGAAGTCGCCGGTGGGCAACACCTACACGGCCGGTCTCCCGCCCGACGTGGCGCAGCACCTGCAGACGGTGGCCTGGGAGACGGTGCAGTCTTTCAAGCCCTGATCAGTCGGGCCAGCGCTGGGGCGGCCATCGGCCGGCGCTGGGCACCGACTGTCACGTTCAGCGGTCGTAGGCGAAGCCCGGTGCCGGCGGCAGGATCTGTGCGTTGGTGGCATTGGCCACGATGCCGTCGGCCAGGATGATCACGCTGCCGGCCGCCGTGAAGCTGGTGCTGCCGGGCGTGCGAACCGGAGCCCGGCCATCGGCGCTTGCGGCCGCGACCACGGCCGCCGCTCTCGGGGCGCCGGCTGCAGGCTTGGGCATCGCCGTGGCGGCTGCGCTGACCTGCGGCAAGGCAGACTGGGCGAAGGCAGGAGCGGCCAAGGTGGCGCATCCGGCGATGAGCGTCAGCGTGAGGAAGCAAGGTTTCATGGGGGCCCCGGCGATCAATGCGCGCGAGCCGGTGGTCGGGTCGCACAAGCCAGACTCTTCGGCCGGGAACCGAATGTCTTGATGCTTCACAGGCAGCGGGTTCGCGATGGCCGTGAAAGGGTTCACGATCGGAAACCGGGTTGCCGGCCTGCCTTCCTTGATCTTCGTCAACGAGCCGTTCGAGCCACCTGCAAACATGGGCCCATCGCTCTGCAGGACACCCGATGAAGATCCTCGTCGCCGCCGATGGAAGCCCGTTCACCAGGCGCATGCTGGCCTACCTGGCCGCGCACGACGAG
>JANOQS010000068.1:0-25902 GCA_031414975.1 Methylibium sp. | reverse complement strand
CGGTGCCGGTTTCTCGCGCGTTGCAGCCGACGACCTTCTGCCGCCCACGCTCCTAGCCCGCCCATACGACCTGCAACTCCCGCCGCAGTGCAGCGATCACACTGCAGGCGACTGGATGCTCGCCCTGGCCGAGCTCGGGCTGCACCTCGACCTGCAGCGTGCCGGCAGCACTCTGGCCCTGTAGAACGAGCCGGTTGCGTGCCACGGGCCCGGGATGCAGCACCTCGATGCTCGTGGCGTCCAGGCCCGGCCCGGCAAGCGCCGCAGCGACGGCCACGTTGACGGCATTCGGGAAGCGTCGCGCGGCCTCACGCACCGAGCCGCTGAAGCGGTGCTCGGCAGGCGCTGGGCCGGGCGGCAATTCAATCACCAGATGAAGCGTGTTGCCCGCCGCGGCCGCCGCGGCCGCCACACCGTCCAGGCCAGCAAACGCACCAGACAGCATGCGCAGACGATGGCCGTGCTCGCGCCCTGCGACCTCCAGCTTGCGCAGCAGCGCTTCGTCCGCCAGGGCCGCGCCGCTGGTGCTCCAGAGCTCGGCGCAGCGCAGCACGTGTTCGCCCACCTCGGCCAGGGCGGGTGGGCCGGCCACTTCCACCACCAGCTCGGGCCGGGTCGCGAGGAAAGCCCCCAGGTCGGTGGTGAACAGGGGCTCACGCCCCTCGTCGGCCCGCCGCGCCAGCACGCTGCAGACTTCCCAGCCCGGCAGCTGGCCGGCCCGCCAGGCCGCGAGCACCGGGCCACCGATGCGTCCGCGGCCGACCAGGCCCAGGCGCCTTGCTGCCGCTGTCATGCGTCGATCTCCACATCGCCCACAGGCACGGCCAGGCAAGCCAGGCACTCGTGCTCGTCCAAGGGCGGGGTTTCGCCTCGGTGCCAGACCTGGCCCGCGCGCAGCCCGACCCGGCAGGTCTCGCATTGGCCCACGCGGCAGCCACCGGAAAGTTGCACGCCCACGCGTTCGGCCAGCGCGAGCAGGTTGGTGTCCGATGCGCCCCAGACGGCGCGCGTGCCGCTGCGCACGAAGTGCACGCTGCAGCCCAGGGCCGAGGTGGGTGGCGCGTCGGGCGCGAGGCTGAAGGCTTCACTGAAGATGTCGTGGCGGGGAACGCCGCGCGCCACCAGACCGGCCATCGTGTCGCTGGCCATGGCGGGCGGGCCACAGACGTGGAAGCTCGCGCGCGCTTCGATCCAGCGCGCCGCCACATGTAGCGCGCCGACGCGCCCGCTCGACGCACCCGCTGCACCTTCGCTGTGCAGCGCCATCACCTCGAGTTGCGGCAAGGCCAGCGCGATGTGTGCCAGGCGCTGCGCGTAGGGCTGCTCGCCTGCGCTGCGGCTGCCGTGCAGCAGCAGCGCCGGAACCCGCAGCGACGCCGGCTCGGCGGCCCAGCCTTCGAGCAAGGCCATGAAAGGCGTCACGCCCACACCGGCGGCCAGCAACATCACGGGCCGCGAGGGCCGGCCCGGCAGCAGGAAGCGCCCGGCAGGGCGACGCAGCCGCACCGGCACGCTGCGCCCCGGATCGCTGTGGAACAGGCTGTGCAAGGCGCCCGACAGCAGACCGCCCTCGCGCGCCAGACCCACCGCGATGCGGTAGGCACGGCGGCCGGGCTGCACTGCCGCGCCCACCAGCGAATAACAGCGCTCGCATTCGGTTCCGTCGGCCATCTGCATGGCGATGCGCACATGCTGCCCCGGCCGGTAGTCGGGCAAGCCACGCCCGTCCGCTGCGCTCAGCTCCAGCTCGAGCACACGCGAGGACGGCCAGCCGGTGCAGCGGGCCTGGGCCTCGAAGGCGCCGTCCCAGCCGGCCGCGCCGTTCGTGTCGCCCGTGTCGTTCGTGTCGCTCATGCCGTTCGCGTCATGCACGCGCGCGATCGCGCAAGGCAGCGAGCGCAGCGGTGCCGAGCCCGACGGGCCATCCAGCAGCGTGGCGTCGATGATGGCGTTGGGGTTGGCATGCCCCGGCGCCAGCGGGTCCGTGGCCGGCAGGCCCAGTTCGTCGCATCCCTGCCACCAGCCGAAGCTGGTCAACACGGTGCCGTCGGCCAGCGAGGCGTCCAGCTCGGCGCGGTAACGCGCCGAGCCACGGCGCGTTTGCACGTCCATCCAGTCGCCGGCCGCGATGCCGTGGCGGCGTGCGACGTCCGGATGCAGGCGCGCCAGCGGCTCGGGCTCGCGCTGCCGCAGCGAGGGCAGCGCGCGGTGCTGGCTCTGGCAGTAGTACCCGCTCTTGGCGCTGGACAAGGTCAGCGGGTATCCGCCATCGGCACCGCTGGCTGGCGCCACCCAATGGGGCACTGCGGCGATGCCCACGCGCGCGAACTGGTCCGAGTGCAGCTCGATGCGCCGGCTCGGCGTGCCGAAGCCGGCCACGCGGCCATCCGCCAGCCGTGCGCTGTAGGCGCGGTCGACCTGCGGCACCGGCACACGCACGCCCGCAGGCAACGCGCGCAGTTGCGCCACCGACAGGCCGATGGGCGCCAGCACGTGGTCGTGGGCACGCTCGATATCGCCGTCGAAGAACAACGCGCCCAGGCCCAGGCGCGTGGCCAGGGCGAAGACGATGTCGAGGTCGGAGCGTGCGACATTGCCCGGCGGCGGCGGCACCAGCGCCTGGCGCAGTTGCACCTGCTCCACCGCGCGCGCGCCGATCTCGAAGCCGATGCGCAAGCCTTCGCGCTCCCACGGCGTGCGCACCGGAAGCAGGTAGTCGGCGTGGCGTGCAGTGGGGTTCTCGAACAGGTCGCAATGCACCTGGAACTCCAGCGCATCCAGCGCGGCCGCCGTGCGCGACGAGTCCGGCTGCGACAGCACCAGGTTGGCGCCGAAGCCCACCAGGGCGCGCACGCGGTAAGGCACACCCTCCAGCGCAGCACGCTGGAAGTCGTCGGCCAGCGCCCAGCCGTGTGCCGGCGGGCCCAGGGGCCGCTGCGCCAGGCCAAGGGCCAGCGCGGCCTGCGCAGGGTCCATCAAGCTGCGGTCGTTCGGCGCGTTCACCGGCAGGCGGCGCAGGTGGCGGTTGCCACCGGGCGCATCGACGCAGCCGGTCAGCGCATACAGCAGCGCGATGGCGCGATCGGTCTGCGTCGCATTGGCATGCTGCGCGATGCCGGTCCAGCTGAAGTAGCTGATGCGCTGCGAAGCGGCCAACAGGCGCGCGGCCTGTTGCAACTGCTCGGCGGGAATGCCGGTCGCCTGCTGCACACGCTGCGCCGTCCAGGGCTCGCAGGCCTCGACATAACACTCCAGTGCCGTGCGGCAGACGATGCCGCGCACCGCATGGTGGCCGCGCAGCGCCAGCGTCTCGGGAAAGGTGTCACCGGTGTCGAACAGTACCGGCGCGCGGGCGGCTTCGTCCCAGGCCACGGGCCGCTCGTCGTCGTTAGCCGGATCGAGATCGCGCGCCGTCAGCCAGCGCCCCGTGTCGTCGCGCACCAGGAAGCAGGCGTTGGTCCATTGCCGCACGAAGCCGTCGTCCCGGCCTGGCGCGTGCAGCAGCTCGCGCGCCAGGCCCAGGGCCAGCGCCGCATCCGTGCCCGGGCGCGGCTGCAGCCACAGGTCAGCGCCCTGCGCATGGCGCGTGCGCGCCGGGTCGATGACGAGCAGCTTCGCGCCGCGCGCGCGCGCCTGCGCCAGCGCCTGGGCCTGTGCGAGCCACACATTGCCCGGGTTGAAGCCCCACAGCAGCACCAGGTCGGTGTTCGCATAGTCCGGCATGCCGATACCGGTGCCGAAGGTGAAGGCGTGGTTGTGGTCGCGGTGCCAGTTGCACAGCTCCACACCGGTCAGGAAGTTCGGGCTGCCGAAGGCGAAGATCAGGCGTTCGAGCCAATCCAGGCTGTCCGACATGCCGCTGGCGCCCGGCGAGGCGCTGGCGAAGGCCACCGCGTGTGCGCCATGCGCATCGCGAATCGCCCGCAGTCGCGCAGCGATGTCGTCGAGCGCTTCGTCCCAGCCGACTTCCTGCCACTTCGGGTCCGCGTCGCCACGCGGCGTGGTACGCCGCAGCGGCCTGGACAAGCGCTGCGGGTGGGCCTGCATCTCGGGCGCGGCGCGGCCCTTGGCGCACAGGCCGCCGCCGGTGGGGTGCTCGGGCCAGGGCTCCACGCCCACCAGCCGCTCGCCTTCGACAAGGTAGCGCGCGCCGCAGCGCGAGCGGCACAACACGCAAAAGCTGTCGTGCCGTTCGATCGGCTTGGGCTTTGCGCTTTGGGCTTCGATGAGCCGCCGATCAACCGTTACTTTGGCCCAGCGGCACCACGCTGAAGTCCGCGGGGTGCAGCGGCCGCTTGTCCAGCCGAGTGATCTTGAAGCGCGCACCGCAGGCCGGGTCGGTCGAAGCGATCAGGCAGTCGGAGGTCATCCAGTCGTTGGGGTGGGTGGGCCGCTGCTTGGCCGGGATGAAGGGCAGCACGGCCAGCAGGCCGTACAGCGAAAACTCCGGCCGATCCTTCGGGAACACCAGGCGCCCGCCGATGACGTCGAAGGTGTCGCCCTTCTTCACATGCATGATCGCCGGGCGCTCGGATTCAACGACCTCGACGCGCAGGTCGTAGAGCTCGAAGACGTCTTGGCTGGCGCTGGAATCGAAATTGGAATCGGCCATGTTCAACCCCTGAGTTGGTTCAAGTCGGGCGCCATAACGACCTTGTCTGGCGCGCCTTGCACGTTCTGGTTCATCTGCATGATGCGCTTGTGCATGCTGTCCGGGTCGCGCTCCACGGCGTAGCAGTCACCCGGCGCGCCGGCCCCGGAAGCGGCCAACTCGTCCAGCGTGCTGCGGTCCTCGTCGTCGAGCTTGACGCGGCCGATCTCCAGCGTCTCGGCCAGGTGTTTGGCGTCCTTGGCGCCCACCAGGGCGAGCGCGACCTGCGGCTTGTCCAGCACCCAGCGCGCGGCGATGGTCGAAATGCCGGTGCCGTGCTTGCGCCCGATGGCATCGAGCTGGCGCAGCAGTTCCTGAAAGCGTGCCCAGCCGCCGAACTCTTCGACCATCAGCCGGTACTTCACCAGCGAGCGGTTGGCATAGGGCTGCGGCGGATCGGGCTGGCCCAGCCACTTGTTCGACAGAAAGCCGCCGGCGATGGTGCCGTAGCAGAACAGGTGGATGCCGTGTTCACGGCAGAACGCCACCATGCCGCGCTCGGGCCGCAGGTCGAGCAGCGAATACTGCAACTGGTGGCTGAACAGCTGTACCCCGGCGCCGGTGATCTCGCGCATGTGGGCCACATCGAAGTTGGTGGTGCCCACGTGCGCCAGCTTGCCGGCCTTGCGCATTTCCTGCAGCCACAGCAAGGCCTGCACACAACCCGGGACTTCGTAGTCCCACCAGTGAAACTGCACCACGTCGAGCTGCTCCACGCCCAAGCGCCTGAGCGACGTGTCGACCGCTTCCTCGACATCGCGCTTGCTCAGCGTGGGCAGCAGGTCGAGGTCGGGCGTGTACTTGGTGGACACGCGCAGGCCGCTCGCCAGTGACGGGTACTTTGCGCGAAAGCGCCCGATCAGGTCTTCGACGCCGACGTAGTGGTCGGCACAGTCGAAGGCGTTGATGCCGGCTTCGACGAAGCGGCGCATGTCCTCCACCGCCACGTCCTGGTCGTAGGCCGCGCTGTGGCGCTCGGCCAGTTGCCAGTTGCCCTTGGCCACCCGCGAGACGGTGTAGCCGGGCGCCAGCGTGATGGTCTCGATCGAACTCACAACCCCACCTTCTTCTCGATCGCCTGCATCTCCTCGGTCGCGAAGGTGCGCTCGGTGACGATGTTGCCGCCCTGCACCTTCCACACCAGCATCGGGCCGATGACGTCGCCGTTCTTGTCGAAGGTGAAGGCGCCGGTGGCGCCGACGTAGCGGATTTTCTTGCCGGCCTTGAGCGCGTCGAGGCCCTTCTTCAGCCCCTCCACGCCAGTGCCCACCACCTCGCCTTGCGGGTCCTGGACGGCGCGCAGCGCGTCGCGGATGGAAGGGCCGTCGAGCTTGGGCGCGGCCTGCATGGCCAGCAAGGTGATGGCCGCGGCGTCGTACATGGTCTGCAGGCCCGGGCCCACGGCGGGCCGGTTGTACGCGGCCTGGAAGTCGCGGCTGAAGGCTTCGGCGCTGGGGCCGCTGGCCGGCGCGTTGTCGACGCCGACCGCCTTCTCGAGGAACTTCTCGCCGACGTTCTTCAGCACGTCGGGCGAGCGCATGGTGTTGTGCAGGATCACGTTGGGCGTGCCGCCGAGCGCAAACCAGTCGCGCAGCACGGCCGTGCCGTCCTGCGACAGGCCCAGGAGGATCAGTGAATCCGCGTTCAGCGCCAGCGCCTTCTGCACGTCCGAGCGGTACGACGGCTGGTTCTCTGCGTAGGGCACCATGCCCGCCACGCCGCCGCCCAGCTTTTCGAGCGCGCGCTGGGTGTCGGGCGCCACGCCGCTGCCGAAGTCGTTGTTGATGTACATGATCACCGTCTTCTTGTAGCCCTTGTCCACCGCCGTCTGGGCATGCACCAGCGCCATGCTGCGGGCCACGGGGATGGTGCGGAAGAAGTAGCCGCCGGTCTTGCCCTCCTCGGACAGCTTGGTCAGGGCCGGCGTCACGGCGCAGCAGGCGACGGTGGGGATCTTGTTGGGCACCGAGACCGAGTTGACGACCTGCAGCGCCGTGCCGCTGCCCACCAGGCCGACGATGGCGTTGACCTTCTGCACGTCGACCAGGAAGCGCGCCGCGTCCAGGCCCACCGAAGGCTGGCTGGTGTCGTCGCGCACCACGAACTCGACCTGGCAGCCCTTCACGCCGCCGGCCTTGTTGACCTGGTCCACCGCCAGCTTGCCGGCGTCGGCGATGACCTTGCCGATGGCGCCTTGCGCACCGGTCAGCGCGATCACACCGCCCAGCTTGGGGCAGTCCTGTTGCGCGGCGGCCTGGCCGCAGGCCAGCACGAACAAGGAGGCGGCGGCCGGGGCGGCCAGTCGGCGAAGGGTGGGCATGGTGTGCTCCTGAGTTTGAAGAAGAAGGGACGACGGAAGAAACGAGATTCAAGCAGCGCGGCGTGCGCCGAGCAAGCCTTGGGGGCGCAGCAGCAGGGTCAGCACCAGGACCAGGCCGACCAGGATGGATTGCAGCGCGCCGGCCTGGGCTTGCCACTGCGCCGGCAGCACCAGGCTGATGGCCGCGCCGGACAGGGTCCACAAGCCCCAGACCACGAAGGTGCCGGCAATGGCGCCGCGGTTGCTGCCGCTGCCGCCCACGATCAGCATGGCCCAGAGCTGGAAGGTGAGGATGGGCATGAATTCGCTCGGGCTGGTGGTGCCGACGAAGCCGGCATAGAGCGCGCCCGACAGGCCCATGAACACGCAGCCCAGCACGAAGCTGGACAGGCGCAGCCGCACCACGTCCTTGCCCAGCGCGGCGCAGACGGATTCGTCCTCGCGCATGGCGCGCTGCACCCGGCCCCAGGGTGAATGCAGCAGCGCCTGCAGCGCGGCATAGGACAGCGCCAGGATCGCCAGCACCATGGCGCCGTAGGCCCATGCAAAGCCCTGCGCGCCGAGCGACTCGAAGGGCCGCGGGATGCCGACCAGCCCGCGCGAGCCGCCGGTCAGCGACTCCAGGTTGTTGGCCAGCAGCTGAATGGACGAGCCCACGCCGAAGGTGGCGATGGCCAGGTAGTCGCTGCGCAGGCGCAGTGTGGCCAGGCCCACCAGCAGCGCGGCCGCAGCGCTGGTGACGAGGCTGGCGGCCAGCGCGACGGCGAAGGGCAGGTTCCACTGCACCAGCAGCCGCTCGGTCGCGGGCATGGTCAGGATGGCCAGCGTGTAGCCGCCGATGGCCACGAAGCCGACCACCCCGGCATTGAACTGGCCCGAGATGCCCCATTGCAAATTCAGACCCAGCGTGGCGATCGACAGGATCGCGGCGACGGTGATGAAGAAGAGTGTGTAGGCGAGCATGGCTACTTCTGCCCGGCGATGGGAAACAGCCCCTGCGGACGCACGTACAGCACGACCAACAACAGCACAAAGGGCACCAGCGGCTTGTAGGAGCCGGGCATGACCAGCGACAGCAGGTTTTCAGCCAGGCTCAACAGGAACGCGGCCAGCACCGCGCCAGGCACGCTGCCCACGCCCCCCAGGATGGCGGCCGTGAACAGCGGCAGCAGCAGGCTGATGCCCATCTCCGGCCGCACCTGCACCGTCACGCCGTAGAGCACACCGGCCAGCGCGGCCAGCGTTGCCGAGACGATCCAGGTGATGCGCACGGTGGCGGCGGTGTCGATGCCGGTCACGCCCGCCAGCGAAGGGTTCTCGGCCACGCAACGCATGGCCATGCCCTGCCGGCTGCGCTGCAGGAACAGCCACAGACCCGCCAGCACCACCAGCGTGACGACGAAGACCAGAATCTGGTCGGGCATGACGAGCACCGGCCCGGGCAGGCGCAGCGCCATCTGGATCTCGGTGCTGTACTGGTGCGGGTCGGGCCCGAAGAACAGCAGGATGGCGCTGCGCAGCAGCAGCGCCAGGCCGAACGAGGCGAACACCAGCGTCAGCGGATCGGCCGCGCGCTCGCGCAGCGGCCGGTAGACCAGGCGCTCGAGCAGCAAGGCCACCGCCACCGCCACCACGATGCCGCCGGCCAGGCCGATGACCAACAGCCAGCCAAAGGAGAACGGGCCCAGGGGCGCCTCCAGCGCCTTCGCGGCGCCGCCGACCGCACCCAGCAGCAGCACGCCCAGCGCACCGTAGGCGCCCACGCCCAGCAGGTCGCCGTGCGAGAAGTTGGCGAAGCGCAGGATCGACAGGCTGAAGGTCACGCCGATGGCGCCCAGCGCCACGATGGCACCGCTGAGGAAACCGTCGACGATGGCCTGGGCGATCATGCCGCGGCCTCCACGCCGCCGGCCACGGGGCCGCCGTGGCGGCCCAGATACAGCTCGGCCAGCAGCGGATCGCCCCGCAGCGCGGCCGCCGCGCCCTGGTGCGCAATGCGCCCTCCGACCAGCACCAGGCCGCGGTCGGCGATGGCCAGGCCGGCCTTGACGTTCTGCTCCACCATCAGCACGGCGATGCCGCTGTCGGCAATGGCGCGCACCTGGCGGAACACCTGTCCCACCATCAGCGGCGACAGGCCGGCGCTGGGCTCGTCGAGCATCAGCACACGTGGCGCCACCATCAGCGCACGCGCCACGGCCAGCATCTGGCGCTGCCCGCCCGACAAGGCGTTGCCCGGCAGCTTGCGCTTGGCCACCAGATCGGGAAAGCGCGCAAAAGCTTCTTCCAGCCGCCGGCGCAGCACGGCGCGCTCCAGCAGGTGCCCGCCGACGCGCAGGTTCTCTTCGACCGACAGCGTGGTGAAGATGTTGGCGGTCTGCGGCACGAAGCCGATGCCCGCGGCCGCCAGCAGGTGCGCCGGCAGCGCGCTCACGTCCTGCGTGCCCAGGCGCACGCTGCCGCCAAAGCGCGGGCAGGTGCCGGCCAGCGACTTCACCAGCGTGGACTTGCCGGCGCCGTTGGGCCCCAGCACCACCAGGATCTCGCCGGGCGCCACCTGCAGGCTGGCGCCATGCACGATGGGCAGGCTGGCGCGGTAGCCCGCGACCACGTCCTCGGCCACCAGCAGCGGCGCGCCCTGCGCGCTTACGACCGAGCCCTGCGCGCTCACGACCGAGCCCTGCGCGCTCACAGTGCGTCCCCCAGGTAGGCGTCGATGACGCGCGGATCGTTGCGCACGTCTGCGGGCGCGCCCTGTGTCACCAGCCGGCCCTGCGCCATCACCACCACGGGGTTGCACAGGCGCATCACCATGTCCATGTTGTGCTCGATCAGCAGGAAGCTGACGCCGCGCTGATGCAATTGCTGGATGCGCTCGACCAGGCTTTCGAGCAGCACCGGGTTGACGCCGGCGGCCGGCTCGTCCAGCAGGATCAGCGGCGGGTCGACCATCAGGATGCGCGACAGCTCCAGCAGCTTTTGCTGGCCGCCCGACAGCACGCCGGCGGGCTCGTCCATCAGCTTGGCCAGGCCGGTGAATTCCAGCACCTCGCGTGCCTTCTCGCGGTGCGCCGCTTCCTGAGCACGGATGGTGCCGCGGCGCAGCCAGGCGGCCCAGAAGTGCTCACCGGCCTGCCCGGTGGGCGCCAGCAGCAGGTTTTCCATGACGGTCAGCGCCGGCAGCGGGCGCGGAATCTGGAACGTGCGGCCGATGCCGCGGTGGAACACTTCGTCGGCGCGCAGCCCGGCGATGTCGCTGCCGCCGAGCAGGATGCGCCCGGCATCGGGCGCCATGGCGCCGGCGATGGTATTGAACAGGGTGGTCTTGCCCGCGCCGTTGGGGCCGATCAGCCCGGTGATGCTGCCGCGCGCCACGCCAAAGCTCACCCCGTCGATCGCCCGCAGGGCGCCAAAGGACTTGCTGAGGTTTTCGAGCTGGAGCAAAGCGATTCTCCGGGCAAGTCTGCCAGCCGGGCAGCACGGGCGCCGATGTCAGTTTCCAGGATAGAACCGAGTTCGGTATGTTTTTATACCAAACATGGAACGACTTGTCACCGGTTTTTTTGCGGTTTTCTTTTTGCGGCTTTATTTGCGCGGGGGCTTTTGGCTGCCGCCGCGGCGGGGGCGTGCGGCGGACCCGGAGGCGGGGGCAACCAGCGCCGGCAGCATGCCAATGCCTTCGGCCACCAGCCGCAGCAAGGGCCGTCGCCGCAGGCGCTTGCCGGTGGCGCGCTCCCAGGACTGTTCCAGCAGGGCGATGCGCGCGAAAGTAGCCTGCTCGATGCTGTCCGGATCGCCGCTTTCGATGGCCACCAGGCTGTCGGCCAGGGTGCGGGTCGACAGGGTGACATCGTCCAGTTCGGCGAGCGCGCGCAGCCGCACCGGCTCCATGCGGCGCAGCAACAACTCCATGATCTGCACCATCATGGCGTTCTGGGTGGCGCGCGCCATCGCGATGTTGAAGCGCGTGCTGGCCAAGGTCATCAGCTGCATGCCTTCTTGCGTGATGCGATGGCGTCGGAAGGGGCGCGCTGCTTCCTCGCTCAACGCCACGGCCTCACGCATGGCCTGGAAGTCGGCGGGCGTGCCGAAGGCCGCGGCCATGCGCGCCACCTGCGGCTCGATCAGGCGCCGCGCCTCCATCACCACCGCCAGGTCCTCCATCGGCATCTCCGGCAGCGGCTGGCCGCCGAGTTCGGTGGGCACGGACTGGCTGACCACGAAGATGCCGCCCGAGGAGCCGGGGCGCACTTCCAGCACGCCGGCCGCCGAGAGCAGCTTGAGCGCTTCGCGCAGCGTGGGGCGGCTGACGTTCAACTGCGCGCTGAGGTTGTGCTCGGAGGGCAAGCGCTCACCGAGCTTCACATCACCGGCGCGGATGGCCTCGGCAATGCGGTGCGCGACAACCTCCGCCGGGCGCACGAGCTGCACTGGCTGGAACACGTGGCGGGTGGAGGGGATGCGAGGCACGGGGGCCATTGTGCGGCGGCTTCGGAGACTTCGGCGGGAGGGTCGAGGATCGCGTGTCGCGATAGCGCAGGAAACCTCGGCATGATGGCGTGAGGGCACCTGCCAACGGATGCCTGAAGGAGCTCTCAATGAACAAGAAAAGCAACACCGGCCTGCCGCTCACTGCCGCCGCGGCTCGCCACCCAACGCCACGCCTGTGGCTGGCGCTCGGCATGCTGGCAGCCGGCCTTGCCGCCGGCCTACCGGCGCAAGCTGCCGGCGGACACCATGCGGTGGACGACGCGGCACTGCTCGAACCCGGCCAATGCCAGCTCGAAACCTGGTGGGATCGCGAGAGTGGCGGTGCACGGACACTGCTCCACGCCGGTTCGGCCTGCCGGACCGGCCCCGTCGAACTCGGGCTGAACATTGACCGCCTCCGCCTGGATGGCGCCGGCACGACGAGCATCGCCGGCGCACAACTCAAGTGGACGCGAACGGTCCGCGACGGCTGGAGTGCCGGCTTCGTACTCGGTGTCGCCGCGCAGGATCATTCGCCGCGCTACCTCGGCAGCACGCTGGTCGTGCCCATCTCATGGCAGGCCACGGAGACGCTGCTCACCCACGTCAACCTCGGGCGCGATTTCCGCCAGGGCCAGTTCGACACCCACCGGGCCGGCCTGGCACTCGAGTGGTCCCCGCTGACGGCCTGGTCGTTCGTCGCCGAACGCTTCAGAGAGAGTGGCGCGAACTTCTGGCGAGCAGGTGCGCGCTGGTCATTGACGCCATCGATGAACCTCGACCTGAGTCGCGCTCGAGCGCTGGACGCCAGCGCACCCGCGTGGTGGACGTTCGGCCTGACCTGGGGGTTCGACCGGTGACACGCTGTGCCGGCTCCAGCGCGGCAACAGTGGCTCGGCGATCAACGCTCGCATCGACTCGAGCTGGCAAGATCTGCAACGGTGGCTCGCTGTCGGGGGCCCGGCGCCGCGCCATGCCTCGATCGCGCGGTTCGAACTTGGAACAATCGACGGAGTGCCGCTGTCGTTCACCGACGGTGCGTCCCTGGCTGGCGGTGACTGGCTCTTCAGTGCCGCCGCTGAGGACACCTCCGACACCTGCAACGATGGTGTCTGCGCCGGCTCTGTGATCGGCCTCGTCGATGCGGGCGGCACCCTCCGAATGCTGGAGCGCCTGTCACTGACCTGCAAGGTCGAAGGTATCGCGGCATCGGTCACCGGCGACACGATCGACCTGTTGCTGGTGACCGACGCCGACAACAGGCGCCAGCCGGCGATGTTGCTGTCTACCGCGCTGCGCCGTTGAGTGTCACTGGACGGGTGCGCTTTGGGTGTGCCTGCAGGCCCCGCGTGGCCTGCAGGAATTGGTGGTGGCTCGACTTTCAATGTTTCAGCGTGTGGGTGCGCCGTCTCTAGAACGCTCGGCCGTGAGAACATCGAATCCACTGCTCAACGTCAGCGAGTTCTGCAAGCGAAGCCCAGCGGCACCGAGCAGCAGCCGGTACTGCTCAAGCGTTCGCTCTCGTCCATCCTGCGCGACGAGCATGTTCAGGTCCCCTCGCGCGATGCCGCGATCGTGCGGGGAATCCGCAAAGCGCTCGGGCATCAGGCGTTCCACGATCAGGAGTCGCGCGTGGGGTGGCATGGCCTTTGCGCAGTTGGCGAGGATCGCCGTGCATTGCTCATCGTCCCAATCGTGCAGCACACTCTTCAACAGATAGGCGTCGGCGCCCGCGGGCACCGCGTTGAAGAAGTCCCCGGCGACCAGCTCACAGCGGTCAGCGACGTTCGATGCCGCGAGCGAGTCGTGCGCGCGGCCAATCGCGTGGGCCATGTCGAACAGCACACCCTTCAGACGCGGATGGACGCACAGGACGGCCGCGATCAGTTCGCCGAATCCGCCCCCCACGTCAACGACGCGCACGACACCGGAGAAGTCGACTTCGGCTGCGACCGAGGCGGCGACCGGGCGGCTCAGCCCGACCATGGCGCGGTTGAAGAGCAGCGCCGCCGCATCGTTCTTGGCAAGATGGTCGAAGCCGCCCGCACCGCTGCTCTGCTTGCGTGCACTCAATCCGCTGCGCACACACTCGTCGAGCCGGCCCCAGGCGACCCAGGAGCTGGTGCCACACAGCTCGGCCCATGCCGCCATGGAGCCCGGCACATCGGTGCCAAGCAGACGGCCGGTTTCGGTGAGCGCGAAGCGCCCGTCTTCGTCTTCCGAAAGCACGCTGATGCTCGTCAGCGCTCGCAGCAGCCGAAGCAGCGACGGCAGGTGGCATGACGCCTGCGATGCCAGGGCCTCAGCCGTCTGGGCTTCGTCCACCAGCAGGTCCGGCAAACCCAACCGAACGCTTGCCGCAATGGCCTGCGTGGTCCAGTTCGCATCGATCAAGGCCCGCAGGCGTCGACGAGGATCATCGTGCCCGGCCGCACCGGAGTGGATGATGGGAGCCTGCACGGATGACGGGGCGCTACTCAAGGCGAATCCCGGCGTCGCGAATGACCTTCCCCCACTTCGCGTGGTCGGCACGAATGACCCGAGCGAACGACTCCGGTGAGTCGGTGCGAGGGTACGAACCAATCAGCTCCAGCCATTCGTTTGCTTTCGGGCTTGCCATCAACTCGCGGACCTCGCGGTGGATTCGATCGACAACAGCCTGGGGCGTTCCGGCAGGAACGGCCAATCCGGTCCAGGCGACGAGTTCCAGTTCCGGGGAACCCGCCTCGGCTGTCGTGGGAACCTCGGGCAGCGACTTGAGTCGCGTCGCTCCGGTGACTGCCAACGCGCGCAGCCGGCCGGCCGCGACATGCTGGACCAGCACGCTCGGGTTCTCGGCCATGAAGGTGACCTGGCCCGCCAGCAACGCCGACACGGCTTGTCCGCCCCCCTTGTAGGGAACATGCACCACGTCGAGTACCGCCGATCGTTTGAACAGTTCGGCAGCAAGATGCCCCGGCGTACCGATACCGCTGGAGCCGAAGTTCAGCTGCCCCGGCTGGGCCTTCGCGAGACTGATCAGCTCGGCCAGGCTGCTCGCCTTGACGGATGGGTGGACCACCAGCACCTGGGGCCCTCCCGTAATCTGCGTGATGGGGATGAAGTCGGTCAGGGGGTCATACCCGAGGCGGCTGAACAGATGCGGATTGATCGCCATCGTGCCCAGGTGGATCAGGGTCAACGTGTGGCCATCGGCCGCACTTCTGGCTCCCGCCTGGGTGCCGATCAAACCGCCGGACCCTGGGCGGTTGTCGACGATGACGTTCTGGCCGAGTAGAGGAGTCAAGCGCTCGGCCAGCCAGCGCGCCCGAATGTCCAGCACGCCGCCGGCATCACCGGGAGCAATGATCGTGATCGGTCGTGAAGGCCACGCCGGATCAGCGCCTGAGCACAGTGTCGGCAGCGCGAGCGCGAGACCGAGAACGTGCCGCGATAGGGACCTGAA
Organism: Methylibium sp.; assembly: GCA_031414975.1. Lineage (GTDB taxonomy): Bacteria > Pseudomonadota > Gammaproteobacteria > Burkholderiales > Burkholderiaceae_C > LGRD01. Next base: position 11,016 of record JANOQS010000068.1, on the reverse strand, counting down.
CATCGGCGGACTCCTGTTGACGTGGGTGGATGCATCAACTCTAGGCCGCGAATCGTCACTGTGAAATACTCACAGCCATGCTGCGGGCGTAAACAAAATGTTCTGGCCTCAAGTCGCGTGCCTCATCGCCTGAATCGTGGACAAGATTCGCGCTCTGCAATACCTCGCTTCCGCGGCCGCCGAAAAAAGCTTTTCGGGAGCCGCGCGGGTCCAGGGTGTCACGGTGCCGGCGATCGCGCGGATGATCAAGGCGCTGGAAGACCATTTGGGGCTTGTCCTGTTTGAGCGCTCGCATCGTGGTCTCACCCTGACGCCAGCCGGTTCGAGCTACCTCGACGCGTGCGTGCCGCTGTTGGCCGAGTTGGCCGCGGCGGATGATCACGCACGCTCCTCCGACGTGCGCTTGAAGGGAACGCTGGTGGTTGGCGTCCAGGAAGTGATCGCCAAAGGTTGTCTGGTGGCGGCACTGCCGAGTTTCCACAGTCGCTACCCCGACATCGAGCTGGACGTGCGCGACTTCCTGAGCGTCACCGAAGAGCAGGTGAGGGGTCTGGATGTCATGCTGATGGTGGGGTGGCCGAAGGCGCCGGATCTTGTCTGTCGCCGCATTGGCGAAAGCCGATTCCGGGTGCTCGCCTCGCCCTCCTACTGGTCGGCACATGGCAAGCCGGCGCAGCCGAAGGACCTTGAAAGTCATGTCTGCTTCAACATCCGGGGGAACTACGGACGCGTGATGGACGTCTGGAACTTCACTAAGGGTTCCGAGCAGCAGACCGTGGTGGCTCGTGGCTGGCTGACCACCAGCAACGCGCATCGGGCGCTGGTGCAGCAACTGGTGCTGCGAGGCCACGGCGTCGGGCGCTTTGTGGATTGGGCCGATATTCCGGAGGTGACTGCCGGAGCGTTGGTCCCGGCGCTGTCGGATTGGGAAGCCACCGACGTGCCGCCGGTCAATGTGCTCTACACCTCCGCCACCCGGCGAAATCCACGGGCGCGCCTGTTCATCCAGTTCGTCACCGAGCTGTTTGGCGAACTCGATCGCGCGCGCGGCTTGCTTGCAAGCGGCACCGGCCCACCCCCGTGGATGCGCCGGGCCAACGGTCGCGCCTCTGACTTTCTGGAACACAAGGTCCGCTCGAGATAGGTCTGCTCCAACTATCGAGCAGGGCATCCATCCCCTCGACACTCCCTCACCGGGAATGCCGATGAACTCGACGCCCTGCTTCTAGAGGCCCTTGTCGAACAGTTGGGCGGCCTTCATTCAGCGGCTCCCGGAATCACTCGCGACGGCCTCAATCCTGGACCGGTACCGGGCGGCGCGCCGGACCGTCGTACGTCCATGTGTAGCGGCGCGGCAGCGGCCCCTTGATGCGGCCCCCCTGTTCGGTCTGCTCCCACGCGTGGGCCAGGATGCCGACAGAGCGCGACAGGCAGAACAGTCCGCGTGCGAGAGGCGCCGCGAAGCCCAGCTCGGCATAGATCACCGCCGTGGCGCCGTCGATGTTCATCGGGATGGGCTTGCCCTTCTTCGCTTCAAGATGGGTTTCCACCGCGCGGCCGATGGCGGCATATCGGCCGCTCACAGCGCCCTGCCGCGCCGCGTCGTCGACCAGGGCGAGCAGCGGTGCGCTGCGTGGGTCGACCGGATGAAACCGGTGGCCGAAGCCTGGAATGACCTTGCCGTGGGCCGCGACGAAGGCGTCCAGACCGGCCTGGACAGCATCGGCTTCGCCAGCGCCGGCGTCGGTGCGCGCGGCGATGTCCTGATAGAGCTCGACGGCCTGCTCGCCCGCGCCGCCATGTACGTCGCCGAGCACGTTGACGGCCGAGGCCATCGCACTGTTGAGCCCGACCCCGCAGGTAGCCGCCATGCGCGCGATGGCGATGCTGGGCGCCTGAGGACCGTGATCGACAGCCGACATCAAAGCCGACTCGAGCAGCGCGCCCTGCGCCTTCGTCGGCAGTTCGCCGCGCGTCATCAGCCAGATCATCTGGGCCAGGCTCACGCGTTGCTTGATCAGCTCCTCGATCGGGTAGCCGCGGTAGCGGATGACGCCCGGTGCCATCTCGATGATCGAGGTCCGCCACCAATCCTCGCTTTCGTGCTGGGCGTGGGAGGAAGTCGTCGTTGCACTGTCACTCATCGCTGTCTCCTGTCGAGTTGATCGGGTAGCGCGGCTCGCACCCCGATGCCCTGCACTCATACCGCCTTCTCTGCCTTCAGCGCCTCGATCTCCTCTGCCGAATAGTCCAGTTCGGCAAGGATCTCGTCGCTGTGCTGGCCCAGCAACGGAGGCGGAGTGTCGACTTCCGGCGCCTCGCCGTTGAGCTTGAATCCGGTGCGAACGATGCGAATGTCGCGTCCGACCCCCGGGGCGTTCCTGAACGTGCCGAGCATTCCTCGACTTGCGATCTGCGGGTGCGCCAGCGCCTGTGCCACCGAGTAGACCGGGCCGGCCGGCACACCGGCATCGTTGAACAGCCGCCACCACGCGCCGGCAGGTCGTGCCGCCATCGCCTGCTCCATCAATGTCCGCAGCCCTTCGCGATGTTGGAGCCGGGCGTGGCGATCGACGAAGCGCGGGTCGTGCGTCCATTCCGGATGCCCCAGCACCTGGCACACGGCCTCGAACTGCTCCTGCTTGTTGGCGGCGATGTTGAGCAGGCCGTCGCCGGTCCTGAAGGTGCCGGATGGACTTGCCGTCACGTTGTCGTTGCCCATCGGCACCGGCTCGCGGCCGGCGATCAGGTGGTTCGACACCGCCCAGCCCATCGTCGCCATTGCCGCTTCGAGCATCGACACGTCGATGAAGACGCCCTCGGTGCGCTGGCTATCAGCCAGCGCAGCGGCGACGGCAAAGGCCGCGGTGATGCCGCCGATCGTGTCGGCCACCGGATAGCCCACGCGGTAGGGTGCGTTCTCCGGCGCGCCGGTGACGCTCATGATGCCGGACATGCCCTGGATGATCTGGTCGTAGGCCGGCAGGTCGCGCAACGGGCCGTCCTGGCCGAAGCCCGAGATCGCGCAGTAGACCAGCTTCGGGATCTCCTTGAACAGCTCCGCATGGCCGAGGCCGAGGCGGTCCATCACGCCGGGACGGAAGTTCTCCATCACCACGTCAGTGGTGCGAACCAGCCGTCGGAAGACTTCCTTGCCTTTGGGGCTCTTGAGGTTCAGCGTGATCGAGCGCTTGCCCGGGTTCTGCGCCAGGAACGACACGCCCATGTTGTTCTTGCTGAGATCCACGTCACCGCCGAGCTGGCGCGCCAGGTCGCCGCTGCCGCGCGCCTCGACCTTGATCACGTCGGCGCCCATGTGAGCGAGCTGATGGCAGGCGAACGGGCCGGCCAGCACGTTGGTCAGGTCCAGCACACGGACGCCGTGAAGCGGTTTGATGGCCATGGCTTGCTCGCGCTCAATCGGCCTTGATGCCGGCGGCCTTGACGACAGCATCCCAACGCTGCATCTCGGCCGCAACGAACTGCAACGCCTGCGCTGGCGAATTGGCAACCGGCTCCAGTCCTTGTTCGGTCAGGCGTTTGCGACCGTCTGGCGAGTTCAGTGCCTCGGCGAAGGTCTTGTTCAGCCTGTCGACCACCGGCTGCGGCGTGCCGGCCGGAACCGAGAACCCCACCCAGAAGTCCATGACCACCTTGGGAAGCCCGACCTCCTTGGCCGAAGGCACGTCGGGAAGCAGCGGCGAGCGCTTCTCGCCGGTGACCATCAATGCGCGCAGCTTGCCCGACTTGATGTGCGGCAAGGCTGTCGGCAGCGACGTGACGAGCGCCTGCACCTGCCCGCCCATCAGATCCTGCAGCACCTGGCCGGCGCCCTTGTACGGGACGTGCACGAGATCGATGCCAGCCTCGCGCTTGAACAGTTCGCCACCCAGGTGCGTGTTCGTGCCGTTGCCGCCCGAGCCGTAGTTGAGTTTGCCCGGATTCGCCTTGGCCGCGGCGATGAACTCCTGCACGTTCTTCGCGGGCAACGCGGGATTGACCACCAGCACATGCGGCGCCGATGCTGCCGTGATGACCTGCGTGAAGTCCTTCTTCGGATCGAAGGGCTGCTTGGTGCCGAGCGAAGGTGCGATGGTGAACGACATCTCGGTGGTCAGCAGCGTGTGGCCATCGGGTGCCGAACGAGCGACCGCACCCCAGCCGATGACGCCGCCGCCGCCCGCGCGGTTGTCGACCACCATCGGCTGCCCGAGGGTGTTGCCAATCTGCGTTGTGACCAGGCGCGCCACGATGTCGGTCGTGCCGCCGACCGCGTAGGGCACGATCACCGTGATGGGCTTGGCCGGATAGCTCTGCGCGAAGGCACTGCCGGCGCCGGCCAGCAACAGCATCGTGGCGACGAGCCCGTTTGAGTTGATCATCATCATTTGTCTCCAAAAAAGTGTTAGTAGACGAAGCTCAATCGAGCTTCACAAGCGCTTGACGATGGCGACTGGAACGTCCGGTTGAAGTGAGGAAGAGAAGGGGTCGGTGGTCAGTCGAGGCGATAGACCCGAGCCGCGGTACCTTCGAACAAGGCTTGGCGCTCCCCGGGGCTGTAGCCCGCCGTCAGCCGCTTGAAGGCGTTCCATCCGACCGCGTAGCTGTACGAACCTTTGTCGACCGGAAAATTGCTTTCGAACATGCATCGGTCGGCACCAAAGGCTTCGATGCAGGTCTCGATCCATGGCCTCCAGGCCTGTGCAAGCTGTTCCGACGAAGGCGGCAAAGCGCCCTTGTCGAAGTCGAAGCCGTTGATGCGCATGCCCAGTCCGCCCAGCTTCACATGCACGTTCGGCAACCGGGCCAGTTCGCGCATGGACAAGCTCCAGCGCTCGAACACCTCGTCGCGCCGATCCTGATAGGCACCGATGCGCACGACGCCACCGCAGTGGTCCACGACGATCGTCGTGTCGGGAAAGGCCTTGGCTGTGTCGATGAGCTCGGGCAGCTGCGGAAAGAAGAGCCAGGCGTCGTAGCTGAGACCCAACGGGGCAAGCTGCGCAAGACCAGCGCGGAACGAACCGTGCAGCAGCAGGCTCCTGGGCGCCGCAGTCAGCGGATTGGCGAGCGACGCATCGGCATCCCACGTCGTCAGGTGGCGCACGCCGCGAAAGCGACCGCGACCCGCTTCCAGGTGAGCTTCGAGCACCTCGCGCACTGCGGAACCGAGTCGCAAGTCGGCGTAGCCGACGATGCCTGCAGCCAGCTGCGGGACGGTGTTTTCGGTGGCTTGTGCAACGTACTCCGTCTCGCCGACCGGCTTCAGCTCCTCGGGACCCGACGTGCGATAGCGCGTCAGCGCCTGCATGTACACCGAGGCACGGATCGCATGCCCGGATCCGGCATCGGCACTGTACTCGTCGATCAGATAGCGCCAGTCCGGTCGGTCATAGACGTGATGGTGCGCGTCGACGATAGGCAGAGCGGGTTCGAGCACATCCTCTCGGTGGCGCTGCAACCATGTTTCGCGAACAGGCAGGTAGTTGTGGGAGGGCATGCACGAAGTATGGGTAGCGCAGCAACAAAAACAAAGAGATGCGATCTTTGATCAGTTGATAATTCTGTTATCAATCCAAGGATCACCGATCATGGAGACGAGCTACCTCAGCACCTTCGTTCTCGTCGTCGAGTCCGGCTCCATGTCCGAGGCTGCTCGCCGCCTGGAGATCACGCCGGCCGCCGTCGCGCACCAACTCAAGTTGCTGGAGCATGAGTTGGGGACACGCTTGCTGACCCGTGCCGGGCGTACGGTGGTCCCGACAGAGGCGGGTTACCGTCTGGTGGACAAGGCGAGCACGATCCTGCTTGACCTGCGCAACATCAAGGCAGCCATCAACGACGATGCCGCCACTGGTGAACTGCGGCTGGGCGCCATCAACACGGCACTGCACAGCCTGATGCCCGAGGTCCTCGCCGGGTTTGTCAAGGTCTATCCGGATGCACGTGTGGAAATCCGTTCCGCCCTGACGGCGGAGCTCTACGACGCAGTCTTGCGCGGTGAACTCGACGCGGCGATCTGCCTGCACCCGCCCTTCGTGCTGCCCAAGACCCTGAGCTGGGAACAGCTGTGCGTGGAACCGCTGGTGGTGATGGCACCGGCCCGATGGGGTCTGCGAGAAGCGCATGCCTTGCTGCGCGAAGAGCACTTCATCCGCTACAACCGCATGCTTGGAGGCGGTAAACAGGCCGACGCCTACTTGCGCAAGGCGGGGATCGTTCCTCGTGAGCGCTTCGAGCTGAGTTCACTGCCGGCGATTGCGATGCTCGTCGACCGCGGTCTCGGCATCTCGCTCGCCCCCGATGCATCGGTTCCGTGGTGGCGCGGCCTGCGTGTTGCGAGATTGCCGCTGGCGGATCAGCCGTATCGTCGGCGCTTCGGGATCATCTGGCCACGCGCATCGGTACGGACACGATTGATCCTTGCGATGGTTGAGCAAGCACGCAAGGCCGTGTCGCGATCTTCCTAGGCAAGCGACCGCAGTCGAATCATGCTGCCCCGGCTTGCCCCTGACAGCCCGGGCGGTCGGTCGGCATCGACTTCACCAAGAAGCGCGCATCAACGCACGAACCTCGGCATATCAGGCCAACGCTTCAGGCACGCAAGGGCGCCAGGGTCGCCAGGGCCTCGGCGGTGATGCGCTCGACGATGAGTGCCGCAGGTCATGGCGCCGCGACATGCGCCGTGCCCACCGGCTTCTGCTCCTTGCGCAATGACGGCGTCTGCCCCGACGTCGACAGCATCCGCGACGTGCCCCATGTGCTGGCATTGACAGATCAGCTTCGCCTCCGCCGATCAGTCCCAGTCCCCCGGCGCGACTGACGGCGGCAGCCAACTCTCCGCCTCCGGCAAGGGCCATCGGAGCGGACAGAATCGGATGCTTTAGGTTCCAGGATCGCGTCAAGCGAGTTGGTATCGTCGTCATGCTGTGCTTTCTGGTAGCTCCCTCTTCTGTCCGTGTGATGTTCGTTCGCGGAGGCTGGACACTGCGGCGGCGAGAAGCTCGACCCCTGCTTCTATTGCCTCGGGTTCCAACAGCGCATACCCCATGACCAGCCCCGCTGGCCTTCCGCGCTGCTTCACGCCAGCGCTCGGGTTGAACATCGGGCTGATGGGATAGACGCGAACGCCACGTTTGCGCGCCGCCCGGACCAGCGCCTGCTCCGCGCTTGCCGCCAGCGCAGGAAACCACGCGACGATATGCAGGCCACTGGCTGCGCCTTCAATGCGGATGCCCCGACCAAACTGCGTCGTCAGCGCGTCCACGAGCGCACGCTGGCGGGCCTGCTGCAGCCGGCGCATGCGTCGAACGTGGCGGTCGTAGCTGCCGTCCGCCAGCAGCAGGGCCAGTGCGCGCTGGACCCCCGTCGCAGCATGTCGGTCGGCCACCCGCTTCGCCGCCGAGAACGTGTCCACCAGGTCGGGCGGCAGCACCATGTAGCCCAGCCGAAGCTGAGGCGACAGCGTCTTGGAGAATGTGCCGACATGGATGACACAGCCACGGCTGTCCAGCGACTGCAACGTCGCCTCGGGACGGACCGAATAGCGGTACTCGCTGTCGTAGTCGTCTTCGATGATCCAGGCGTGACGCTGGGCGGCCCACGCCAACAGGGCTCGCCGTCGGGCGATGGGCAGAAACCCTCCCAGCGGGAACTGGTGGGTGGGGGTCACGTAGGCCAATTGAGCCTGTCCCAGCTTGTCCAGTTGATCGGTCCGAAGGCCCTGCCCATCGACGTCGACCCAAAGCAGCTTCGCACCACAGGCCTCAAATGCGTAGTGCGCCATCCGGTAGCCGGGGTTCTCGACGACGACCCTGTCACCGGCGTCGAGCAGCAGGCGGGCACACAGATCCAGCGCTTGCTGCGAGCCGTTCACGATCATGATCTGCTCCACAGAGCACGACAGTCCGCGGGCCTGGCTCAGGTGGCTCTGCAGCGCTGCGCGCAGTCCGAGGTTTCCTCGGGGATCCTCGTACTCCAGGCGCTTGACGCGCTGTCGCTCGACGGCCCGCAGCGCCTTCATCCACGACGCCCTGGGAAAGTCGATGCCCGCCAGCGGTCCGTACACGAAGTCAATCTCCGAAGGCGCCGTCGGGCCTGCATCTCTGACTTCCATTCCCGCGATGCGTCGGCCGACGGCAGAGATCCGTCCGGCGGGCGTTACTGCCGCCCCACGTGCGCTGCGAGGGCGTGGGGCACGGCCGGTCGAAGAGGGCGTTGCCGCCCCTGCCGACACTCGACTGGCGGCGCCAGGGCGGGTCTCGATGAAGCCGTCGGCAGCCAATTGTTCGTAGACCAGTGATACGGTCCCTCGGGACAGGCCGCGCTCCGCTGCCACTGAACGTGTCGAGGGTAACGTGGTGCCGCATGCGTAGGTGCCATCCGCGATCCGGGCGCGGATCTCCGCGTATAGAGCCCGACTGAGCCCACGCTGTCCGGCTTCATGCGTCGGTGGCGCCATTTCTAACTGGTCCAGTGCGATTGTCAGGAACTGGCTATTCTCTCAAAGCCGGTAGTCGCGCAAAGTGGTGCCCTGAGCAGGGCCCTTCGGCCCAACGCATTGATTTGAGGCAGCCATGTACCTTCCTGCGCAATTTGCCGAGCCGCGCGTCGAAGAACTCACCCGCGTCATCCGGGACAACCCGCTGGGGATCCTGGTTCGAAGCACCCACGCAGGCTTCGAAGCGGACCATCTGCCGTTCCTTCTGGACGTGGAACACAGCTCACCCAGCGCCTTGATCGCCCACGTGGCTCGCGCGAACCAGGTTTGGCAAGAGATCAACGATGGCGACAAGGTCCTCGTCGTTTTTCGAGGCGTGCAGGGCTACATCTCGCCGAACTGGTATCCCGGCAAACACGAGACGCACCGCCGCGTGCCGACCTGGAATTACGAGGTCGTCCACGCACATGGAACGATCCATGTGCGCGACGACGAGAAGTTCGTGCGGGGTATCGTGGCGCGACTGACGCGCGAGCATGAAGCCGAGCAGCCGAAGCCCTGGAAGATGGGCGATGCCCCGGCCGACTACCTGTCGGAGCAACTGCGCCACATCGTAGGTATCGAGGTGCGCCTGACTCGGCTCGACTGCAAGCGCAAGCTCAACCAACACCATGAGCGGCACGACCGGGAAGGGGCCATCCAGGGTCTCGAGTCGCGTGGCAATCACGACCTGGCGCAGGCCATGCGCGACACGGTCCAATTCAAGGCATGACGACATGTACAGCGCGACTTTCACCTTCGCCAAGGGCGAGTACGACGAGGAATTCCACCGGCGCGACCAGGCCATCGCAGAGGTCGCCAAGTCGATCACCGGCTATCTGGGTGAAGAGGCCTGGGAGAACGCAGCCGCCGGGCTCGTCTCGACGGTGTACTACTGGGAGACGCGTGAGGCGCTTCAGCAGCTCATCGAGCATCCCGAGCACCTGGCTGCGAAGCAGCTGCGGGGCCGGTGGTTGCAGGGCTACCACGTCACCATCGCGCAGGTGATCAGGAGCTACGGTGATGGTGGCATTCCCCATCCGCTGGCCAGCGCTTCGCTCAGGCAGCAAAGTGCCCAGTCGAACGGTCCGCTCGAGGCTGGGTCGGCGTCGGCGGGCGCCTTGGCCTCATCGTTGCCGGCATCGTCAGGTATCCAGCCATTTGCACGTCAAGAAGACACGAACATGAATCAGCTTCCCAAAGACCTCAAACTCGAATCCTGGCTCGTCACATCGGGTCGTCCCTCGGAGCCTGGCGCGCCTCTCAATGTGCCGCTCGTCCCGGCGTCCAACTTCAATCTGGGGAGCGGCCGCGACTATTCGCGAGACGACGGCACGCCGACGTGGGAAGCGCTGGAAGAAGTCGTCGGCGGCCTGGAATCCGGGCGCGCCGTTTCGTTCGCCTCCGGCATGGCGGCCGTCGCCACAGTCTTCGATCAGCTGGCAGTGGGCTCGACGGTCGTGCTGCCCGACGACTGCTACCAAGGCGTTGCCGGCCTGGCACAGGCGGGCGCGCAGCGCGGACGCTGGACCGTTCGCCGGGTGGCACTGCACGACACGGCAGGGTGGATCGATGCCTGCAAGACAGCCGATCTCCTGTGGCTCGAATCGCCGTCGAATCCGCTGTTGGGCGTAGCAGACCTGCAGGCCATCTGCGCCGCGCCGCGCAGGCCTGGCGCCGTCGTGGCGGTCGACAACACCTTCGCGACGCCGCTCAACCAGCGCCCGCTGGAGTTTGGCGCGACAGTAGCCATCCAGTCGGCCACCAAGTTCATCGGCGGACATTCTGACCTGCTCTCGGGTGTGGCGACGACGAAGGATGAGGCGTTCTGGCATGCACTCAGGAAGTCGCGCGAGCTGACCGGGGCAACCCCGGGGGCGCTGGAGTGTTTTCTGGCCGTTCGCGGGGCCAGAACGATGGCCTTGCGACTGCAGCGGGCGCAAGCGTCGGCAATGGTATTGGCGGATCGTTTGCACGCGCACGCTGCGGTCGAACTGACTCGCTACCCGGGCCTCGCCTCGCATCCGACACATGCCACGGCCAAGCGCGTGCTCAAGGGCTTCGGCACCATCATTTCGTTCGACGTGCGGGGCGGTGCCGAGGCTGCTGACACAGTCTGTCGAAACATCGGCCTGATCCGGCACGCCACCAGTCTGGGTGCTGTCGAGTCGACGATGGAGCGGCGCGCGGCCCTACCTGGCCAGGGGCACTTGCCACCGTCCCTTCTGCGGCTGAGCGTCGGCATCGAGGATGTCGAGGACATCTGGAAGGACCTCGACGCTGCGCTGCGCAGCGTTCACGCTTGAGGAGGTTCCCACTGCACCGATCGTTGTCGAAGGTCCGCTCTTTGGGACCGCGGCAGTCCGCCCTGGGTCGCTATGGAAAGCTTTGCATAGCGACCCCTATGTATAGGACTCAACTATGCGTAGCTCCGCGACGCCCGGCACGGCTGTCCACTGTGTCGACGGCCATGGTCGAGGTTGCGGCGCTTTGCATAGTCACAGGGCCTGCAGGAACTTCATCAAGTCGTCGCTGGC
>JANOQS010000067.1:0-7225 GCA_031414975.1 Methylibium sp. | reverse complement strand
CCGACCTCGGCGCGATGGACGACGGCATCGCCAACGGCACCCACGAGCCGCTGCCCGGCGAGCCGCAGCCGCTGGCGCTGTTCACCGCGCCGCGCGTGGACTATTCGCTGCACCGGCTGCGCCACTACACCGGCACCGCGCCCGAACATTTCCAGAACTTCGTGCTGTTCACGAACTACCAGTTCTACATCGACGAATTCGTCAAGCTCGGCCACGCGCTGATGGCCGACGCGGCAGGCGACTACAGCACGTTCGTCGAACCCGGCAACGTGGTCACGCGCCGCACTGGCCATGCTGCCGCCCCCAGCGACGCGCTCGGCGCGCCGCCGCCGCGCCTGCCGCAGATGCCGGCCTACCACCTGGTGCGGCCCGACGGCAGCGGCATCACCATGGTCAACATCGGCGTCGGCCCGGCCAACGCGAAGACCATCACCGACCACATTGCCGTGCTGCGCCCGCATGCCTGGATCATGCTCGGCCACTGCGCCGGCTTGCGCAACACGCAGCAGCTCGGCGACTACGTGCTGGCCCACGGCTACGTGCGCGAAGACCATGTGCTGGACGAAGACCTGCCGCTGTGGGTGCCGATCCCTGCACTCGCCGAAGTGCAGATGGCGCTCGAAGCGGCGGTGGCCGAGATCACGCAACTCAAGGGCTACGAGCTCAAGCGCATCATGCGCACCGGCACGGTGGCCAGCACCGACAACCGCAACTGGGAACTGCTGCCGCAGCGCACGCCCGAACGCCGCTTCAGCCAGAGCCGCGCGATCGCGCTCGACATGGAAAGCGCCACCATCGCCGCCAACGGCTTCCGCTTCCGCGTGCCCTACGGCACCTTGCTGTGTGTGAGCGACAAGCCGCTGCACGGCGAGATCAAGCTGCCCGGCATGGCGAACCACTTCTACCGCGCGCGCGTGGACCAGCACCTGCGCATCGGCATCCGCGCGATGGAGTTGCTGCACGAGCAGGGTGTCGATCAATTGCACAGCCGCAAGCTGCGCAGCTTTGCCGAAGTGGCCTTCCAGTAGCCCTCCGCCAAAGGCGACGACAGGGGCATTTCGCAGCCGGTCGAACGGGCTTACAGTCCCGAATTGCAAAAGAATCTCAGGGCGAAGGATGGATGTTGTGCCGGCGTTGAACGGCTGACTGGTGAAATCCGAGAAGGTGGCGCGAGATGGTGACTTCGAATTCGGTCGTGGCTGAGCGATGGCGCATCGCTGAAGTCGACCCCGAAAGCCCGGTCCTGACGGCGCGCGACTGCGAGCTGTTGCGAATTCTGGTCCGCAAGCACCAGGGCTACATCGAACAGGGCCGCGGCCGCGAAGCGCACGGCATGGGCACGGCCATCCTGCTGGTGTGGCAGGTGGCCACCATGCCGGACAAGCGGGCCGAAGTGCCGGACACCGGCCTGGGCGACCTTTAGGGTCACGCCTCGGGTTCACATTCGGGCGCCCACGGCGGCCCCGATTGCCGGCCGCATCACTATCCCTTACGCTCGGCGCTCGCACAGACCACCCACGGGCGCTGGAGCCGCGCTCAGGTCGCCGCCGGGCCGCCCCAAGGCGACCGCCCCCTCGGGGGGTGACGCCGCAGGCGTCTCGGGGGCCTACAACAGGAGCGCCCATGTCGTCTACCACGCCCAACCCCGGCATTGCCGCGATCCGCACCATTGCCTTCGTCGGCCAGACCACGGCCGGCAAGACCAGCCTGGTCGAAGCGCTGCTGCACAAGGCCGGCGCCATCGGCGCGCAGGGCAGCCTGGAGCGCGGCACCACGGTGTGCGACTTCGACCCGATGGAGCGGCGCGCGCAGCACTCGCTCAATTCGGCCGTGGTGCACCTGAAGCACCGCGACACGCGCGTGCACCTGATCGACACGCCGGGCTATGCCGATTTCGTCGGCCAGTCGATGACGGCGCTGGAGGCGGTGGAGACGGCCGCCATCGTCATCAACGCCACTACCGGCATCGAGATGATGAGCGCGCGCATGATGGACTGGGCCGCCAGCCGGCACCTGTGCCGCATGATCATCGTCAACAAGATCGACGCGCAGGGCCTGGACCTGCCGGGCCTGGTGGCGCGCATTCAAGAAGCGTTCGGCAAGGAATGCCTGCCGCTGAACCTGCCCGCGGCGGGCGGGACCCAGGTGGTCGATTGTTTCTTCAATCCGTCCGGCGAGGCGGATTTTTCATCTGTGGAGGCCGCCCATCGTGCGCTGGTCGAACAGGTGGTCGAGGTGGACCCCGAATTCGTCGAGCGCTACCTGAACGATGGCGACGTGGACCCGCGCGAACTGCACGCCCCGCTGGAGCAGGCGCTGCGCGAGGGGCACCTGATCCCGATCTGTTTTGTCTCGGCCCGCAACGGTGCCGGTGTGGCCGAACTGCTCGATGTGTTCGACCGGCTGCTGCCCAACCCGACCGAGGGCAACCCGCCGCAGTTTTTCAAGGGCGAGGGCGCCGAGGCCAAAGAGCTTCATGCCGAGCCGGACCCCACGAAGCACGTGATCGCACATGTGTTCAAGGTCACCGTCGATCCTTACGTCGGCAAGATGGGCATCTTCCGCATCCACCAGGGCACGGTCACGCGCGACAGCCTGCTGTACATCGGCGACGGGCGCAAGCCGTTCAAGGTCGGCCACCTGTTCATGCTGCAGGGCAAGGACCATGTCGAGGTGGTCAAGGGCCTGCCGGGTGACATCTGCGCCGTCGCCAAGGTCGATGAGATGCACTTCGACGCGGTGCTGCACGACGCCGCCGAAGACGACCACCTGCACCTGCGGCCGCTGGATTTTTCTGTGCCGGTGCATGGCCTGGCCATCGAGCCCAAACGGCGTGGCGACGAGCAGCGCATGTGGGAGATCTTGCAGAAGCTCGTCGACGAAGACCCGTGCCTGAAGGTCGAGCACGTGGCCGCCACCAACGAGACGGTGGTCTACGGCCTGGGCGAGTTGCACCTGCGCACCCTGCTCGAACGCATGAACGAGGTCTACAAGTGCGAGGTCAACACGCGCCCGCCGCGCATCGCGTACCACGAGACCATCACCGCGCCGGCCGAGGGCCACCACCGCCACAAGAAGCAGAGCGGCGGGGCGGGGCAGTTCGGCGAGGTGTTCCTGCGCATCGAGCCGCTGCCGCGCGGCGGCGGCTTCGAGTTCGTCGACCAGGTCAAGGGCGGCACCATTCCGGGCCAGTTCATTCCGGCGATCGAGAAGGGCATTCGCCAGGCGCTCGACGGCGGCGTGATCGCCGGTTACCCGGTGAAAGACGTGCGCGTGATCGTCTACGACGGCAAATCGCACTCGGTCGATTCGAAAGACATCGCCTTCGCCACCGCCGGCCGCAAGGCCTTCATCGACGCGGTGCTGAAAGCGCGGCCGATCGTGCTGGAGCCGATCGTCAAGGTCGAGATCAGCGCACCCGAACACAGCATGGGCGACATCACCGGCGACCTGTCGGCCAAGCGCGGCCAGGTCAACGGCACCGACTCGATGCAGGCCGGCGGCATGACGGTCAACGGCCTGGTGCCGCTGTCGGAGTTGAACGGCTACCAGGCGCGCCTGAACGGCATGACCGGCGGGCAGGGCCGCTACATGATCGAGCTGAGCCACTACGAAGCCGTGCCGCCGGCGGTGCAGCAGCAGTTGATGGGCAAGTACAAGGCGGCTGACGACGACCAGTAAGGAGCCCGCGGGGCAACGACGACTGGACGACGGTCAGCGCCTCATCCAGCCCAACAGCGCCGGCAGCGCACGACCCAGCAGCCTCGGGAACCGATCGGCCAGCGGCATCAGCTGCGCCAGGTCCTCGGCCTTCCAGGCCTTGAAGGCGACGCTCGCGGCAATGAACACCCCGGCGTACAGCAGGCCGCCGACGAACTGCATCAACAACCCGGCGTCGATCCACAGACAGCCGGCCGCCACGGCCGCCGCAAGCGCTGCGGCCAGGCCCTGCAGCAACAACTCGCGCCACGGCAGCGAGACCGAAAAGACGCGCACGATGCCGATGCCGATGAGCAGAAAGATCACCACGCTGGACACGGCGTGGGCCGCCACCGCGCCGATCAGCCCGTAGCGCGGCACCAGCAGCACCGCGGCGGCAATGCTGAAGGCCACCGACAGCACCGCCACGTAGGCGCGGATGCGCTGGTTGTCGGTGGTCGACAGCAGCGCGCCGAACGCCCCTTGTGACATGGTGATGCCGGCCACCGCGGACATCACGCGGAACACCAGCACCGCGGGCTCGTATTGCGCGCCGTACATCAGCGCAATCACCACGTCGGCCCACAGGAAGCCGACGCCGGCCAGCAGCAGGCCGGCGAAGTTGAAGAAGCGCACCGCGTCGGACAAGATCGCGTTCACGCGGGCCGTGCCGCCGGCCCCGAAACCGTGGCCCATCAGCGGCATCAGCACCGAGTTCAGGCCGGCCGACAGCAGTTCGACGCCGCCGCGGGTGAGGCTGGCGGCAATCGCGAAGAAGCCCACTTCGGCCGGGCCGACGTACTGGCTCAGCAGGTAGGTTTCGCTCGACTTGTTGCCGAACGCGGCCGCCACGGTGAGCAGCACGGTCCAGAGCAAGTGGTTCTTCAAGCGCGGCGCCAGCACATCGTCGAGCCCGCGGCCGGACGGCTTGATGCGGCGCGCGCGCAGCATGCGCCACACGATCACCGCGTAGGCCACGCTGGTCAGCGCGAACAGGCCGAGGTAGGCCGCGAGCGGCGCCTTCATGACCCACAGCACCAGCACGCACACCAGGTTGGCGGCGCTGACCGACATGGTGGAGAAGGCCTCGACCGAGAACTGGCCGTAGCCCTTGGCCATCGACACGTCGAACAGGTAGAAGGTCTTGGCGATCATGCTGACCAGCACGACGCCGGCGAACAGCACCACCTGGCCGGTCCAGCCGGCCGGAATCGTGAGCGGCAGGGTCACCAGAAAACCCACCGTGGTGGCAATCAGGCAGAGGTACTGCAGCCGCAGCAGCCAGCCGTGTACGCCGCGGGCCGCGCGCTTGTTTTCGCGCCCCAGGCTTTCCGAGATGAAGCGGATACCAGTGGTGTTCAAGCCGTTGTTGCCGAACTGCACCAGCACGCCGGAGAGCCAGACGATGTAGACGTAACGGCCAAAATCCTCCGGCCCGATGGCGCGCGCGATCACGGCGCTGACGATCAGCCCGAAGAAGAAGCTGACGTAGGTCGAGCCCGTCATCAGCAGCGCGGCCTTGGCCGTCGCGAGGCCGCTGAAGGGGTTGCTCACGGGAGCGCCTCGACCGACGGTGACTCGGGAACCACGTCACGGTTGCGCGCCGCAGCATCCGCTGCCTGCGCCGCTAGCGCCGCCGTCGCGATAGCATCGCCGCGCCCCAACACAAACCCAGCCCCATGAAGCCCAGTGACGCGCCATTGAACATCCTCCACGTGGTCGATTCGCTGGAGTTCGGCGGGCTGGAGCGGGTCACGACCGACCTGGCCAAGGCGCAACACGCGCTGGGCCACGGCGTGGCGGTCTTCAGCATCAACACCACCGACGGGCTGAGGCCCGAGCTGCTCGCGGCGGGCATTCCGGTGGTGGTGGGAGGCAAGTCGCGCAGCCTCGACTGGAACGTGCTGGGCCAACTGCGCCGCACCGTGGCCGAGCGCAAGATCGACGTGCTGCACAGCCACAACTTCGTGCCCAACTACCACGCGGCGCTGGCCGTGCTCGGCGCGAGCAAGGCGCCCGTGCTGGTGAGCACCTGCCACGACATGGGCGACCGGCTGTCGAACCGCAAGCTGCGCTGGCTCTATCGACTGTCGCTGCTGCGCACACGCCGCGTCGCGATGGTCGGGCAGCAGGTGCACGACCGCTATGTGGCGACCGGCATGGTCAAGGCCGACGCGGCCGAGACCGTGCTGAACGGCATTCCGGTGCAGCGCTTCACCGGCTCGCCGGCCCGCCGCGCCGCGGCCCGCCAGGCCATGGGTCTTGCCGCCGACGTGCCGGTGATCGGCACGGTCGGCCGCCTGGTGTCGCTGAAGAACCAGCGCCTGCTGATCGAGGTGCTGCCGGCCCTGCTCGCCAGCCACCCGACAATGCGGCTGGTGATCGCCGGCGACGGGCCGCTCGACTCGGCGCTGCGGGCGCAGGCGGTGTCGCTGAACGTCGACGGCCAGGTTCACTTCCTGGGCCAGCGTCGCGACGTGGCCGACCTGCTGCCGGGCTTCGACATCTTTGCGCTGCCGTCGCTGACCGAGGGCCTGTCGATCGCGCTGCTGGAAGCCTGCGCCACCGGCTCGGCGGTGGTGGCCACGTCGGTCGGCGGCAACCCCGAGATCGTGCATGACGGCCAGACCGGCCTGCTGGTGCCGCCCGACGACGGCCCTGCCTTGCGCGATGCGCTGGCCGCGTTGCTGGCCGACCCGGCCTTGCGCGCGCGGATGGGCAAGGGGGCCCGCGAATGGGTCAACGTCCACGCGTCGATCGACGCGTTGTGCAACACCTACGACCGGTTCTACCGGCGGGTGCTGTAGCCGCACCGGGACCGTCGTCATTTCTTGTTGTCGCGCATCCAGCGGAAGGCGAGCTCCATCGCGCTCGGCGTGGGCACCGCCTGCTGCCAGCCGATGGCGCGCAGCGGCGCATTGCTGTACTTCAGCGGGCGGTACATCGAGCGCACCACATAGGGCGTGAACACAGCCGGCAACTGACCCTTGGAGACGCGGTGGTAGCGCTCCAGGTAGCGCGAACCCATCATGAAGGCCCAGTACGGCACGCGCAGGGTGCGCAGCGGCTGAACCTGTTTGCGGTAAGCCTGCAGGTACTGGCTGCACGAGGGCAGGTCGTCATCGACCACGTTGAAGGCGCTGCCAGCGGGCGCGTGCAGGGTGGCCTGCGCGACCGCGTCGGCACAGTTGTCCACATACGTCAGCGGCAGAGTCACGCCGCCACCGAGGCTGAAGAACAGCCCCATCGCCTTGAGCCCGACGCGCGGCGACAAGCCACCGCCGCCCGGGCCGTAGATGACGCCCGGGCGCAGGATCACGGTCTCGAATCCATGCTCCCTGGCCAGGTCGAGGAACATGCGCTCCTGGCGCGTCTTGGCGTAACCGTACGGGCCCTTGTTGATGCCGACTTCTTCGATCGGCGTCGATTCGGCCAGCAAGGCGCCATCGGCCAGCGGCTCGGTCTTGTAGACCGAGAACGAGCTGATCAGCACGACCCGCTTGACGCGCTGCGCAACCGCCGCTTC
>JANOQS010000066.1:0-13650 GCA_031414975.1 Methylibium sp. | reverse complement strand
GGCTCATGCCATGCAGCACCGCGGCCAGCGTGCGGTAACACGGCGCACCGGCATAACCCGCAGCCGGCGTGCCCTGGTAGGGCGGCACCTGGGCCGCCGTGTCCTTGCGCAAGTGGACTTCGTTGAGCAACTCGAAGTCGTGCACCACATCCATGATGCGTTCGACCAGCACGACCGTCTGGTCGCGGGCGTCCTGCTCGACGGTGGCCAGCGCCTGCGGGCAGGAATGGTCCCACTGGTACGAGGTCTGCAGGCTGACTTCGGCCGCGATGCCGTGCGCCTTCAGGCGTTGCACCTGGTCGCGGAAGTTCGCCCCATCGGCCGTGGGGGTGAAGTCCATGCGTGCGCTGGCCAGGCGGCGCTGCGCCATCAGGTCGGCGAGCTTCTGGTTGGCCAGCGGGTTGCCGCCGCCAGCGTGGATGTTCACGCCGATCAGCGGTGCGCGCGGAATCGGGGCCGCCGTCGGCGCGGAATCGGGGACCGGCACCGGCTCGCCCGACGCATCCACCATGCGGACGTGCGCGCGGCCCGCACCGGCAGCGTGCAGGTCGCGCGATGCGCCGCCCCTTTCGGCAGCGCCGCCGCACGCGGCCATCAGGCAAGTGCAGACCACAGCCAACGCGCACTCGCGCCACTGCCCTGCCCGGCGCGGGGACGTTCTGAGCATCGTGGGCCCCCTTCCGGTGCAATTGTCGAACCGAGGGTAACTGCTAGCAAGAAGCGTGACTGCCGGCAGCGCGTTTGGCACACTGCATGCACCGTGCTGACGCAGTTCGACGCCACCCACTTCACCGCCCCCGGCGATGCGCAGCCGCGCCCGCACGCCAACTGCTATTGGCTGGTGCCCGGCCGCGTGCTGGCTGGCCAGTACCCGGTCGAGGATCACCCGGCCGATCACAACCCGCGCGTGCTGGCGCGCCAGATGCAGGCGCTGCTCGATGCCGGCGTGACCCACTGCATCGACCTCACGCACGAGAGCGAAGCCCTGCCTGCGTATGCCGCTGCACTGGCTCAGGCCGGTGCCGCGCGCGGCGTGGTGGCAAGCGCGCAGCGCCATTCGGTGGCCGACTTCGGCGTGCCGTCGGTGGCGGGCATGCGCCGCACGCTCGCGGCCATCGACGCAGCGCTGGTGTCGGGCGGCACGGTCTACGTGCATTGCCGCGCCGGCATCGGCCGCACCGGCACGGTGGTGGGGTGTCTCCTGCGTGAGCAGGGGCTCGGCGCCGATCAATCGTTCGCGGTCATCCGGCACAAATGGCAGGTGATGGCCAAGCGCATCCATGTGCCGCAGTCGCCCGAGACCGACGAGCAGCGCGAGTTCATTGCGGCGTGGGCACCGGGCTCAGCGGCGCGCGCGCCGGGCCGCTGAGGCGCGCGCCGCGCGGCGCCTGAGTCGGCATCGGCTGCACCATGCTCAACAGCAGCAACAACGCCAGGATCGGCAGGTTCTTGACCAGCGGCCCGCAGTGGTCGATGGTCAGCTCCGGCATGTTCAGCGCCGCGGTTGCGGTGTAGCCCAACACGGCGCCGATCTGGAGCAGGTTGGCCCATGCCGTGGGCCGCCGCAAGGCGATCAGTCCCAACAGCGTGTTGAGCATGCATGAGCCGATCATCACCGCCCAAGCTGCATTGCCTTCGAAGCCGCAGCGCGCCAGCAGGCGCAGCACGCCCGAGGCTTCGGGCAGCAGCAGCGTCACCAGTGCCGTGTAGAGCCACATGAAGGCCAGCGAGCTTCGCAGCACCGCCGCCATCGCCGGGCTCAACTGCACGCGCAGGTCCACCAGCGGCTGCGGCGCGGTCACCACCAGGCCCTGCGCCAGCGGCGTGAGCGGGCGGCCCAGCAGCGAGGCTGCATCGTTCACCGCGGGCACGCTGCCGCGTTCCAGCAATCGCAAGGTGTCGCGGCAGAAGGCTTGTTGGGGCAGGCCTTCTGCAACGGCGGCGGCGAGCTTCATCAGGGGCATCGGCACCGGCACCCACAGCGGAGGGGCCAGGCCGAGAGCATTGCGGTAGGCGGCCAACATGTCGCGCCAGCTCATCGCGTGCGGCCCACCCAGCTCCAGCACGCGGCGCAACTCGCCACGGCGTTCGACCAGCAGCGCCACCGCCTCGGCCAGTTCGAACACATGAATCGGCTGGACCCGTTGTGCACCGCGGCCGGGCAGGCCGATCAGTGGCAGCGAGGCCAGGGTGGCGAACAAGGCCGCGCTCTGGCTGCGCGGGCCGTACACCAGCGAGGGGCGCAGCACCGCCCAGTCGAGCGCCAGCCCGCGCAGCGTTTCGTCGGCGCGGTGCTTGCTGTGAAGGTAGGGCATGGCCGCGCGCGTGTCATCGTCGGGCGGCTCCGGGCCGGCGCCGAGGGCCGACACCTGCACCACCCGGCGCACGCCGGCCAGCGCCGCGCCATGGAACAGCTCGATCGGCCCGAGCGTGTGCACACGTTCGAACGTCTGCCCCGGCCGGGGCATCAGGATGCCGACGCAGTTGACCACCGCCTCGATGTGGCCGGCGCGCAGCCGCTCGGCCCATTCAGCGGGCGTGCGCGGCTGCGCGAAATCGATGTGCAGGCTGAGCTTGCCGTCGGCCAGACCACGCGCGCCGGCCACCACTCTGTGGCCGCGCGAGCGCAAGGCGTTGACCACCGCGCTGCCGACACAACCGGTGGCACCGCATACGAGCACGTTCACGATGCGCTCCGGTCAGCCGCATGGCAACTGCCGCTTGCACCGCATGCACGGCTGGCGCAGGCCTGCATGCGCGCCACCGCTGCGCGCGCGCGCCGGTGGCGCACGGCGTCGATCAGCGGCGCGGCCACGCGCGAGAACGTCTGGCGGTGGCGCGCAAACACCCGGTAGGCCACCTCGAAGGCCGGCCGCAAAGGCGCCCAGCCGGTCGGCGCCAGCAGCCAGCCCAGGCCCACCGCACCGTAGGCGGCGCGCAGCGCTCCGACGCCGACGATCAACGAACCGTCGGGCCGCACGGCATGGAGTTGCGCGTTCATCGCAGCCAAGGTGGCACCCCAGGGCAGCGCATCGAAGCCGGGGGCCGCGATGTCGATGAAGGTCAAACGGTGCTCGGCATCGCGCGCCCGCAGGTGATCCATTTCGAGCGAACAGACCGGGCAGGTGGCGTCGTACAGCAGGGTCAGCGGGTAGCCCGTTGAAGCATTCAGTGTCTTCATGAGACCTCCAGTAATTTCAGTCACAACAGAAATACAAAGGCAAAAAAATTTCAAGGCCCGAGCAGTTGAGCGGGATGAACTTCCGCGGCCGGCTCGCCTGGCTCCCGGCCGAGCAGCTTCTTCACCCGGGCGCCGAGCTTGAGCACCTTGGTCAGCGTTTGTGTGTCGAGCTTCAACATCTCGTCGCTCCAGGCCGTCAGCGTTTCCAGCAGTTCCAGGGTCTCGCGCATGCGCAGCCTGGCCTCGCTCGCTTCCTTGTTCAGCGCCGGGTCGGCCAGCAGTTCGCGCAACACCTCGACGGTGGGCGCGATCTCACGCCGTTGGCGCTCACGCACGATGGTGCGCAGCAGCTCCCACACGTGGGTCGAGGTCTCGAAGTGGTCGCGCCGGTCGCCGCTCAGGTGCACCAGCTTCACCAGGCCCCAGCCCTGCAGTTCGCGGATGCTGTTGCTCACGTTCGAGCGGGCCACCTCCAGCGTGTCGGTGATCTCGTCGGCGTGCATGGCCCGGCCCGTGATGTAGAGCAGCGCGTGGATCTGCGCCACCGTGCGGTTCACGCCCCAACGCGTGCCCATTTCGCCCCAGTGCAGGACGAATCGGGAGAGGGTCGGCGAGAGTTTCATGTGGCCACTCTAATCCTGGCGTTAATTTCTGTCAATACAGAAATACAGATGAGCCAACGCTCAGGCTGCAGCCGTCACGATCCATCCCTCCAGCGGGTCGATGGCGGCTGGCAGGCCGAAGTTCTCGCGCCCGCTCGCCCAGGCCGCCTGCACCAGGCACAGCACGGCGTCGAGCCGGTCTCCCGACGCATCGGCCACCAGCGCGTCGCGCTGCGCGTGGCTCAGGCGCAAGCGCAGCGCCAAACGGGTGCGGCCCTGCTCCAGCGCTTCGATCAGGTCCTTGCGGGCGATCAGCCGCTCGGGTGTCTGTTTGGCCTTGGCGTCGCTCTTGTACGAACGCAGGCCCAGCACCTCACGCGCCAGCAGGCCGGGGTAGCCTTCGAGCGCCACGCGGCTCGTATCGCCGGCGCGCAGGCCGGGCAGGTGCACGCCGGCCTCGATCAACAAGGGCACGCCGGCATGCAGCATGTAGGCCACTGGCGGGTTGACCCACTTCATCGACGGCGACGAACCGGCCGGGACGTCGCAGGCGCGGTGCGCGAACTTCTGGCCGGCCGGGCGTGCAGCGCAGAAGGCGGCGAAGGTGGCGCGGACCTGTTCGCGCGACAGTTGCGCGTAGTGCTGCATCAGCGCCGGCCACTGCGTCGGCCAGCCCAGGGCCAGCACCAGTTCACGCGGCAGGCCGAATGGAAAGTCGAACGCGCCGATCCACGCGCCGGGGCCGTTCAACCACGCCGCGAAAGCGCCGAAGCTCGTGTGCTCTTCGATCCGTTCCAGCCGCACCACGCCACGCTCCAAGCGCCCCAGCGCCACGGTGATGGGCTTGCGGGCCGTGGGTCGGCTGGTGAAGTCGATGCCGGCGAGCCGCAGCGCGGCAGCGTTGGGTGCGTCCGTCAAGGCTCAGGGCGCTGATCGCTGGCCGAAGCGTTGCTCCGGCAGCCCCGGCACTTCCACGTCGATGGCCAGCACCGAGCCGGCCCAGGGCTGGCTGCGCAGCACGCCGCGGCCGAGGAACTTGCGTGCGGTGGTGATGAACAGCGTCTTCAGCTGGGGCCCGCCGAGGCACACGCAGGTCGGGTTGGTGACCGGCAGTTCGATGACCCGATCGACCGCTCCGGCCGGTGAAAAGCGCACCACCCGGCCGGCCGCGAAGATCGCATTCCACACAAAGCCTTCGGCGTCGACGCAGGCACCGTCGGGCCGCAAGCGTGTGGCCGAATGATCGACGAAGATGCGCCGCTCCGAGAGCGTGCCGGCTGCCAGGTCGAGGTCGAACTGCCAGGTGGTGAAGCGCCGGGTGTCCGAGAAGTACAGCCGGTCGTGCGCCGGCGAGAAGGCCACGGTGTTGGAGACGATCACGTCGTCGAACTGGTGGTGAACGCTGCCGTCGGCATCGACCCGATAGAACGCGCCGTTAGTCCGCGCCAACTGGTTGTCCATCGTGCCGACCCAGAAGCGGCCCTGCGCATCGCAGCGCCCGTCGTTGAGCCGGTTGTCGCGCTCGGCCGGCTCCACCTGGCACAGCAGGCGCTGCTCGCCGGTGGCCATGTCGAAGTTGAACAGGCCCAGTTCGATGCCCAGCAGCACGCGGCCCGGTGCGTGCATCAGCGCCAGCGAGCCGACGTAGCGGTCGTCGAAAGCAAACACGTCGTGCCGCCCGCTGGCCGGGTGGAAGCGCTGCAGCTTGCCGCCGTCGATGTCGAGCCAGAGCAGGGACTGCGTCTGCACGCACCAGAGCGGGCTCTCGCCCAGCAGGTCTTGCCCCGGAAACACGCAGCGAAGGTTCATCGCACCCTCCGCGCACGCACCGGCTTGTCGACCAGGTTGCCCCAGGTGCCGACGCTGGCCGACTTGAGCAACGGCGAAGCATTGCCCGACACCACCAGCTCCTCTGCCGCCGCGAGCAGGGCCGGCCCGAACTGGATCATGCGCTTGAGTGTGAGCCGCGCCGACGGCCCGGCAATCACGACCACGCCGGTGGCCGGGTCGGCGACGCGCTTGATCGGCGCGGCCATCGAACTCATGCCGGGCGCATAAGCGTCTTGAATGATGCTGAAGCGGCGCTTGCGGTGTTCGTCGAGCACCTTCATCAGCGCCTTGATGCTGGTCGGCGCGTTCGGGCCGAAGTGCCGGGGCTCGCCGATGCCCTGGCGCATCACGTGGTCGATCGCCACGTCTTCCGGCAAGGTCATCAACCAGGCCTGGCCGGCGGCGCTGCACGACAGGCGCAGGTCGATGCCCATGTCGGGGTCGTACAGCAGGCCCGATCTGGCGCCCTGCGCCTTGGCCACCAGGGTGAGCCGGGCGCCGTCGACGATGGCCAGGCGCACCAGTTCGGCGGTGGTGTGGGCGAGCCGGTCGATCACTGGCTGGGCGATGTCGAGCACGCCGGACTTGCTGAGGTAGCTCAGGCCCAACGAGGCCATCTTGGTCGTGAGCCCGTAGTCGCCGCGCTGCGACGTCTGGCGCACGTAGCCGTAGCCGATGAGTTCGTGCAGGGTGCGGTGGCAACCGCTGCGCAACTGGTTCAGGTCGGTGGCGATCTGGGCCAGCGGCGCACCGTCCGGGAACGCCGTGAGGTATTCGAGGATGGCCAGCGACTTCTCGAGGGCTCCGCTCATGGGGTGTTCCCGCTCGGTTCCTCAAAAGTTGAACGATATCATGAAGTTGAAAGGTGTTCACATTTCTGGCAGCATGCCGAGCTTGTGTTCTGCCCACGCGCCGCGAGGCACGACCTAAGGATCCCGATGGCTCTTCTTGGCAACGCGGCGCTCGCCATGTGGTGGAACGTGGCCGCCGAAGTCCGCTCCGACTTCGAGGACTGGCACGCGCATGAACACTTCACCGAACGCATGGGCATTCCCGGCTTCCGGCGCAGTTCGCGCTGGCGCAGTGCCGATGGCGGCGACGGCATCTTCGTGATGTACGAACTGGCCGAACACGCCACCTTGTCATCGGCGCCCTACCTGGAGCGCCTGAACGCGCCGACCCCGTGGTCGACCAGGATGATGCCGCACCACCGCAACATGGTGCGCTGCCAGTCGCATGTGCTCGAGAGCCGCGGTGGTGCCGTGGCGGCGCATGCGCTCACCGTGCGCCTGTCGCCCGCGGCCGGGCAGGCTGAAAGCTTGCGTGCGGCCTTGAAGGCGCTCATCGCCGAACTGATCGACCGCCCCGGCGTGACCGGCGCGCATTTGCTGCATCACGAGACGCCGGCGATTGCGCAGACGACCGAACAGAAGATCCGCGGCGCGGCCGACCAGGTGGCCGACCGGGTGTTGATCGTGTGCGGTTATGAGCTGGCGGCGTTGAAGGCGGTGGCCGAGTCGGAGCTTGGCGACGAGGCGCTTGCCAGGCTGGGCGCGGCGCCCGGCCAGATCAGCGGCTTCTATGCGCTGTCGCAATCGGCCCTGCCGGGCGATGTCTCTTAGCGATGTCCAGCAGCCAGCGTGATCGCGAGGCCGACTTCGTGGTGCTCGGCGGCGGCAGCGCCGGTTGCGTGCTCGCGGACCGCTTGTCCGAGAACGGCCGCCATGAGGTGCTGCTGGTCGAAGCCGGCCCGCCCGACCGCAACCCCTTTATCCATGTGCCGGCCGGCTTCCTGCGCCTTCTCGACGACCCACGCGTCAGCTGGCGCTACCGCTCGGAAGCCGACGCCGCCAACGGCGGCAAGGTCGTCGCCTATCCGCAGGGCAAGATGCTCGGCGGCACCGGGTCGATGAACGGCATGCTGTACGTGCGCAGCGCACGCGCCGAGCACGAGCGCTGGGTCGCGCAGGGTTGCGCCGGCTGGGGCTTTGACGACGTGCTGCCGTACTACGAGCGCATCGAGAACCTCGACGGCGCCGCGCCCGACAAGCCGCTGCCGGTGTCGAGCTTCGTCGAGCAGCACCCGCTGAACCAGGCCTTCCTGGACGCCTGCGCTCAGGCCGGCTTGACCGTGCGGAACAGCCTGAACGGCGCCGAACGCGAAGGCGCAGCAGCCTTCCACCAGAACCGCCGAGGGCGCTTTCGCAGCGGCCCGGTGCAGACCTACCTGCGTCGCGCGCGCGGCCGCCGCAACCTGCAGGTGCTGACGGACACGCTCGCGCAGCGCGTGCTGTTCGATGGAACGCGGGCCGTGGCGGCCGAGCTGCGCGGCCCGTCCGGCCCGATGCGCGTGCGAGCGCGCAAGGAAATCATCGTCGCCTGCGGCACCCTGCGCTCGCCGCAGTTGCTGCAGTTGTCCGGCATCGGCCCGGCCGAACTGCTGCGCTCGCTGCGCATCGAGCAACGGGTCGATCGGCCTGGCGTCGGCGCGAACCTGCGGGACCACTACTCGGTGCGCATCTCGCAGCGCGTGCGCGGCATCGGCACGCTCAACGAGCGCACCCGCGGCCTGGCGCTGCTGGCCGAACTGTTGAACTACGCGGTTCGCGGGCGCGGCCTGCTCACCTTGGGCGCCAGCACCTGCGCCGCGTTTGCGCGCAGCAGCGCGTCGAGCAGCGCACCCGACCTGCAACTGAGCTTTGCACCGGCGAGCTTCCAGCCCGGCACCTACGAGCTGGAACGCCAGGCCGGCATGACCATGGCCATCTACCCGTCGTACCCGCAGAGCACCGGCACGGTTCGCGCGCGCTCTGCCGATGCGGCGCAGGCGCCGGCGATCACGCCGAACTACCTGAGCGCCGGCGCGGACCGCGACACGCTGCTCGCCGGCCTGCGCCTCGGGCGCCGCATCTTCTCGATGCCGGCGCTGCGGCAATGGATCGTCGAAGAGACGCTGCCCGGGCCGGGTGTGGCCAGCGACGAACAATTGCTCGCTTATGCGATGGAGCGCGGCGTGTCCGGCTACCACCTGGTCGGCACCTGCCGGATGGGCGGCGACGCCGACGCGGTGGCGGATGCGCAACTGAAGGTCTGCGGCGTGACCGGCCTGCGCGTGATCGACGCTTCGGTGCTGCCGAGCGGCACCTCGGGCAACTCGAATGCACCGACCTTGATGGTGGCCGAAAAGGGTGCGGCGATGGTGCTCGCGGATGCCGAGCGATCCGACCGGGAGCGCGCCGCGTGAACAGCGCGACATCCGCCCGCACCGACACCGAGCACGACCTGATCGTGCTCGGCGCCGGTTGCGCGGGCCTGTCGGCTGCGCTGTTCGGCGCCATCGAAGGCCTGAAGGTGCTGCTGATCGAGCGCAGCGCGTGGGTCGGCGGCACCAGCGCACTGGCGGCCGGCGCGCTGTGGATCCCCAACACCCACCTGGCCGCGGGCTCAGGCGACACGCCGCAGAAGGCCGCGAACTACCTCGACCACGCGACCCAGGGCCACGGCCCGGCGCAAGGCGCGGCCCACCTGCGGCAAGCCTTCCTGGCGCGCGGCCCGCAAGCGGTGAAGTGCCTCGAAGAGCACACCGAGGTGCACCTGCGCACCTTCACCTTTCACCCCGACTATTCCAGCGAACTGCCCGACGCCAGCACCTCCGGCCGCGTGCTCGAATGCCTGCCCTTCGACGCGCGCCCGCTCGGCCCGGCGATGAAGCAGGTGCGCCCGCCGATCCCCGAGTTCACGGTGCTGGGCGGCATGATGGTCGACCGCATCGACATCGGCCACCTGCTGAACATCACGCGCTCGCGCACAGCCTTCATGCATTCGGCGCGCCTGCTGCTGCGCCACGCCGCCGACCGGCTGCGCCACCCGCGCGGCACGCGCTGGGTGATGGGCAATGCGCTGGTCGGCCGGCTGCTGCTGTCCTTGCGCCAACGCGGCGTACCGATCTGGCTGGAGGCCAGCACCGAGCGGCTCATCAGCACCGGCGCGCGGGTCACCGGCGTCGAGGTGACGCGCGGTGGCCAGCGCATCACCTTGACGGCGCGTCTGGGCGTCGTGCTGGCCGGCGGCGGCTTCAGCGACCACCCTGCCCTGCGCCAGCAGTTGATCCCGAAACAGGTGCAGCACTCGCCGCGCGCGGCCTGCGCCAGTGGCGAACTGCAACAACTGGCCCTCGGGCTGGGCGCGCGCCTGAGCCGCAGTGAAGGCAGCGCGGCGTTCTGGGCGCCGGTGTCGGTGCGGCAACGGCGCGACGGCAGCACGGCGGTCTTCCCGCATTTCGTGCTCGACCGCGCCAAGCCGGGCACCGTGGTCGTCGATGTTCACGGCCGTCGGTTCGTCAACGAGAGCAGCTCGTATCACCGCTTCGGCGAGCGCATGCTCGAACGCGGCGTGGACCCGGCCTTCCTGATTGCGGACCAGCGTGCCCTCGTGAAGTACGGCCTGGGCATGGTCCGGCCCGGCGGTCGCCGGCTCGGCGCCTTCCTGCGCGACGGCTACCTGACGCGGGCGCCGAGCCTGGAGGCACTGGCGCGCCGGCTCGGCATCGACACCGCGGGCTTGCAGGCCACGGTGGATCGCATGAACCGCTTTGCGCTAACCGGCATGGACGGCGAGTTTGAACGCGGCTCGACCGCCTACCAGCGCAACCTCGGCGACCCGGCGGTGCAACCGAACCCGAACTTGGGGCCGATCGCCGCGGCGCCGTTCTACGCCATCCGCCTGCACGTCGGCGACATCGCCGCGAGCGTCGGCCTGGTGACAGACGTCGACGCGCGCGTGCTGCGCGGTGACACGCCGATCGACGGCCTGTTCGCGATCGGCAACGACATGCAGTCCGTGATGGGCAGCGCCTATCCCGGGCCGGGCATCAACCTCGGCCCCGCGGTCGCGTTCGCTTATGCCGCCGTGCAGGCCGCGCGCCACACCACCCACGCTCCCGAGGAGACCCACGCATGAAAGCGATTGCCAAGCTGAAGCCCGAGCCCGGCGCGATGGCGCTGATCGACGTGCCGGAGCCGACCCGCCAACCGGGCGAGGTGCTGATCCGCATTTCCGCCGGCGGCATCTGCGGCACCGACGTGGCGATCTGGAAGTGGTACGAAGCGGTGGTCGGCCAGTACGCGCCGAGCTTCCCGCTGATCGTCGGGCACGAGTTCGCCGGCACCGTGGTCGAGTCGGACAGCCCGCGGGCAAAGGTCGGCGCGGTGGTGGCCGTCAACCCGCAGATCGCCTGCGGCCACTGCCGCTACTGCGGCATGGGCCGGCCCACCTTGTGCGACGACCGGCGCCTGATGGGCGGGCGCATCAACGGCGGCTGGACCGAGGTCGTCAGCGTGCCCGAGTGGAACGTGCATGCGCTGCCGGCCGGCATAGCCCCCGCGGTGGCGCCGCTGCTGGAGCCCTTGTCGGTCGCCACGCACGCGGTGCTCGAAAGAGTGCCGGTGCGCAGCGGCGACGTGGTTGCCGTCATCGGCGCCGGCCCGATCGGCATTCTGTGCGCCGTTCTCGCGTTGGCCGCGGGCGCGTCCAAGGTGTTGGTCACCGGCGTGGCGGCCGACGCCAGCCGCCTGCGCGTGGCCGAAGCGATCGGCGCGGTGGCGGTGAACATCGACACCACCGACCCGCTCACTGCGCTGCGCCACCTGCAGGCCGATGGCGCGGACATCGTCTACGAGACCAGCGGCGTGGCCAGCACGCTCGAACAGGCGGTGGCGATGGCGCGGCGTGGCGGCAGTGTCGGCCTGATCGGTCTGTGCCACGGCCCGAGCACCTTCAGGAGCACGCCGGTCGTGCTGAAGGAACTCGCGCTGATCGGCTCGCGCGGCTACAACGAGACCACCTGGTCGCTGATGATGGGCGTGCTGCCCAAGGTCGTGGCCGACGTGCTGCGCCTGGTCACGCACCAGCTGGAGTTTCGCGACTTCGAGCGCGCGCTGCAGATGGTCGAAAAGCGCGAGGGCAGCAAGATCGTGCTGCGGCCCTGACCCCACTTCTCTTCCCCACTTCTCTTCCCCACTTTTCATCCCTTGCGGCCGCATCCGGTTGTGGCCGCACCAACCCCCGCAGGAGACCGTCCCCATGAAACTTCGCCACTTCCTCGTCGCCGCAGCCCTGGCCGCCACGGCGGCTGGCGTCTCGGCACAGACCTCCGAGCACACCATCCGCTTCGGCAACGTGGTGCAGGCAGGCCACCCGATTTCGGTCGGCACGCAAAAATTCGCCGAGATCGTGGCCGCCAAGAGTGCTGGCCGGATCAAGGTGCAGGAACTCGGCGGCGGCACCGTCGGTGGCGAAGCGCAGCAACTGAGCGCGGTGCAGGGCGGCGTGCAGGACATGACCCTGCCCTCGGCGACCGTGATGGGCGGCGTGATCAAGGAGTTCACGATCCTGGACTTCCCGTTCTCGTTCAGCAAGGCCGACCAGGTCGATGCCCTGCTGGCCGGCCCGTTCGGCCAGGCACTGATGGCCCGCCTGCCCGAGAAGGGCCTGATCGGACTGGCCTTCTGGGAGACCGGGTTTCGCAACTTCACCAACAGCCGCAAGCCGATCGTCAACGTGGAGGACCTGAAGGGTCTGAAGTTGCGCGTGATCCCGAACCCGATGTTCCTCGAGAGCTTCAGCGCGCTCGGTGCCAACCCGGTGCCGATGGCCTTCCCCGAGTTGTACGGAGCGCTGGAATCGAAGGCCATGGACGCGCAGGAGAACCCGTTCGCCGTGGTCCTGACCAGCAAGTTCAACGAGGTGCAGAAGTTCCTCAGCGTGACCAACCACGTGTACACCGCCAACCCGGTGGTGATCAGCAAGAAGACCTGGGACAAGCTCTCGCCGGCCGACCAGAAGATCATCCAGGAAGCGGCGATCGAGGCCGGTGTCTTCCAGCGCAAGTTCAGCCGTGACGCGGCAAGCACCTCGCGCAAGGAGCTGGAGGCCAAGGGCATGCTGATCAACGACGTGCCGCCGGCCACCCTGGCCAAGATGCGCGAGCTGACCGCACCGGTGATCGAGAAGTTCGCGGCCTCGTACGACCCGGCCACGGTCAAGCTCTACCGCAGCGAGATGGACAAGCTGCGCTGAAGTGATTGCAACCCCCCCGAAGCGCCTTCGGCGCTCCCCCCAGGGGGCACCGCCAGCGGACCGGCAAAGCCGGTTCCGCGGCGGCCACTTGAATGGAATGCGCTTCATGCGTCGGGGACGCGCGAAGTGCGATGGAGCCACTGAATGAACGCCATGCCATCGTCGTCGCCACCGCCCCTGCGGCTCGGAATCCTGGGCTGCGCCAACATCGCCAAACAGTTTGCGCGCGACGTGGCGCCGAGCCGGGCTGTACACATCGTCGCCGCCGCGAGCCGCAACGCGGAGACGGCCGCCGCTTTCGCGAAAGCGCAGGGCATCGCGCGCCACCACGGCAGCTACGAAGCACTGCTGGCCGACACCGAGGTCGACGCGGTGTACGTGCCCTTGCCGAACAGCCTGCATGCCGAGTGGGCCATCAAGGCGGCGCAGGCCGGCAAGCACGTGCTGTGCGAAAAGCCGCTCGCGCTCGACCATGCGCAGGCCGCCAGCATGTTCGCAGCCGCCGAGCGCCACGGCGTGATGCTGCTGGAGGCCTACCCGTACTACTTCCAGCCGCAGACCGGGGCGATGATGGCGCTGCTGCACGGCGGCGCCATCGGCAGCGTGCGCTCGGTCCAGTCGTGCTTCGGCTTCATGCTGGCGAACCCGGCCGGCAACATCCGCATGAAGCCCGAACTCGGTGGCGGCGCGCTGCTCGATGCCGGCAGTTACGCGCTCAGCGTGATCCGGCTTGCGATGGGCTGTGCGCCGCAACGCGTGAGCGCCGACGCCACCTGGTCGGACAGCGGCGTCGACCTGAGCCTGATGGCCACGCTGTACTACGCCGGCGGGCGGCGCGCGCAGCTCTCGTGCGACATGGGCGCGGCCAACCACCGGCGCGCCACCATTGTCGGCACGGCCGGCACGATCGAGACCGAGTACCTGAACCACACCAGCGACCCGCGCAGCGCGCACCTGCAC
>JANOQS010000065.1:0-11389 GCA_031414975.1 Methylibium sp. | reverse complement strand
CCACCTTGGTGAGCGTGACTGCACCGCGCAGCGCCGCCGCCAGAAGCTCATCGAGGAAGCGCCGTCACCCGTCGTCAGCCCGGCGATGCGGGAGGCGCTGGGCCGCGATGCCGTCGCGGCCACCGTGGCCGTCGGCTACGTCGGTGCCGGCACGGTGGAGTTCATCGTCGACGCCGGGCTGCAGCACCACTTTCTGGAGATGAACACGCGGCTGCAGGTGGAGCACCCGGTCACCGAGTGCATCACCGGGCTGGACCAGGTGGAGCAGATGATCCGCGTGGCGGCGGGCGAGAAGCTGGCGTTCACGCAGGCGCAGATTCCGCGCCGCGGCTGGGCGATGGAATGCCGGATCAACGCCGAGGACCCGTTTCGCAACTTCTTGCCGTCCACGGGGCGGCTGGTCAAGTACCAGCCGCCGGTGCAGACGATGTTTGCGGCGTCGCCGATGCCCGACAAGGGCGGCGTGCGCGTGGACACAGGCGTGTACGAAGGCGGCGAGATTCCGATGTACTACGACTCGATGATCGGCAAGCTGATCGTGCATGGGGTCGATCGGCTCGACGCGATCCGCAAGATGCGCGAGGCGCTGAATGCGTTCGTGATCCGCGGCATCTCCAGCAACATCCCGTTCCAGGCCGCGCTGCTGGCGCACCCGCGCTTCGTTGCGGGCGACTTCAACACCGGCTTCATCGCCGAGCAGTACCCGAAGGGTTTTCTCGCGTCGTCCGTGGTTCACGAGCAGCCCGGGTTCCTGCTGGCGTTGTCTGCCGCCGCGCACCGGCGCATCCGCGGCCGTGCGGCGGGTATCAGCGGGCAGTTGGCGGGGCACGAGGTTGCGGTCGGCGAAGACTTCGTCGTCATGCTGGGCAGTGCCGGCGGCGAGCGCCGGCAGACCGCAGTCAAGGTGCACGGCGAAGGGCCGCGCTTCGAGGTGACGATCGACGGTACCCGACACGCCATCATGCTGAACAGCCCGCTGCGCGACATCGCGGTGCACGGCGAATTTGCCGGCGCGCCGTTCTGCGCGCAGATCGAACGCATCGGTCTGGTCTACCGCATCGCCCACAACGGTGCCCAGGTCGAGGCGCGTGTGCTGTCGCCGCGCGCTGCCGAACTGAGCGCGCTGATGCCGTTCAAGGCGCCGCCCGACCTGTCGAAGTTCCTGCTCTCTCCCATGCCGGGCCTGCTGGCCGACGTGGCGGTGCAGCCCGGCCAGGCGGTGCGTGCGGGTGAGAAGCTGGCGGTGATCGAGGCAATGAAGATGGAGAACATCCTCGTCGCCGCGCAAGACGGTGTGGTCGCCGAGGTCACGGCCCGCAAGGGCGAGAGCCTGGCGGTCGATCAAGTCATCATCCGATTCCAATGAACACGAACACGACCCGTCCCTTCAAGGTGCTGGGCCTCCAGCAGGTCGCCATCGGCGCCGCCAGCAAGCAGCGCCTGCGAACGCTGTGGGTGGACATGCTGGGCCTGCCCGTTACGGGCCACTTTCGCTCCGAGCGCGAAAACGTCGATGAGGACATCTGCGCCATGGGCCAGGGCGCGTTCAAGGTCGAGATCGACCTGATGGAGCCGATCGACCCGAACGGCAAACCGGCAGTGCACACCACGCCGCTGAACCACATCGGCCTGTGGATAGACGACCTGCCGGCCGCCGTGCAGTGGCTCACCGAGAACGGCGTTCGATTTGCGCCGGGCGGCATTCGCAAAGGCGCCGCGGGCCACGACATCTGTTTCATGCACCCCAAGGGCAACGAGCAGTTCCCGATCGGCGGCGAGGGGGTGCTGATCGAGTTGGTGCAGGCGCCACCGGAGGTGATCAGCGCTCTGCGTTGAGCACCGGGTCGCAGCGCAGGCGTTCAGCGGCGCGCCTTGGCGCTGCGCTGGTCGGCCCCGCAACAGGCGCCCGAGCTGGGGGCCACGGGCCACTGGCAAGGCAGGCGCTACAGTTGAGTGCATGAACTCCTTGCATGCGCCATGACTGTTCGCGAGATCCTGAAGATGGGTGACCCGCGCCTGTTGCGCGTCGCCCAGCCGGTGCGGGCCTTCGACACGGCCGAGCTGCGGGCGCTGATCGCCGACCTGTTCGAAACCATGCACGCCGTCGAAGGCGCCGGCCTGGCCGCACCGCAGATCGGCGTCGACCTGGCGCTGGTGATCTTCGGTTTCAGCAAGAACCAGCGCTACCCCGATGCGCCGCCGGTGCCGGAAACCGTGCTGATCAACCCGACCATCACGCCGCTCGACCTGTCGGAAGAGGAAGGCTGGGAAGGCTGCCTGTCGGTGCCCGGGCTGCGCGGCGTGGTGCCACGATGGGCCCGCATCCGCTACACCGGCTTCGACCCGCAGGGCCGCTTGATCGAGCGCGAGGCCGACGGGTTTCATGCCCGCGTGGTGCAGCACGAATGCGACCACCTGGTCGGCAAGCTGTACCCGATGCGGGTGCGCGACTTCAGCCGCTTCGGCTACACCAGCGTGTTGTTCCCCGAGTTGGATGCGAGCGCCGACGATTGATGGAGGGCGCTGTTGTGGAGTCGGCCGTTGCGATCGGGCGTCACCCGCAGCGCTCGGTCGCGCGCAGATGTTTCAGATTTGTAAAGCACGGCTTCCGCAAGGGCCTTGGGTAGGCGCTGACCGGGCGCTGGGCGTTCAATCCAATACCGCGCCTGGGGCGCCGCCGCGTCGGCACTGCACCAGCGAACACTTTCAGAGGCCAGCACCATGAAGTTCGCCCAGCCACTTCTACAGCGCATCTTTCAACTTGCCACGGCCCTGCTGATGGGCATGGCCGCCGTGCCCGCAGCGCTGGCCCAGGCCGAAGCCGACCCGCCTGGTCGCGTCGGCCGACTGGCCGACATGACCGGCAAGGTGTGGTTGTTTTCTCAAGAGTCCGGCGACTGGGTCGAAGCCACCCGCAACATGCCGCTGACCGCCGGCGACCGCCTTTCCACCGATGCCGGCGCACGCGCCGAGGTGCGCATCGGCTCTACCGCCTTGCGGCTGGACTCGGGCAGCGAGCTCGAGGTGCTGCGCCTGGACGATGAGCGCATGTCGCTCCAGCTGCACAACGGCAGCCTCGCAGCGCGCCTGCGCAACCGCGAGGCGGCCAACGAGTTCGACCTGAAGACGGCCGAAGGCCAGTTCACTGTGCAGCGCGCCGGCCGCTACCGTTTCGACCGCACCGACGGCACCAGCCACCTCACGGTCTACAACGGCCAGTCGCTCTACGAAGGCCCGCGCAGCGCGCTTACCATCAACAGCGGTCAGCATGCCGAGTTCTGGATCGACGCGGCCGACGCGGCGCAGTACAGCCTCACCGAACCCCAGCAGGATGCGTTTGCAGCCTGGAACAACGAGCGCGACCGCAGCGACGACCGCAGCGTGTCAACGCGCTACGTGTCGCCCGAAATGACCGGCGTGGAAGACCTGGACCGCCACGGCCGCTGGGAGCAGAGCTCCGACTACGGCCCGCTGTGGATCCCGCGCAGCGTGGCCCCGGGTTGGGCGCCGTACAGCAGCGGCCACTGGGCCTGGGTGCGCCCGTGGGGCTGGACCTGGGTCGACGATGCGGCCTGGGGCTTTGCGCCGTTCCACTATGGCCGTTGGGTCTGGCACCGCAGCGTCTGGTGCTGGGCCCCCGGCACCTATGTGGCGCGGCCCGTCTATGCGCCGGCGCTGGTGGCCTGGGTCGGCGGCCCGAGCCTGAGCGTGTCGGTGTCGATCGGCGGTGGCTTTGCCGGCCCGGCAGTGGGCTGGTTCCCGCTCGGGCCGCGCGAGGTCTATGTGCCCGGTTACCGTCACAGCCCGCGTTATGTTCGCGAGGTCAACGTGACGCACGTCACGAACATCACGAACGTGATCAACGTGCCGGTCGGCGAGCGCGACTTCCGCAACCGCAAGTTCCCGCACGCCGTGACCGTGGTGCCCACCAGTGTGATGACCGGCCGCCAAGCCGTCGGCCCGGCCTCGGCGCAATTGCGTGACGCCCCGGCGGTGCGCGAATTCGTGCGCGAGCAGCGTCGGCATGGCGCCTTGCAGGAGGCGCCGGTGGCTGCGCCGGTGGTGATTGCGCGTGGCGTCGATCGGCGGCCCGGTCCGCCGCCCGGCGCCATTGGAGACGGCCGCCGCGACCCGTCACCCGCCGAACGCGTGGGCCGACCTGGCCAGCGCTGGGACGGTGAACGCCCCCGCGACGGTGACCGGAACCGCGACGGTGACCGCCGCGACCGCGATCGTGACGGCGACCGCGACCGCTCGTTCGGACCTTCCGCGCGCCAGCCGGTGCCAGCCAACCCCGCCCCGGTGATCACGCCGCCCGCCGTGGTGGCCCGCCCTCCGGCGACCGCTGCCCCCTCGACCGTGCCGCCCCCCAGCGTGACGGCGCCGCCGCCGGTACGCCAAGGCATGCCGCCGCGTCCGGTTCGGGGTGACACGCCCGACGCGGTCGCTGCCCAACCCCGGCCGGCGCCGGCTCCGCAGGTGCGCACGGCGCCTGGCCCGACGGTGGTGCCGGACAACCGCGTCCGCGCCAACCCGCCGGTCGCAGCACCCCAGGCACCGATGGTTCGTGCTGCGCCGGCCGAGCGCGCCGCGCCGGTCGAACGCGCGATGCCCGACCGGCGCCAGCAGGCCGAGCCGCCCGCCGTACCTCGGGCGGTACCCGCCGACCGGCCGGAGCGTGCGCGTGCCCAGGCCGAAGCACGCCAGGAACGCCAGGAACGCGACGATCGCC
Organism: Methylibium sp.; assembly: GCA_031414975.1. Lineage (GTDB taxonomy): Bacteria > Pseudomonadota > Gammaproteobacteria > Burkholderiales > Burkholderiaceae_C > LGRD01. The sequence goes on along the minus strand of JANOQS010000065.1, from coordinate 6,657 downwards.
GGCAGCAACGCGAGCGTTCGAACGCGAACTGAAGAAGCGGGCGGCTCCGGCTTCGCCGGCCCGCCGCTCAGCGCTGCTTCAGCGCCGCCCAACTAGCGCCGCCTCTCCGACTACCGCCGCTTGGGCGGCACGGGCAGCGGGGGCTGAAGCCAAGGTTTGATCACCGGCCAGGCGTTGTCCAGGATCAGCGGGTGAGCCGCCTCCAGCGGGTGGATGCGGTCGGCCTGAAACAAGGCGGTCGGGTCGGGTGCGTCGGCCACGCCTTTCAGCAGGAACGGCACCAGCGCCGCACCCTCGGCCTTGGCGACGCCGGCAAACAGGCCGGCGAATTCGTCGCTGTACTTGCGCCCGTAGTTGGGCGGCACCTGCATGCCGGCAATCAGCACCGCAGCGCCGGCCGCCTTGGCGTCGCGCGCCATCTGCACCAGGTTGGCGCGGGTCATGCCCATCGGCAGGCCACGCAACGCGTCGTTGCCACCCAGTTCGATGATCACGTGGGTGGGCTTGTGTTCGCGCAGCAAGGCCGCCAGCCGGGAGCGGCCGCCCGAGGTGGTGTCGCCGCTGATACTGGCGTTGACCACCTTGGCAGCCACCTTGTGCTGCTCCAGGCGCTGCTCCAGCAAGGCCACCCAACCGGTGCCGCGCTTCAGCCCGTATTCGGCCGACAGGCTGTCGCCCACCACCAGCAACACGCGCGCCGCGCCGGCTCGTTGCACCGGCGCTTGCGCACGCACCGGGTCGGCCCCAGATCCGAGCAGGGCGAGTGCGGCCAGCGCGGTACAGTGCGCCAGCCAATCCCGCCGAGACACGCGCCCCCCGGGCTTCTGCGAACCTCCTTGAACCACAGCCTCATCCATGTCTGAACCCATCATTGCCGTCGAGCGCATCACCAAGCAGGTGAAGGACTCCACCGGTACCTTGACCATTCTCCACGAGATCGATTTCCAGCTGCCAGCGCGGCAATCGGTTGCCATCGTCGGCGCGTCGGGCTCGGGCAAGAGCACCTTGTTGTCCATCATCGCCGGGCTCGATACGCCGACCACCGGCCGCGTCCGCCTCGCCGGCGCCGACCTGTTCGAGATGGACGAAGACGAGCGCGCCGCGGTGCGTGCCGAGAAGGTGGGGTTCGTGTTCCAGAGTTTCCAGTTGCTGGGCAACCTGACGGCGCTGGAAAACGTGATGCTGCCGCTCGAACTGCAGGGCCGCAACGACGCCCGCACCCTCGCCACCGAGATGCTCAAGCGCGTGGGCCTGGGCGAACGGCTGCGTCACTACCCCAAGGTGCTGTCGGGCGGCGAGCAGCAGCGCGTGGCGCTGGCGCGCGCCTTCGTCGTGCAGCCCGCCGTGCTGCTGGCCGACGAGCCGACCGGCAGCCTCGACTTCGCCACCGGCGAACGCGTGATGCAGCTGATGTTCGATCTGAACCGCGAGTCCGGCACGACCCTGGTGCTGGTGACGCACGACCGCGGCATTGCGGCGCGCTGCGACCGGCAGTTGCGCATCGAGGCAGGACGGGTCGACCTCGCCAGCGCCGCTCTTTAGGGTTGTTGCAGCGGCTCCCCTTCAGCGCGCGGCGCCGAGTCGCAGAACTGCGCCACGGCGCATTGCGAGCAGAGCGGCGTGCGCGCCAGGCACACATAGCGGCCGTGCAGGATCAGCCAGTGGTGCGCGTCCGCCAGGTACGCCACCGGAATGCGCGCCAGCAGCTTCAATTCGACCTCCAGCGGATTCTTGCCCGGCCCCAGCCCGGTGCGGTTGGCGACGCGGAAGACATGCGTGTCCACCGCCATCGTCGCCTCACCGAACGCGACGTTGAGCACCACGTTGGCGGTCTTGCGCCCCACACCCGGCAGCGCTTCGAGCGCCTCGCGCGAGCGCGGCACCTGCCCGCCATGGCGCTCCAGCAGCAGGCGTGAGGTTTCGAGCAGGTTCTTTGCCTTGTTGCGGAACAGGCCGATCGACTTGATGTGATCGGTGATTGCCGGCAGCCCCATCGCCACCATCCGGGCCGGTGAATTGGCGGCGGCGAACAGGCGCCGGGTCGCCTTGTTCACGCCCACGTCGGTGGCCTGGGCCGACAGCAGCACGGCCGCGAGCAGCTCGAACACGTTGGTGTACTCGAGCTCGGAGGTCGGCTGCGGATTGGCGGCCTTCAGAACGGCGAAAAACGGGGCGATGTGGGCGGACTTCATGGCGTGTGCTGCTGGATGGGCGATTCGTTCGGCAAGAAGGCACGAGCACGCAAAAATGCGTCCCTACAATCCGCCAACCCGATTTTCGCAGCCCACCATGCAAATTGCCGCGTCCAACTTCAAGGCCTACGACATCCGCGGTGTCGTGGGAACGACGATCGACGAGGCCTTTGCAGAACACCTGGGGCGTGCCTTCGGCACCGAAGCCCGCCACGCTGGCGAGCGTGCGGTGGCGGTCGGCCGCGACGGGCGCCTGTCGGGCCCCAAGCTGGCCGCCGCGCTGATGCGCGGCCTGGCCGCGACCGGGCTCGACGTGGTGGACCTGGGCCCGGTGACCACGCCGATGCTGTACTACGTGGCCGCCACACGCGGCGCGCACGGCTGTCACAGCGGCGTCATGGTGACCGGCAGCCACAACCCGAAGGACTACAACGGCTTCAAGATGGTGCTGGCCGGAAGTGCGATCTACGGCGGGCAGATTCAGGGCCTGCGCAAGCGCATGGAAGCCGAAGACTATTTCCTGACGCCGGGCCGCATTGGCACGATGAACGTGCTGCCCGAATACCGCGCGCGCATCGCTGGCGACTGCAAGCTGGCCCGGCCGATGAAGATCGTGGTCGATTCCGGCAACGGCATTCCGGGTGCGTCGGCGCCCGGCATCCTGCGCGCGCTCGGCTGCGATGTGACCGAGCTCTACTCCAAGGTCGATGGCAACTTCCCGAACCACCACCCCGACCCGAGCCAGCCCGAGAACCTGGCCGAGCTGATCCGCACGGTGCAGGCCAGCGGCGCCGAACTCGGCCTGGCGTTCGACGGCGACGGCGACCGGCTCGGCGTCGTCACGCGCGGTGGCCAGATCATCTACCCCGATCGCCAGCTGATGCTGCTGGCCACCGACATCCTGGGCCGCAACCCCGGTGGCACGGTGATCTTCGACGTGAAATGCACGCAGCGCCTGGCGCCGGCGATCGTCGCGGCCGGCGGCAAGCCGCTGATGTGGAAGACCGGCCACTCGCTGATCAAGGCCAAGATGAAGGAAGTGAACTCGCCGATATCCGGCGAAATGAGCGGGCACCTCTTTTTCGGCGAACGCTGGTACGGTTTCGTCGCCGCCACCTATACCGCCGCACGCCTGCTCGAAATATTGAGCCGCAGCGCCGACCCGAGCGCGGTGCTGAACGCGTTGCCCACCAGCTTCAGCACACCCGAGCTGAACGTGCCTTGCATCGAAGGCGAGCCGGCCCGCGTGGTGAGGGAACTGCTCAAGACGGCAAGCTTCCCCGGTGCCAGCGAAATTATCACCATCGACGGCCTGCGCGTGGACTACGACGACGGCTTCGGCCTGATCCGCCCGAGCAACACCACGCCGGTGCTGGTGCTGCGCTTCGAGGGGCACACCCAGGCGGCGCTCGAACGCATCGAATCGGCGTTCATGGCGGCGCTGCGCGTCGTCAAGCCCGACGCCAGTTTTGCCGCCGCCGCGCACTGAACGCCCACCAGAACAAGAACCGCAAGGAGCCACGGTGCGAGTCCTGATCGTCAAGCTGTCGTCGCTGGGCGACGTGGTCCACAGCCTGCCCGCTGTGCAGGACATTCGCGCCGCCTTCCCCGGCGTGCAGATCGACTGGGCCGTCGAGCCCGCGTTTGCCGCGCTGGTGCGGCGCATCGAGGGCATCGGCGAAGTCATCGAGTGCCCGCTGCGGCGCTGGCGCAAGGCGTGGTGGAGCCGGCCCGTGCGGGCCGAATGGGCCAAGTTGCGCACGCGCCTGCAGTCGGTGCAATACGACGCGGTGATCGACCTGCAGGGCCTGACCAAGTCGGCCTGGATTGCCCGCACCGCCAAGGGCCGCAGCCACGGCCTGGCGAACCAGACCGAAGGCTCCAGCTACGAGTGGCCGGCGGGTTTTCTGGTCGACGACGCGATCAAGGTCGAACGCCACATCCACGCGATGGACCGGGCTCGGGTGCTGGTGTCCAAGGCGCTGGGCTTCGAGTTGAAGGGGCCGCCGCGCTACGGATTGCGCGCCACACGGCCCGCCAAACAACCCGAGAAGCCGACCGTCGCTTTCGTGCACGGCACCTCGCGTGACGACAAGCTGTGGCCGCAGGCGCACTGGATCAGCCTGGGCAAGCGCATGATCGACGCCGGCTGGCGCATCGCGCTGCCGCAGGGCAGCGAAGCCGAGCAGACGCGCGCCGAGATGATCGGCGCTGCGCTGCAGTTCGACCGCATGAACGTGGTCGAAGTCTGGCCGGCCCTCAAACTCGATGCGGTGGCCGACCGCCTGGCCGCCACGCAGGGCGTGATCGGCGTGGACAGCGGCCTCAGCCACATGGCGGTGGCGCTGAACCTGCCGCATGTGCAGATCTACAACTTCCCGACGTCCTGGCGCACCGGCCCGCAGGCCGCACATGGCAACCGCGACCAGATGTGCGTCGAGGTGCCCGGCGGGCCAGGGCTGGAGCCGGTGTGGGCCGCGTGGTTGAAGGTCGTCGACCTGTGACCGGCCGGGAGCGGCCAGCATCGGCGTGACGCCCTGGAAAAGCGCTGCCGCGCGTGGCCTCTACTCGGGCCTGCTCGCACTGTTGTTGCCCGCGTATCTGCTGCGCCTGTGGTGGCGCGGCCGGGCCGAGCCGCTCTATCGACACGCGATCGGTGCGCGGCTGGGCCGCTACTCGGCGCCACCATCGGCAGGTTGGGTCTGGGTGCATGCGGTGTCGCTCGGCGAAACGCGCGCCGCTGCGGCGCTGGTGAATGCGCTGCGGACCGTGCAACCCTGCATGCGGCTGCTGCTGACGCACGGCACTGCCACCGGCCTGGAAGCAGGGCGTGCGCTGCTGCGCGACGGCGATACGCAGACCTGGTTGCCGTTCGACACACCGGGCAGCGTGCGGCGCTTTCTGGTTCAGTTCCGCCCGGCGGTCGGGGTGCTGATGGAAACCGAGATCTGGCCCAACCTGCTGCACGCAACGAAAGTGGCCACGGTGCCGATGGTGCTGGCCAACGCACGCCTGAGCGAGAAGAGCCGCCGCAAAGGTGAACGGCTGGACGCCTTGATGCGCCCGGCCGTGCAAGCCCTGACGCTCGTGCTGGCGCAGACCGAAGACGATGCGCAGCGCCTGCGCGCCAGCGGCGCGGCCCCGGTGGTCGTGAGCGGCAACCTCAAGTTCGACGTGGCACCCGACCCCGCCCAGTTGCAGCAGGGCCAGGCCTGGCGCGGCCTGTTGCAACGCGAAGTCGTGCTGGCCGCGATCACCCGCGAAGGCGAGGAGGCCATGCTGCTGGCCGAATGGACGAGGCAGCCCGAACCGCGGCCGCTGTTGCTGATCGTGCCGCGCCATCCGCAGCGCTTTGACGAGGTCGCTGCGCTGGTGCGGGCCGCCGGGCTGAGCCTGGCGCGGCGCAGCGGTTGGACCGACGTTCCGCCCCCCGAGGCGCTGAACGCCCAGGTCTGGCTCGGCGACTCGATGCGCGAAATGGCGCTGTACTACGGCTGTGCACATGCGGCACTGCTCGGCGGCAGCTTTGCGCCGCTGGGCGGGCACAACCTGATCGAGGCGGCGGCCTGCGGCTGCCCGGTGGTGCTGGGCCCGCACACCTTCAACTTCGCCGAGGCGGCAGAACTGTCGATCGCTGCCGGCGCCGCGGTGCGGGTGGCCGACATGGCGCAGGCGTTGGCTCAGGCCCGTTCGATGTTGGCGCCCGAGGTGCAGCAGCGGGTCTCGGCCCGCGCGCTCGCTTTTGCCTTGCTGCACCGCGGCGCGGCCGATCGCATGGCCGACGCGGTGGTCGCGTTGCTGCCGCGCTGAGGCGCGCCGAATCGCCCTACAGCACTTCCGAAGCGAAGTCCGCCAGCCGCGAACGCTCGCCGCGCGCCAGCGTCACGTGGCCGGAATGCGGCCAGCCCTTGAAGCGGTCCACGGCATACGTGAGGCCCGAACTGCCTTCGGTGAGGTAGGGCGTGTCGATCTGCGCCAGGTTGCCCAGGCAGATGATCTTGGTTCCCGGGCCGGCACGCGTGATCAGCGTCTTCATCTGCTTGGGCGTCAGGTTCTGCGCCTCGTCGATGATGACGAACTTGTTCAGGAAGGTGCGCCCACGCATGAAGTTCAGGCTCTTGATCTTGACCTTGCTGCGCACCAGGTCGTTGGTGGCCGCGCGGCCCCATTCGCCGGCGCCGCCGTCGGTCTTGGACAGCACCTCGAGGTTGTCGTCCAGCGCGCCCATCCACGGGCTCATCTTCTCTTCTTCGGTGCCGGGCAGAAAGCCGATGTCCTCGCCCACCGGCACCGTCACGCGGGTGACGATGATCTCGGTGTAGCGGCGGTCGTCCATCACCTGGCTCAGCCCGGCGGCCAAGGTCATCAGCGTCTTGCCGGCGCCTGCGGTGCCGGTGAGGGTGATGAAGTCGCAGTCCGGGTCCATCAGCAGGTTCAGCGCGAAGTTCTGTTCGCGGTTGCGCGC
>JANOQS010000064.1:0-8075 GCA_031414975.1 Methylibium sp. | reverse complement strand
GCGCCTGTACTGCGCCGATGAACTCAGCCCCGCCGGCTGGACTGGCCCCATCGCCCATATCAACCACACCTTCACCGCCCGCGCCGGCACGGTGCGCGGCATGCACTTCCAGCGCCCGCCACATGCCGAGATCAAGCTCGTGAGCTGCCTGCGCGGCGAGGTCTGGGACGTGGCGGTGGACCTGCGCACCGGCTCGCCCACCTTCCTGCGCTGGCATGCCGAGCGGTTGTCGGCCGACAACGGCTGCGCCTTGCTGATCCCGCCCGGCTTTGCGCACGGCTTCCAGGCGCTGAGCGACGACGTCGAACTGCTCTACTGCCACTCGGCCCCCTACGCAGCCCAGAGCGAAGGCGGGCTGCACCCGCAGGACGAACGCCTCGGCATCGCCTGGCCGCTGCCCCTCACCGAGCTGTCGGCGCGCGACGCCGGACACGCACGGCTGGATGACAAGTCAACCGAGACATTCACAGCGATTTTTACAGGATCAGCACCATGAAGTGCCGTCACTGCAGCGCCGCACTGTCGCTGCCCTTCCTCGACCTGGGCAGCGCCCCGCCGTCCAATGCCTATCTGAGCGAAGCTGCCATGCGCGCCCCCGAAACCTGGTTCCCGCTGCGCCTGCTGGTGTGCGAGGCCTGCTGGCTGGTGCAGACCGAAGACCACGCCGGGCGCGAAGCGCTGTTCACCGACGACTACGCCTACTTCAGCTCGTTTTCGACCTCGTGGCTGGCGCACTCCAGCGCCTATGTGCAGGCGATGCGCCATCGCTTCGGGCTCGGCCCCCAGAGCATGGTGTCCGAAGTGGCCGCCAACGACGGTTACCTGCTCCAGTACGTGCAGCAAGCCGGGATCCCCTGCTACGGCATCGAGCCCACCGCCAGCACGGCGGCGGCGGCACGCGCCAAGGGCATCGCCATCGTCGAGCGCTTCTTCGGCGTGGAACTCGCCGACGAACTGGCTGGCCAAGGCAAACAGGTCGATCTGGTGGCTGCCAACAACGTGCTCGCGCACGTGCCCGACATCAACGACTTCGTCGCCGGCTTCGCGCGGCTGCTGAAGCCCCAGGGCGTGGCGACTTTCGAGTTCCCGCACCTGCTGCAGATGATCCGGCACCACCAGTTCGACACCGCCTACCACGAGCACTACTCGTACCTGTCGCTCACTGCGGTGCAGCGCGTGTTCGCGGCCAACGGGCTGAGCGTGTTCGACGTCGAAGAGCACCCCACGCATGGCGGCAGCCTGCGCGTGTTCGCCCAACGCAATGACGGCGGCGACCACGTTCGCCATGTGTCGGTGGCCGCGATGCTGGAGCGTGAAGCGGCGGCGGGTCTGACCTCGCAGCAGGCCTACACCGGCTTCCAGGCCAGTGCGCAGAAGGTGAAGAACGACTTCATGGCCTTTCTGATCGAGGCCCAACGCCAGGGCAAACGAGTGGCCGCCTACGGTGCCGCGGCCAAGGGCAATACGCTGATGAACTTTGCCGGCGTGCGGCCGGACCTGCTGGCCTACGTGATCGACCGCAACCCGGCCAAGCAGGGCAAGTACATGCCGGGCAGCCGCATTGCCATCGTGGCCGAAGAACGGCTCGCGCAAGACAAGCCCGATCACATCGTGATCCTGCCGTGGAACCTGTCTGCCGAGGTGATGGCGCAGCTGGATTACGCGCGTGCCTGGGGCGCGAGCTTCGTGACGGCGGTGCCGGAGTTGAGGGTCTCGCGTTGAAGATTGCCGTCACGGGAGCGAGTGGCTTCGTCGGCCGGCATGTGCTGGGCGAGCTGGCGCGGCGCGACCTGTCGGCGACCGTGCTGCTGCGGCCGGCCTCACCGGTGCCGGAATGGGCGCAGCGCCATCACGTGGTGCGGCTCGACATCGCCGATGCGGACGGGAACGCCAACGCCAGCGCCTTCGAGCTCACCGGCCGCCCCGACGTGCTGATCCACCTGGCCTGGGGCGGCTTGCCGAACTACAAATCGCTGCACCACTTCGAGCAGGAACTGCCGGCGCAGTACCGCTTCCTGAAGGCGATGACCGGCGCCGGGCTGCGCCACCTGGTGATCAGCGGCACCTGTTTCGAATACGGCATGCAGTCCGGCCCGCTGAGTGAAGACCTTGCCACCGCGCCGTCCAACCCGTACGGCCTGGCCAAGGACATGCTGCGCCGGCAGTTGCAATACCTTCAAAAAGCGCAGCCGTTCACCTTGACCTGGGCTCGCCTGTTCTACCTGCATGGCGAAGGCCAGGCGCCGAACTCGCTGCTGCCGCTGTTGCAGCGCGCGGTCGAGCGCGGCGACCCCACCTTCCCGATGTCGGGCGGCGAGCAGTTGCGCGATTACCTCAGTGCCACCGAAGTGGCGCAGCACCTGGTCACCTTGGCGCTGGCGCGCGGTGACTTCGGCATCGTCAACCTCTGCTCCGGCAAGCCGGTCTCGGTGCGCGCGCTGGTCGAAGGCTGGATCGCACAAAACGGCTGGTCCATCACGCCGGCGCTGGGCCACTTCCCCTACCCCGACCATGAACCGATGGCCTTCTGGGGCGACAATCAAAAGCTGTTGCGCTGCCTGAAATTCGGCATGAACCCCGGCACGAACCCCGGCTGAAAAACCACCTCATCCGCATGCTCAACGTCAAGCCCATCTACCGCGCCGAACAGCTGCCGGTGTTCCAGAACCGCATGTTCGACTCGGCCCAGGCCGCGCGCGAATGCACCAAGGGCGACGTGGTGCTGGTGCAGTCGCTGCAGACCGGGCTGGTGTTCAACCAGGCGTTCCGGCCCGAGCTGATGCAGTACGACCACGACTACCAGAACGAGCAGGGCCACAGCGCCGCGTTCCAGCGCCACCTGCTCGACGTGCAGGCGATCGTCGAACGCCACCTGGCCGGGCGCAGCCTGATCGAGGTCGGCTGCGGCAAAGGCCTGTTCCTGGAGCAACTGGCCGCTGCCGGCTTCGCCATCACAGGCCTGGACCCGACCTACGAGGGCCACAACCCGCGCGTCATCAAGGAGTACTTCACTCCCGGCACCGGCCTGCAGGCCGACGGGCTGATCCTGCGCCACGTGCTAGAGCACGTGCCCGACCCGTACGAATTCCTGTGTGGGCTGCGCGAGTCGAACCGCGTGAACCACACCAGTGGGCTGATCTACATCGAGGTGCCGTGCCTGGACTGGATTGCAACGCACGGCGCCTGGTTCGACCTGTTCTACGAACACGTCAACTACTTCCGGCTGGCTGACTTTGCGCGCCTGTTCTCCAACGTTCTCGAGTCCGGGCGGGTGTTCTCGGGCCAGTATTTGTACGTGGTGGCCGACCTGGCCTCGCTGCGCCCGCCGCGCTGCGGGCCGAGTGACGAATTCGAGTTGCCGGCTGCGTTCATGGGGGCGATCGAAGCCAGCCGCGCCCGGCTGGAGGAGCGCCGCAAGGCCGGGCAAGCGGCCTCTGCGGTGTGGGGCGGCGCGTCCAAGGGTGTGATCTTCAGCCTCTTCATGAACCGCGCCGGAGAAGTGAGCAAGCCCGCGATCGACACCGTGATCGACATCAACCCCGGCAAGCAGGGCCGCTACCTGGCGGCCACCGGCATCAAGGTCAGCGCGCCGCACGACGCGCTGCCGCGCCTGCCCGACGGGGCCGACATCTTCGTGATGAACAGCAACTACCTGGCCGAGATCCAGGCCATGACCTCGAACCGTTTCAACTACCGACTGGTGGAACATGCAGAACTTTGACAAGGAAGTGACCGACCGCGTGGATGCCAATGGGGCCAACGCGCCGCTCAAACAGGCTGCGCACAATTTCATCGCCACCTCGATCGCGGCGCAGTACTCGTACAACTTCTCGTGGATGGGCAGACCCGTCATCCAGTACCCGCAAGACATGGTGGCCATGCAGGAGATCATCTGGCGCGTGCAGCCCGACCTGATCATCGAGACCGGCATTGCACATGGCGGCTCGCTGATCTTCTCGGCCGCGATGCTGGAGCTCAACGCGGCCTGCGGCGGCCCGAAGGATGCCGAGGTGCTGGGGCTGGACATCGACATCCGGCCGCACAACCGCAAGGCGATCGAAGAGCACCCGATGTTCCGCCGCATCTCGATGATCGAAGGCTCGAGCGTGGCACCCGAGATCGTGGCGCAGGTGCGCGCCAAGGCCGCCGGCAAACAACGCGTGCTGGTGTGCCTGGACAGCAACCACACCCACGACCATGTGCTGGCCGAGTTGCAGGCCTATGCGCCGCTGACCACGGTGGGCAGCTACTGCGTGGTGTTCGACAGCGTGGTCGAAGACCTGCCGGCCGCGCTGAGTGGCGCGCGCCCCTGGGGCCCGGGCAACAACCCGAAAACGGCCGTGTGGGCCTACCTGAAGGACCATCCGCAGTTCGAGATCGACCATGCGATGGACCACAAGCTGCTCATCAGCGTGGCGCCGCAGGGGTACTTGAAGCGGGTGAAGTGACGGGCCAGCGCATGAGCAAGCGCGTCGCGATCTGCATCCAGGTCTACAACGAAGGGCAGTTCCTGGCCGAGACGATCGAGTCGGTGCTGAACCAGTCGTTCGAAGACTTCGACCTGATCGTCTCGGACAACCACTCGAAGGACGACACACCGGACATCATCGCCCGCTACCAGACGCGCGACAGCCGCGTCGTCCGGTGGCAGCCCGACCAGTTCTGCAAGTCGCTCGAACACGCGCGCTACATGACGCGCCGGGTCAACCAGCTCGAACACCCTGCCACCCTGTTCCTGGGCGGCCACGATGTGCTGGACCGCGACTACCTCGCGCACCTGCACACGAGCTTCGAGGCGAATCCGCAGGCGGCCGTGGTGGTGGGCAGCGGCTTCGAGATCGACCTCGAAGGCAAGCCACTGCGCGAATGGCCGTCGATCGCGCAGCTCAAGGGCGGGTTGATGCCGTTCCGGCCGCTGGTGGTGCTGATGTCCCTGTTCTACAACATCGCGGCCTTCGGACTGACGGCGCGCAGGGTCCGGCAAGGCGTGGCATGGCGGCACGAATGCGTCGGTGCCGACCACCTGTGGCTGGCCGAAGCGGCGTTGATGGGCGACATCGTGGTCGAGCCGCGCGCCGTCATCCACACGCGCCGCACCGAAGGCGCCGGCGTGCATGCCACCTACTTCAGGAAGCACGTCTCCGACGACCTGCGGGCCGAGAACATCATCGCCAACTTCGAGCGCCAGCTCGAATGGGCAGCCCACATCAACGACCTGGCGTTTGCGGCGTTCCCGGAATCGGTGCGCAGCATCAACCTCGCGGCGCTGCTGGGCAACTACTTCTCGCGCTATGGCGTGGCGCAGCTCAGTGCGGTGGACGGGGCGCTGGAAAAGTGGCTCGGCAGTGAAGCCGGGCTGCGGCTGGCGTCGCAGTTGAGCGCCACCGGGCAATCGCTGCGCAGCTTGCTGGCCGGGCCGGCGACGCGCTGACCGCGCGCGTTCACCCCTGCCAGCGTCAGGCGGCGCAGGCGAGTTCTTGCCGGGTGCTTTCTTCCAGCACGGTGAACAGGGAACGCGTGACCGACTCCCAGGTCAGCCGCTGCACAAGGCGCTCACGACCACGCGCGAACGCGGCGGGCGAAATGGCCGGCCCGTGGCAGAACGCTTCCATCGCCTCGACCAGCGCTTCGGGGTCGGGCTCTCTGTACCGCGCCACTTCGCTCGGGTTGCCTCGATCGTGCGTGCCCGGTGTGCTGGCCACGCGCAGCGCCACATCGGACTCGCAGAAGTCGTCGGTCGCGCCGCCATCGGTCACGACCGCCTGGGTGCCGCAGGCAATCGCCTCCAGCACCGGCAAGTTGAATCCTTCGGCGCGGTACGGCGAGACATACGCGTCGGCCACGCCGTACATCAGCCGCAACTGGGCCTGGCTCAGGTTGCCCGGCACCACCTGGATGGCAGCCAGGGTCTCGACCGAAAACAGCATCCGGTGCTGGGCCGCCAGTTGTGCAATCGTCTGTTCCACCGACACGCCATAGAGCCCGCGCTGGTCCTTCAGGATCAGCTTCAGGTGGCCATGCCGCTGGCGCAGCCGGGCGAACGCCAGCAGCAGCGCATCGACGCCCTTGTTCCACAGCGCTGCACCGAGGTTCAGGAACACCACCTCATCGGCGGCGATCCCCAGATTGGCGCGGTTGGTGGCGCGTTCCGTGGCTGTCAATGGATAGAACGTGTCGCTGCGCACGCCATGCGGAATGACGCGAATGCGCTCCCCGTCCAGCCCGTGTTCGACCAGCCGGTCGCGTGACCAGCGGGTCGGCGTGACGATCGAGTTGCCGGCGCGCGTGAAGAAGGCCAGGTCAGCGCCCGGCTCGAAACTTCGTGCCGACAAACCCATCTCGGTGACCATGAAGGTGGTGGTCGGCCGCTCGTCGGCGGCGTGGGCCCCATCCGCGCGGAACGGCGAGGTGATGCGGTAGACGCAGTCGACCGCGCGCTCGCCCGGCTCGTCGAGCGCGGCGATGCGCTGGCTGTCTTGCGCCGAAAAGCCGGCGTCCAGCGCCTTGGCATTCCAGTGCGCCATCGCGAACGGCAGGTCGCGGTGGAACACGTTGACGCCCTGCAGCTTCAGCAACTCCAGGATCTGGCACTGGTTCACCAGCGCGAACGAGTGGTTCACGCCACGCCAGCCTTCGATCAGCAGATTCATCATGGCGGCCAGTAGACACGGGCGCGCGGGTGCGCGGTCGGGCAAAACGACCCGTTTTCAGGCTCTTTATCCGGCCGCAAGAAGAAAAGCCCCGCGGGTGCGGGGCTTTCCGGGTTGCGCTGCGTAGCGTCAGATCAGCGGTCAGATCAGCGGCGTGTTGCGCTGCTGATCGTCGTCCTTGATCAGCGCGGCGTGCGACTGCGGCGGGGCAACCGGCGTGGTGTGATGCACGGCCGGAGCCGCGCCCGTGCTCACCGAGGCCGGCAGCACGTCGGCCGCAGGCGCGGCCAGCAGGTCGGCCAGGGCCGGTGGCTGCGTCGTGGCGTGGCCTGCTGCGGGCTGGTCCTTGGCGAACCACACGTCGGCCATCGCATGCTGCGCGCCGTCGCTGGTGGTGTAGCTGGACACCAGACCGAGCAGGTTGCCGTTGTCGACTTCGCTGCCGGCCTTGGCATTCAGGTCGAGCTCGGTGATGCCGAACTCGGCCAGGCCATGCAGTTCGCCGCCGTCGGTCTTGCCGTCCTTGTTGGCGTCGACCCACAACTGCAGGTCCTTGAAGTGCGCGTCGCTGGCGCTGAGCTTGCCGTCGTGGTTGGTGTCCTGGATCGCCATCGCCGCGTAACCGTTGCCGGCGCGGGTGCCGTCGGCCAGTTGCGTGGCCACGCCGAACAGCTCGCGGCCGTCGTTGATCACGCCGTCGCGGTTGTGGTCCATCACCAGCAGGCCGTCGGTGGCCGAAGCCCAGCCGACCCGGGTGGCGTTGCCGGTGGCGTTCAGGTCGAACACCACGCCGTCCGCCGCGGCGACGGTGCGAACCCCGTTGCCGTCGAGGTCGAGCACGATCGGCGAGGCGGCCAGGAAGGCGTCGAGCTGCGAGCCCGACAGCACGCCCACGTCGGCCGATTCGAACGCCGCCATGTGGGCCGTCGTCAACGCAGCGATGTCGGCGGTTTCGAGCGCGACGGCCTGGTCGGTCGTCAGCGCCACGATCTGCGCGGTGGTCAAGGCGCGGAACTGCGCGGTGGTCATGGCGACGATGTCGGCCGTTTCCAGCGCCGCGAACTGGGCGGTCGTCAGCGCGGCGATTTCCGCCGTGGTGAAGGCGGCGATGTGTGCCGTGGTGAGCGCTTGCAGGTCATCGGTGGCGATGGCGGCCACCTGGGCGGTCGACAGCGCGGCGACCTGGGCGGTCGTCAGGCTGGCGAACTGCTCGGTGGTCAGCGCATCGATCTGCGCCGTCGTGAAGGCGCGCAGGCCGGCGGTGCCGAGCGCCACCAGGTCGGCGGTCTCGAGCGCGGCCAGGTCGGCGGTCTCCAACCTGACCAGTTGCGCGGTGGTCAGCGCGGCGGCCTGGGCGGTGCTCAGGGCCACGATCTCGTCGGTCGTCAGCGCGGCGATGTTGCTGGTGACGATGGCGCGGATCTG
>JANOQS010000063.1:0-18118 GCA_031414975.1 Methylibium sp. | reverse complement strand
CATGGTCATTCGCGCCGCCGATGCCAACGCAGCGGCGCGTCGGCGCGCGCCGGCCAGGCGCGGCGGCTCGGTGCGCGCGGACCCGGCGGTGGCCGAAGCGGCGCCGCAGACCGCCCCTGCCGCCGCCCCCACCGGCACCACCGAGCGCATCGTCGCGTCCATCACCACGGCCATCGTCGAACGGCGGCTGATGCCCGGCACCAAACTCGCCGAGCAGCAGATCGCCGACATCTTCAGCGTCTCGCGCACCCTCGTGCGCCAGGCGCTCAACCAGCTGAGCCGCGACCACCTGGTGACACTGGAGCCGGCGCGCGGCGCGTTCGTCGCGCAGCCCAGCGTCGAAGAGGCGCGCCAGGTCTTCGAGGTGCGCAACATGCTGGAAGTGGCGATGATCCGCCGCGCCGCGACCGAATTGACTGCCAGGCACATCGCCGAACTGCGCACCCATCTGCAGTCTGAAAAGGCCGCCGTGCAGCGCACCGACATCTCGGGCCGCACCCGGCTGCTGGCCGACTTTCACGTGCTGCTGGCGCAGATGCTGGGCAACCAAGCGCTGGCGGAGATATTGCAAGACCTGGTCTCGCGCTGTTCGCTGATTGCGCTGATGTACCAGTCGGCCCATTCGGCCGAACACTCTTATGAAGAACACGTGGCCATCGTCGATGCGCTCCAGGCGCGCGACGCCAAGGCCGCGGTCAAGCTGATGCAGGACCACCTGCACCACGTCGAACGCAACCTGCGGCTGGATCCGCGCATTCCCGACCTTCACGCCGCGCTGCGGCCCGATCTATCCTGAACCCCCTGCGCTGAACCGCTGAAAACCCTGGCGAGGCCACCCGATGATGACGAAAGACTATCCCCGCGACCTGATCGGCTACGGCCGCAACCCGCCGCATGCGAACTGGCCCGGCCGGGCGCGCATTGCGCTGCAGTTCGTGCTGAACTACGAAGAGGGCGGCGAGAACTGCGTGCTGCACGGCGACCCGGCGTCGGAGACGTTTCTGTCCGAGCTGATCGTCGCGCAGGCCTTCGAGGCGCGCCACCTCAGCATGGAGTCGATGTACGAATACGGCGGCCGGGTCGGCGCGTGGCGCATCCTGAAGGAGTTCGAGAAGCGCCAGCTCCCGCTCACGGTCTTCGGCGTGGCCATGGCGCTGGAGCGCCACCCCGAGTTGACGCAGGCCTTCGTCGAACTGGGCCACGAGATCGCCTGCCACGGCTGGCGCTGGATCCACTACCAGCACATGAACGAAAAGCGCGAGCGCCAGCATTTGGCCATCGGCACCGAGATCATCCAGAAGCTCACCCAGAACCAGTGGCCGCTGGGCTGGTACACCGGCCGCGACAGCCCCAACACCAAACGCCTGGTGGCCGACTACGGCGGCTACGAATACGACAGCGACTACTACGGCGATGACCTGCCGTTCTGGATGCCGGTCGAAAAGAGCGACGGCAGCACGATGCAGCGCCTGATCGTGCCGTACACGCTGGACACCAACGACATGCGCTTCTCGTCGGCCCAGGGCTTCAACACCGCCGACCACTTCTTCAGCTACCTGAAAGACGCGTTCGACGTGCTCTACGAAGAAGGCGATGAGGCCCCGAAGATGCTCAACATCGGCCTGCACTGCCGGCTGATCGGGCGGCCCGGGCGCTTTCGCGCGCTGCAGAAGTTCCTCGACTACGTGCAGCAGCACGATCGTGTGTGGGTCACGCGGCGCATCGACATTGCGCGGCATTGGCAGCAGCATTTCCCTGCACCGGCACCGGCACCGGCACCGGCGGCGGCGTCGGGCACCACCGAACCAGGAGCGGCGTGATGGCTTTGACGATCGAACAACTCAACAGCGCGTCGCCCGAACAGGCGCTGGCCTGGCTCGACGGCCTCTACGAACACTCGCCATGGATCGCCGAGGCGGCGTTGTTCAAGCGCCCGTTCCGCAGCCTCGCGGAACTGAAGCTGGCGATGGTCGAGGTGGTGCGCCAGGCCGGCCGCGACAAACAGCTCGTGCTGCTGCGCGGCCACCCCGAGCTGGCCGGCAAGGCGATGGTGGCGGGCTCGCTGACCACCGAGTCGAACAACGAGCAGACGAAGTCGGGCCTGACGAATTGTTCGCCCGCCGAACTCGAGAAGATCCAGGCGCTGAACAAGGCCTACAACGCCAAGTTCGGCTGGCCCTTCATGCTGGCGGTGCGCGGGCCGCGCGGCACCGGGCTCACGCGCGCCGAGATCATCGCCACCTTCGAACGCCGGCTCGAGGGCCACCCCGACTTCGAACTCGCCGAAGCACTGCGCAACATCCACCGCGTCGTCGAGATCCGGCTGAACGACAAGTTCGGCGTCGAACCCACCTTGGGCAACCAGGTGTGGGACTGCGCCGAACTGCTGGCAACGCACACCGACCCCGGGTATGCCGAGCTCGGGCAACTGACCGTCACCTACCTCACGCAGGCGCACCAGAACTGCCAGGTGCAACTGGTGCGGTGGATGAAGGAATGCGGTTTCGACGAAGTGAACATCGACGCGGTCGGCAATGTCGTCGGCATCTATCACGGCAGTGACCCGACGCAGAAACGGTTGCTCACCGGCTCGCACTACGACACCGTGCGCAACGGCGGCAAGTACGACGGGCGCCTGGGCATCTTCGTGCCGATGGTCTGCGTGCGCGAACTGCACCGCGCCGGCAAGCGGCTGCCGTTCGGCTTCGAAGTGATCGGCTTCGCTGAAGAAGAAGGCCAGCGCTACAAGGCCACCTTCCTCGGCTCGGGCGCGTTGACCGGCCACTTCGACCCGGCCTGGCTGGCCCAGCGCGACGCCGACGGCGTGAGCATGCGCGACGCGATGCGTGCCGCCGGCCGGCCGGCCACCCTGGAGGCCATCGGAAAGTGCACGCGCAACCCGGCCGACTACCTGGGCTTCGTTGAAGTCCACATCGAACAAGGCCCGGTGCTCAACGAGATGGACCTGCCGCTCGGCGTGGTGACCTCCATCAACGGCAGCGTGCGTTATGCGGCTGAAGTGATCGGCATGGCCAGCCACGCCGGCACCACGCCGATGGACCGGCGCCGCGACGCCGCCGCCGCGGTGGCCGAACTCGTGCTGTACCTCGAAAAGCGCGCCGCCGCGGTGCCCAACCTGGTCGGCACGGTCGGCATCCTGCAAGTGCCCAACGGCTCGACCAATGTGGTGCCGGGCCGCTGCGTATTCACGCTCGACATCCGCGCCACCACCAACGAGGTGCGCGACGCCTGCGTGGCCGACACGTTGGCCGAGCTGAAGCGCATCACCGAGCGGCGCGGCCTGCACCACAAGCTGGAGGAGACGATGCGCGCCGCCGCCGCCCCCAGCGCCCCCGAGTGGCAGGCGCGCTGGGAAGCGGCCGTCGAATCACTCGGCCTGCCGGTCTACCGCATGCCCAGCGGCGCCGGCCACGACGCGATGAAGCTGCACGAGGTCATGCCGCAAGCCATGCTGTTCATGCGCGGCGGCAACTCGGGCATCAGCCACAACCCGCTGGAGAGCATCAGCGCCGACGACACGCAACTCTGCGTGATGGCCTTCCAGCACCTCCTGAACCACCTTGCCGAAGAGATGACATGAGCACGACTTACGAACAACTCGACGCCTGGGTCGACGCGCACTTCGACGAAGAACTGCGCTTCCTGCAAGCGCTGGTGCAGGTGCCCACCGACACGCCGCCCGGCAACAACGCGCCGCACGCCGAGCGCGCCGCCGAGTTGCTGAAGGCCTTCGGCTTCGAGGCCGAGAAGCACCCGGTGCCCGAAGCCGAGGTGAAAAGCCACGGGCTCGAATCGATCACCAATCTGATCGTGCGAAGAAAGTATGGCGCCGGCAAGACCATCGCGCTGAACGCCCACGGCGACGTGGTACCGCCCGGCGAAGGCTGGACGCACGACCCGTACGGTGGCGAGATCGTGAACGGCAAGCTCTACGGCCGCGCGTCGGCGGTGAGCAAGTGCGACTTCGCGACCTTCACCTTCGCCACCCGGGCGATCGAATCTCTGAAGGCGCCGCTGAAGGGCGGCGTCGAACTGCACTTCACCTACGACGAAGAGTTCGGCGGCGAACTCGGCCCCGACTGGCTGCTGTGCAAGGGCCTGACCAAGCCTGACCTGCTGATTGCCGCCGGCTTCAGCTACCAGGTGGTGACCGGCCACAACGGCTGCCTGCAGCTCGAAGTGACGGTGCACGGCAAGATGGGTCACGCCGCAGTGCCCGAGACAGCCGTCGATGCGCTGCAGGCCGCCAGCTTGATCTTGAACGCGCTGTACCAGCAGAACACGCTCTACAAGCAGATCACCAGCAAGGTCAAGGGCATCACCCACCCTTACTTGAACGTGGGCCTGATCCAGGGCGGCACCAACACCAACGTCGTGCCCGGCAAGGTGGTGCTCAAGCTCGACCGACGCATGATCCCCGAAGAGAACCCGACCGAAGTGGAAGCCGGGTTGCGCAAGCTGATGGCCGACACGGTGGCCGGCTCCAAGGGCATCACCATCGACGTCAAGCGCATGCTGCTGGCGCACCCGCTGAAGCCGCTGGACGGCAACAAGCCGCTGGTCGATGCGCTGTGCGCGCACGCCAGCACCGTGTTCGGCGAGCCCATCCCGGCCTCCGGCACGCCTCTGTACACCGACGCACGGCTGTACTGCGAGCGCGGCATCCCGGCCGTGCTCTACGGCTGCGGGCCGCGCACGGTGCTGGAAAGCAATGCGAAGCGGGCGGATGAGCACATCAACATCGAGGACCTGCGCAAGGCGACGAAGGTGGTGGCGCGAACGCTGTTCGATCTTTTGGCGTGAGGGCCCGTCAACCGCTGCCCGCACGCCAGTAACCAGGCTTGCGCCTGTGGTGGGTCACGGCCAGGATGGTCACGGCATGCCCTCGCACTTCGTAGACGACCGAGTAGGGGAAGCGATGCAGCACACGCTTGCGATTTCCTTCTTCATCCGCGGCCTTGCCCAACGGACCCGCGGCTATGCGGTCGATCGCTTCAAATGTTTCGGCGCGGAAGGCACCGGCCGCGATCGCGCTGCGTTCGCGGTACCAGAGGAATGCGTCGCGAAGATCGCGCTCCGCCAGCGGCGCGATCTCGACGACGTATCGACTCACAACGCGCTCAGCCGCGCGCGGGCCTCGCTCCAGGGCACGGCCATCGTTGCGCCTGAGCGCAGGTCCGCCTTGCGCTGCCGAATCTCGTCGGCCCATGCCCGAGCGACCGAGGCTTCGTCTTGGCTGTCCAGGCTGTCAAGGAGCGCCAGCACGACTGCCGAACGTTCGTCGGGAGCGAGCGCAAGCGCTTCGTCGATCAAGTGGTCCAGATGGGCGTCCATGGGCGAAATGGTAGCAGCGAGAGCCCGTGCCGAGTTACCCAGTGCGACCTCGATGCACCACCTTAGCGCTTGACCCGATTCCTTTGGTGCATGCGCCGCGCACAGAATTTGCTCGTACCCGACAACCCCTTTCCCCCGCACCGGAGCACCGAATGACCTTGCCTTCCCTCACCCGCCGCTCGCTGGCCCTTTCTGCGCTGGCCCTTTCTGCACTGGCGCTTGGCCTGGCCGCCACATCGGCCGCCCAGGCCCAGGAAACCGCCATCAAGTTCCAGCTCGACTGGCGCTTCGAAGGCCCGGCGGCGCTGTTCCTGGTGCCGGTGAGCAAGGGCTACTTCAAGGCCGAGAAGCTCAACGTCACCGTCGATGCGGGCAACGGCTCCGGCGGCACGGTCACGCGGGTGGCCTCGGGCGCCTACGACATGGGCTTTGCCGACCTGGCGGCGCTGATGGAATTCCACGCCAACAACCCGACCGCGCCGAACAAGCCGGTGGCGGTGATGATGGTTTACAACAACACGCCGGCGGCGGTGATGGCGCTGAAGAAGAGCGGCATCAAGACGCCCGCCGACCTGGCCGGCAGACGCCTCGGCGCGCCGGTGTTCGACGCCGGGCGCAAGGCCTACCCGATCTTCGCCAAGGCCAACGGCCTGGGCGCGCCGGCCTGGACCTCGATGGACCCGCCGCTGCGCGAGACCATGCTGGTGCGCGGTGACGTCGACGCGATCACCGGCTTCTCGTTCACCTCGCTGCTCAACCTGGAAGCGCGTGGCGTGAAGGCCGAAGACGTGGTGGTGATGGCCTACCCGAACTACGGCGTCAAGCTGTACGGCAACGTGGTGATCGCCGGCGAAGAGTTCCTGAAGAAGAACCCGGAGGCCGTGAAAGCCTTCCTGCGCGCCTTCAGCAAGGGCGTGAAAGACGTGATCGCCGATCCCGCGGCGGCCGTGGCCACGGTGAAGGCGCGTGACGGCATCGTCAACGAAGAACTGGAGCTGCGCCGCCTGAAGCTGGCGCTCGACGCCACCGTGCTGACGCCGGACGCGAAGGCCGAAGGCTTCGGCAGCGTGATGGGCCCGCGCCTGAGCCTGATGGCCAGCCAGGTGGCCGACGCCTACGGCACCAAGGAGCGCATCAACCCCGACGTGATCTGGAACGGCAGCTTCCTGCCCAGCGTGGCCGAACGCAACATCTTTGCGGTGGCGAAGAAGTAGCCGCCGCCGGCGGGCCTGCCGCTCAGTTCATCTCCATCGAGAACTGGAACATCACGGCGGCCGTGCCCAGCGCGTTCAGCTGCAGCGCGTACTTCGGCGTGAACTGCCAGCCCAGCGACAGCACGATCACGGGCGACACACCGCGGAAGTTGAGTGGCACCTCGTCGTTGTACGGCGGCTTGTAGCCGTACATCAGGCCGGCCGTCCACTGGGCATAGAGCTTTTCGTACGAGCTCCAGTCGGTGAGCCGGCGGCCGCGGTAGACGGTGGCGCTGTCCTGGCCGAACGAGTTCGAGAAGTAGGCCGCGCCCAGCACCAGCCCACCGGTGTACTGTTTCTCGGCACCGAACATCCAGGTAGGCCGGTGGTTCTCGCTGGGTGACCAGTGCAGCGTGTAGGGTGAGGCCATGACACGGGTGCTCTGCGCCGGGCTTTCGGTGCCTTCCAGGAACAGCAGCTTGCGCACGGTCTCCATTTGCGCCTGGGCAGGCGTGGCACAAAATGCGGCGATGAACGAGGCGGCGAGCAGGCAAATTTTCATGCGGTGGATTGTCTTCAATTTCCAGGGCCCTCCCTGGCGGCTGTTGCGTCTTGGTGCGTCGTTGTGCCTGCTGCTGGGCATGCTGGGCGCCCTCGGAGGGTGCGCCTGGTTCGATGCCAAGCAGCGCCAGCTCGTGCTGCGGCCCACGCCGGGCGGCGCGCCGGCCGGTTTTGCCGGGCTGCGGCCGGGTGACCTGTCTTTTGCCACTGCCGTGCCTGGTGCGCCCGGTGCCGAGCCCGGCACGCGCGACTCGCTGCAGATGTGGTGGCTGCCGCACGCCGACCCGCGCGCCCCGACGCTGCTCTACCTGCACGGCACCTTTCGCAACCTGTACGCCAACCTGCCCAAGATCGACGCGCTGCGCGACGCCGGCTTTGCGGTGCTGGCGGTGGACTACCGCGGCTGGGGTGACAGCACGCCCTTGATCCCGAGCGAGGCGACGATCTACGCCGACGCCCTCACCGCCTGGGCTGAGCTGGTGCGGCGCGAGCCCGACCCGCGCCGGCGCGTGATCTACGGCCACTCGATGGGCGGCGGCGTGGCGGTGGAGCTGGCGAGCCGGCTGCGCCACCGCAGTGACTACGGCGCGCTGATCCTGGAGTCGACCTTCACCAACGGCGTGGCCGTGGCCGACGCAACGAACTGGCTGCTCGGGTTGCTGGCGCGCTTCTCGTCGCAGAATTTCGATTCGGTGGCCAAGATCGGCAAGGTGAATGCCCCGGTGCTCATGTTGCACGGCGACGCCGACCGCACCGTGCCGGTGGCGCTGGGCCGCCAACTGCGCGACGCCGCACCGGCCGGCACGCGCTGGGTCGAGTTCCCGGGCGGGACGCACAGCCGCTTGCATTCGGACGCGCCGGCCGACTACCGGCAGGCCCTGAAATTGCTGATCGAACTCCTGGATCCACGGGGCTGAGTGGCCCCACCCTCACCCTGAATGCGCCCATGCCCATGACCCCCTTCGTCGATTTCAACCACGTCTGGCTTGCCTACAACGAGGAGTTGCTCGCCAATGGGCAGTTCGCGGTGGAAGACATCTCGCTGCAGATGAACCAGGGCGAGTTCATCGCCATCGTCGGCCCGTCGGGCTGCGGCAAGAGCACCTTCATGAAGCTCACCACCGGGCTGAAGATGCCCAGCAAGGGCAGCATCCGCATCGACGGCGCGCCGGTGACCGGGCCGCTGAAGATCAGCGGCATGTCATTCCAGGCGCCCAACCTGCTGCCCTGGCGCACCACGCTGGACAACGTGCTGCTGCCGCTCGAGATCGTCGAGCCGTTCCGTTCCAACTTCCGAGCCAAGCGTGCCGAGTACGCCGAGAAGGCGCGCAAGCTGCTGCAAAGCGTGGGCCTGGGCGGCTACGAAGACAAGTTCCCGTGGCAACTCTCGGGCGGCATGCAGCAGCGCGCCAGCATCTGCCGCGCGCTGATCCACGAACCCAAGATGCTGTTGCTGGACGAGCCTTTCGGCGCACTCGACGCCTTCACGCGCGAGGAGCTGTGGTGCGCGATGCGCGACCTGCAGGCGGCGCAGAAGTTCAACGTCATCCTCGTCACGCACGACCTGCGCGAAAGCGTGTTCCTGGCCGACACGGTGTACGTGATGAGCAAGAGCCCGGGCCGCATCGTCGTCAAGCGCCACATCGACCTGCCGCGCCCGCGCGACCTGGAGGTGACCTACACGCCGGCGTTCACCGAGATCGTGCATGAACTGCGCGGGCACATCGGGGCCATTCGAGGGGGTGGCGTCAGTGGCGCGCCGGTCGCGGCGGCAGCGGGAGCAAACGCATGAACAAGTCGCTCAGGCGCTGGGCGCCGCTGCTGTTGCTGATCGCCATCCTGGCGCTGTGGCAGTTCATCTGCACCGTCTTCAACGTCAGCGAGTTCATCTTCCCGAGCCCGCTGCGCATCGTGCAACAGGCCTGGGAGCACGCCGGCACGATCCTGGGCCATGCGTGGCGCACCTTCTGGGTCACGATGGTGGGCTTCGGCATTGCCATCGTCGTGGGCGTGCTGCTGGGCTTCCTGATGGGCAGCTCGCGGCTGGCCTACGACGCGATGTACCCGCTGATGACCGGCTTCAACGCCTTGCCGAAGGCGGCCTTCGTGCCGATCCTGGTGGTGTGGTTCGGCATCGGTGCCGGGCCGGCCATATTGACCGCGTTCCTGATCTCCTTCTTCCCGATCATGGTCAACATCGCCACCGGCCTGGCCACGCTGGAACCCGAACTCGAAGACGTGCTGCGCGTGCTCGGCGCCAAGCGCTGGGACGTGCTGATGAAGGTCGGCCTGCCGCGCTCGATGCCGTACTTCTACGCGTCGCTGAAAGTGGCGATCACGCTCGCCTTCGTCGGCACCACGGTGTCGGAGATGACGGCCGCGAACGAAGGCATCGGCTACCTGCTCATCAGCGCCGGCAGCTCCATGCAGATGGGTCTGGCCTTTGCCGGGCTGGTGGTGGTGGGCATCATGGCGATGGTCATGTACGAGCTGTTCTCCATCATCGAGAAGCGCACCACCGGCTGGGCGCACAGGGGTTCGCAAAATGGCTGATCAGACACCGGCATCGGCACCCGCGCCGACACCCGCCCAGATGCTGCGCGCCTTGCGCCGCGCCAACGAAGTGGCGCAGCGTTCGCTGGCCCAGGGTCACCACCCGTTCGGCGCCGTGCTGCTGGCGCCCGACCACGAGACGGTGATCGCCGAACAAGGCAACGTCGACAGCGTGAACCACGCCGAAGCCGTGCTCGCCCGCAACGCCGCCGCGCAGCATTCAGCCGAGTACCTGTGGGGCTGCACGCTCGTCACCACCGTCGAGCCCTGCTGCATGTGCGCCGGCACGCAGTACTGGGCCCACATCGGCGGGCTGGTCTACGGCATGGAAGAAAAGCGCCTGCTCGCGCTGACCGGCAGCCACGCAGAGAACCCGACGATGGACCTGCCCTGCCGCGAGGTCTTCAAACATGGCCAGAAGGCGATGCGGGTGTGGGGGCCGGTGGCCGAGGCAGAAGAAGAGATCGCCGCGTTGCACACCCGCTTCTGGGCTGCGCCGACAGCCTGACGATGCAACGGCTGCGGCTGCGACGGCGGCCCACAATCAAAAGGCCCGAAAGGCTCAATGCCCCGCGCGCAATTCCCGCACTCCGCGCCCGATACGGCGGCGGATCAAGGTGCGCAGCGTCACGCCGTCGGCGTAACCCACCTGCACCGCAATCTGGTCCACGCTGGCATGGCTGGTCTGCAGCAGGTGCACTGCGCGCTCGACGCGGATGTCCTGAAAGTACGACAGCGGTGACTTGCCCAGCACCGCGTTGATGCGCCGCGCCAGCGTGCGTTCGCTGCTGCCGGCGGCGCGCGCTGCGTCGGTCAGCGAGAAGCCCATCGCCAGGTGCGCGCGGGCCCAGACCTCGAAGCGTTCGACCAGCGGGTCGTCGTGCGCCAGGTGCTCGGTCACCGCAAAGGCTGCCTGTGACGGCCGCGGGTCCATCACCAGGTAGCGCGCCGTCAGCGTGGCCAGCGTAGGGCTCACGCGGCGCACGCACCACAGCGCCAGGTCCAGGTGCGCAAGCGCCGCGCCCACCGTGACGAACCCGCCCGACTGCACCAGCATGCGCGACGCATCGAGTGCCACCAACGGATAGCGCTCTCGAAAGCGCGGCGCGTGCCACCAGGTGGTGGTGGCGCCCTGCCCGTCGAGCAACTTCGTTTCGGCCAGCAGGAAGGTGGCGTTGCAGGCCGCACCCAGCACCGCACCCTGCGCCGACCAGGCCTTGAGCTGGTCGCCGGCATCGGCCACGTCGCGGCGCTGGAGCGATTCGCACACCGAGTCGGTCGTCTTGTTGTTCAACGCCGGCAGCAAGGCCACGTCGGGCAAGGCACAGCCATGTACGCTCGCCACCGGCACCCCCATGCCCTGGCCTGTCGTGACCTTGCGCCGCACCGCGACCAGGCTCACGTCGAAACGCGGCACCTGCAGGTTCTCGGACGCCGCGATGGCGTTGGCCAACGCCAACGTGTCGAGCAACGTCGACAGCCCGGTGTCGAACACCTGGTCGAGCACGAGCACTGCAATTTTCATGGCGAAAACCATACCATAAATGTCGTTTCCGCCACTTGTGAGCGTCCGTGCCGAGGCCGACGATCAGCCGGTGATCAGCAGAACCAGCGCTGACCACGCAGCGAGGCAAGTGGCCGGCGCGCCCCTTCCCCCCACCCACCACGACGATGACACCGAGGAGATAGGCATGAGTGAAACAATCCGAAAACTTGCCGATGCGGCCGTGAACCACGCCGTCAACGTGGCCGGCGGTGCGCCCGGCGTGGTGGCCATGGCCACCGACCGCAAGGCCAACATCTACGAAGGTGCCGCCGGCAAGCGCGAACTGGGCAAGGACACCTTGATGACCGCTGACTCGGTGATGGCCATCTTCTCCACCACGAAGGCGCTGACCGGCACCTGCATCATGCAATTGGTCGAAGAGGGCAAGATCAGGCTCGAAGACGCCGCGAAGAAGTACGCGCCCGAGCTCGCTGAGCTGCAGGTGCTCGACGGCTTCGACGCCGCCGGCCAGCCCAAGACACGTGCGCCGAAGCGCGACATCACCGTCAACGACCTGATGCTGCATATCTCGGGCCTGTGTTACGAGTTCTTCAGCCACGACGACCTGAAGTTCCGCACCGCAAAGAACATCCCGACCGTCGTCTCCAGCAGTTTTGCGTCGGTCCGCACCGTGCTGCTGCACGACCCGGGCGAGCGCTGGACCTACGGCGTCAACATTGACTGGCTTGGCCGCATCGTCGAGCAGCAACGCGGCAAGCGGCTCGGCGAGGTGATGAAGGAGCGCATCTTCGGCCCGCTGGGCATGCAAGACATTGCCTTCACTATGAGCGACAGCATGCGCGCACGCCGCGCGGTGCTGCACGATCGTGCACAGGACGGCAAGCTCACACCGCTGCCCGATCTGGTGCTGCCGCAGCCGCCCGAGATGGACATGGGCGGCCACGGCCTGTATGCCACGGTGGGCGAGTACATGAAGTTCATCCGCATGATCCTGAACGACGGCGCTGGCCCGAACGGGCGGGTGCTGAAGCCCGAGACGGTGGAGCAGATGTCCAGGAACGGTCTGCCTGCGGGCATGAGCAGCGGCGGCTGGAAGACCTCGATCCCGTCGCTGTCCAACGACGGCGAGTTCGACCCCGGCGTGCCCAAGACCTGGGCCTACACCTTCCAGCGCAACGAAGAGGCTACTGCCACCGGCCGGCCCGCGGGTTCCCTGATGTGGGCCGGCCTGGGCAACCTCTTTTACTGGATCGACCGCAGGGGAGGCGTCGGCGGCTTCTGGGGCTCGCAGATCCTGCCGTTCCAGGACGTCGCGTCGTACGCCGGATTCGTCGACTTCGAGACGGCGGTATATCGTGGCCTGAAGCGCTGAGCCTTGGCCGCGACGACGCGGCACCCTCCCGGACCTCGGCGTGTGCCGATCCCACCGGGCGCCCGTTTGACGCGGGCGCCCGTTTCAACCTCAGGAACACCCTCTCATGATCCTCTACGGCAACTGGCGCTCGCTCGCCACCTACCGCGTCCGCGTGGCGCTGGCGCTCAAGGCCATCCCTCACGACGTGATTGCCATCGACCTGGCCACTGGCGAACACCACGGCGCGCGCTTCAAGGCCATCAACCCGCAAGGTGTGCTGCCGGCGCTGGACGATGGGCATGGCGCGGTGCTGTTCCAGTCGCTCGCCATCCTTGAGTACCTGGACGAAACCCACCCCAACCCGCCGTTGCTGCCCGCCGACCCGGCCGGCCGCGCGCGCGTGCGCGGCCTGGCGCAAATCCACGCGGCCGACGTGCACCCGCTGTTGGTTCCACGCGTGCGCAACCACCTGCAAAAAGACGCCGGGCTGGACGATGCCGCGCTGCAACGCTGGCTGGCGCGCGCGTTGACCACCGGGTTGGACGCGATCGAGGCCGACCTGGCGCACTCGCCGCACACCGGTACGTTCTGCCACGGGAACACGCCGACGCTGGCCGACATCTGCCTCGCGTCGCACATGATGGCGATGATGTTCTTCAAGGTCGATGCGTCCGCCTGGCCGACGGCGCAGCGCATCCACGCGGCCTGCGAGAAGCTGCCAGCGTTTGCCGGAGCGCACCCGTTGAAACAACCGGGCGCGCCGGCGAGCTGACCGACCCGCCAGGCCGGGCGCCGGTCGGTCAGCCGGCCAACGCCTCGGCCACCTGCCGGGTGAACGCCGGCGCGTACTCCGGGTCGAGCCAGCGCACCACGATCACCGCATCGTGCTTCGGCTCGATCCACACATAGTGCCCACCGGCGCCGACCATGAAGCTGCTGTCGGGCGACGCGCCGGGAAACGTCTTGCCATCGCGGTTCAGCCACATCAGCCAGCCGTAGAACGGCGCGAGGGTGCAGGGCTGGCGCATGCGCGCGACCCAGTCCGCCGGCAGCAGTTGCGCGTCGCCATGACGGCCGCCGTTCAGCAGCAACTGGCCGATGCGCGCCTGGTCGCGTGCGCTGATCGACACGCCGCCGCCCCAATGCGTGCCACCGGGCACCGATTGAACGCGGCGCGCGGCGCGGCCGGCAGACGCGGGCAGTTCGACCCACGCATCGTCGTAGCCGGCCCAGCGCCAATCGTCGCTCGCGCCGAGTGGGCGCATCAGCGCATCGCGGAACACCTCGGGCAGCGGTTCGCCGAACAGGTGCAGCAAGGCCAGCGAGAGCTGGTTGATGCGCACGTCGTTGTATTCCCAGTACGTGCCGGGCGCCTGCAGCGGCCGCGCATCGCCCTTGCGGCCGGAAGCAGGGCGCGGGTCGTGCGAGACATGGCGATAGCGGTCCACGGTATCAGGCACGCCGAGGCATGTGCCCTCCCACTCGCTGGTCTGCTCCAGCAACTGCGCCCAGGTGATGGGCTTGTTGTGCGGCACCTCGAAACCGATGCCGCGCACCCGTTCGATCACCGGCTCGTCCACGTCGGGCAGCAGGCCGCGGCCGTGCGCCACGCCGGCCAGCAGCGCGAGGAAGGTCTTGGCCACGCTGAAGGTCAGGTCGGCACGCTCGGGCTCGCCCCAGGCGGCGACCTCGAGGCCGTGCTGCAGCACCACGCCCGACAGCGGCCCGCGCGCATGCACCGGCCCGCGCAGGCGGTTGTACGGTGGCGGGTCGGCGTGGTGAACGCCCCAGCACGACGGGTCGGCCAGGGGGTCGCGCGGCCACGGCACTTCGTGCGCCTGGGCGAATGCGATGGCTTGGGAGAGCGTGGTCATGGGTGTCCTCGTGTCGGTCTAGGGTCGGCCGGCGCCCGGCGGTCAGCGCTCAGCGCTCGGCGATGTAGTGCTGCGTCGTCACCACCTCGCCCGGCAGCAGGAAGGTTCGCACCTGCGTCTCCAGTTCCTGGTCGGCCAGGGTCGTGCGCGCACGCTGGTGCAGGTAGTCGGCCCAGGAGGTGACGATGAAGCGCTCGACGTAGCGTGATGCGTCGCCGAGGTCGCGGTAGACGCGCCAGAAGGTGGCGCCGTCGCGGCGCCGCGGCGCGCGCATCTGGCTCACGGCGTCGAGGAAGGCGGCCGACTCGTCGGCGCGAATGCGGTAGCCGATCTCCACCGCCACGGGCCCCGCCTCGGGGTCGGGCTCGTCGACGACGAAGAGCTTTTCCCACGGTGCGGCCGGCGTTACCTCGTGCATCTCGCCCATGCGCAGCGGGAACGGGCGGGCCAGCAGCAAGCCGGCCGACATCACCACCGCGGCAGCCGCCAAGGTGGCCGGCAGCCCGACGATGTCTGACAGCGCGCCCCAGAGCGCCGAGCCGATCGCGAACGAACCGAGCGCGCTGAGCGTGTGCATCGAGGTGGCGCGCGAGCGCACCCAGGGCGGCGCGCTGGGCTGCGGGGCGGTGTTGAAGGTGGACCTCACCGCCATCCACGGCGCGCCGCCCAGCACCAGCGAGCCATACACCAGCAGCGGGATCTTGGAGAACGCGGCCACCAGCATCACCGCCGCAAACGCCACACAACCGGCGGCGACGATCGGCTCGAGCCCGAAGCGCACGCGCGCCTTGTTGATCACCAGCCCCGCCGCCACCGCGCCGGTGCCCAGGCAACCCATCAGCAGACCAAATCCCGCCGCCCCCAGCCCGAGCTGGCGCTGGCCGATCACCGGCAGCAACGCCCACAGCGCCGAGCCGGCCGCGCTGTAGGCCATGGTGCGAACCAGTTGCGCCAGGATCATTGGCGAATGGCGCGCAAAGCGCAGCCCGCTCAGCATGCCACCCCACAGCCGCTCGGCGGGCAGGCGCGAGGCCGGGTGCGGGCGCGGCGGCCAGCGGCGCACCGCCTGCATCATCGCCAAGGTGCTGAGCACTGCAATCACGAACACCCAGCCGCTACCGGCCTGCGCGAACACCACGCCGGCCAGCGCCGGCCCGAGCGCACGCGCGGCGTTGTACGAGATCGCCACCGCGGTGATCGCCTGCGGCAATTCGTCGCGCGGAATGGTGTCGGCGATGGCCGAATTCCAGGCCGGCGAGAGCAGCGCGGTGCAAGAACCGGCCACGAAGGTCAGGAACAGCAAGGTGCCGGGCCCCGCCAGCCCGGCCAGCAGCAACCCGGCCAGCAGGCTCACGGTGCCCGCCTGCACGACCAGCGCGGTGACGATGAGGCGGCGCCGGTCGGTCGTGTCGGCCATCACGCCGGCCGGCAGCGACAGCAGGAACATCGGCAGGAACACCGCCGTCTGCACCAGCGCGGCCAGGAACGACGAGCCGGTGATCTCCACCATCAGCCACGCCGCCGCCATGGCCTGCATGGCGTTGCCCATGAAGTAGATGCTGCCGCCTTGCCACAAGCCTTTGTACGAGGGGTACTTGAAAGCGCTGGTGATCGACGCGGAAGTGGCCATGCTGTGATGGATTATGTCGCCGTGCCGCAGCACAAGCCCCCTGCTGCCGGCTTGGGCGAATATGCTCGCGGCACCTCGACCGACCCCGCTCCGTGTGCCGCGTCGCCCGCGCAAGCCCCCATGAACACCCAGACCTCCGGCCCCCTCCCACCCCCGTCGCCGGCCCAGAAAGCCTTGGGCCGGCCGTCACGCCTGGTGCCCTCGGAGCTGGCCTTCCTGCGTTTCATCGCCGGCATCAGGGCCCTGCTGGCCAGCTTGATGGGCATTCTTCTGCTGGCCGACCGAGGCTCGCATTGGGGCATCGACATGGCCATGATGCTGCCCTACATGGCCTGGGCCGGCGTGCTGCTGTGGAAGACGCTGCACGGCTGGCCGCGTGCCTCCTCCAAGGCCTGGCTCTGGCTCGACGCCGGCGTGCTGCTCTTCACGAGCCAGCTGGTGGCCATGTCCCTGCCGTTCTTCGGCATCTCGGCCGTGCTGCCGGTGGTGGCCCTGGCCGTGCTGGCCGGCGCCGTGCCGGCCACCGCGCTGGCGGTGGCCAGCGCCGCAACATTGCTGGCACTGACCGGTTCGTACCAGAGCATCGGTTCGCTGCCGCCGCTGCCGGTCAGCGTGCCGGTGCTGGTGCTGGCACTCGGGCCGGCCGCCGCCCTGCTGACCCGCCCCAACCGTGACCTGCGCCAGCGCCTGAAGCTGCTGGACAGCCTGAACGAGCGCTCCGACCCGCGCCAGGGCTTGCGCCACCACGTGAACATGCTGTTCGAAGAACTTGCCCAGCACTTCGGCCTGAGCGCCGCCACGATCAGCCTGCAAGGCCCGGAGCCGCGCATCTTCCAGTGGCGCGAGGGCCTGGAAGGTGTCGAACTGTCGGGCCCCGAGGCCGCGCAATGGAGCGAGCGGCTGGCTGCCCTGCCCCGCGACCTGGGCTGCCTGTGCTGCGCCCCCGGCAAGGCACCGCCCCAGGTCACGGTCGTCTACCCTGCCAGCGGCGCGCTGGCCAGGCCACCGGCCGATGCCGTGCGCCGCAGCATGGAGGCCATCGGCACCCAGACCCTGGTCTTGCCGTTGATGAACTACGGGCAACCGCTGGGAACCTTGTGCCTGCGCCGCGTGGAGCTCATGTTCGCCCCGGCCGACCTGCGCTGGGTCAACGAGGTCATGCGCGAAATCATGCCGCTGCTCGAACGCAGCGACCTGCTGGAGCAGTTGCAGCGCGAGTCGGCAGCACGCGAGCGCGAACGCATCGGCCGCGACCTGCACGACAGCGCCGTGCAGCCCTACCTCGGCCTCAAGTACGGGCTCGAAGCGCTGGCCCGCCAGGCCGGCCCGGCCAACCCGGTGAGCCCGAACATCCAGCAACTCGTCAAGATGACGACCGAAGAGCTGGCCACCCTGCGCGACGTGATCAGCGGCCTGCGCCGCGGCAGCGACCCCAACCAGGCCGACGGCGCACCGCTGGCCGCGCTGCAGCGCCAGGCGCAGCGCTTCCAGTCGCTCTACGGCCTGAAGGTCAACATCTTTGCGCCCGACGCACCCCAGCTGCGCGGTGCGGCAGCCAAGGCGATGTTGCACATGGTCAACGAGGCGCTGACCAACGCGCGCCGCCACACCTCGGCCACCGCCGTGACGGTGCTGCTCGACGTGACCCGGACCGACGTGGTGCTGCGCATTCGCAACGACCACGGCCGCGGTGAAGACCTGCCGCCCGACTTTGTGCCCCAGTCGCTGGCCGACCGCGCCGCCGAGTTCGGCGGCCGCGTCCAGGTGAACCACGAGGCCGACTTCACCGAAATCGTGATCACGCTGCCTTTGCTGGGTGCGATTGGGTGAGAAGGGGCCGTTGCGGAAACAAGTTGCCTCCGCGCCAGCATCTCGTTGGCCCTGGGCACGTTTGTACATCCCGTTACGTTCGCAACGCGAGCTCGGCCCCGGAACGGCCTGGATGCGGACTTTTTGCCGCGTTCCCCCCCCCAGCGAGGCACCGAATTCGGGGGTGGCGTGCCGGTGGACCATCAGCCAGACTTCACCGAGATATTGATCACCCCGCCGTTGCCGGGAACCATCGAATGACCCTGACTCCACTCACTGTTG
>JANOQS010000062.1:0-3323 GCA_031414975.1 Methylibium sp. | reverse complement strand
TCGGCATCGCTTTGCGGTTGCACCGGCTGAGCATGCAAGGCCGCACTGTTCAGGCCGAGCACAAGTGTGAGCACCGGCGCTTGCACCGCCGTGAGCACGCATGTCAAGGCACACAAAGATTTGATCGGCTTTCGAAACATGGTTCGATCTTACGGTTGCTGCGTCGGATGGCGTGGGGTCGCCCGCCCTTCGGGCCCTTTGCCGCGCAAAGGAGCCCAGGGCGGGCGCTGCTCTTCCTCCAACTACTCCACCAGCCTCGGCTCTGCCGTGTCGTCGGTGGCCAGGCTGTCCGGCACCGGGTTGACCGGCTCCAGACTGTCGGTCTGCTCGGCGGGCACCGCGCTCAATGCAGCCACGTACTGCGTGGCCGCGCTGGCCGACGTCGATGCCTCGGCGGGCACCGCCTCGGTGACGGCTGGCGTCATCACCACCGCATCGCTGCGACCACCGCAGGCCGCTGTCAGCGCCGAAGCGCAGACCAGTAAAACAATCAGCTTCTGGTTCATGCCGCGCTCCTCAACGGGTGCCGCCGATGGGCGTGGACAGGTACGGGAAGGTCTCGGTCAGCGTCACCGTCGCCTGGTCCACCGCGTCGTGCAGCGCGGCCGACGTGGCGCCGAGCGGCACCTTGCCGATGCGGCACTCCGAGCTCAGCGTGGTCGGCGTCGCACCGGGGATCGTGAAGCTGTTCAGGCCCAGCACGTTGTTGTTGTCGGCTGGCTGGATGGCCGCGATCGACGCATTGCTGTTGATCACGCACAGCCCGCCGGCCACGGCCACCAGCGCAATGTCGACCACGTCGTCCTTCGGCCGCCGGCCGTTCGGAAAGCCCGCCAGGTCGGTCGCCTGCGCCAGGTTGCCGGCACCGCCCACACGCAGCAACTCGCCCGCCACGCCCAGGCGGTTCTGCGCCGCGAAAGGCACCGCGGCGATGGCCGTGTTCAGCCGCAACATCTCGGCCGGGGTGACCGTGCCCTTGGGTTTGTTGACGCCACCCAGGCCGGTCAGGAACACGTTCAGCAAATCGGTGCGCGGCAGGTTGGTCGGGGCCAGGAAGGCAGCGTCCGACGCCAGTGCGATGCCCAGCAGCGCCGGCAAGGTGGGGTTGGTCACATAGGTGGCGAACTGAAGGTCGTCCTTCGGCTTGGAGCCGTTGAAGCGGTCCTTGTCGGGCAGGCCGATCACCACCTCGTTGACGAGCGGGTTGCCCAGGCGAGACACCTGGGTCCACGCGCCACCGCTGATGGCGGTGGTCTGGTGGCCCTTCTTCGGCACCGGGTTCAGCAGGCTGCCCTGGCGCAGGCTGGCCGTGGTCCAGCCGCCAATCACCGGGTCATAGGTCGAGTCGGTCGAAGGCTTGGCAGTCAGGCAGTCCTTGGCCACTTCAAGCGCAAAGGTGGTGACGTTCGCGCCGGCCAGGTCGCCCGCACCTGCCGCGCCGATGTTGGCCGGGTTGGTGATGACCGCCGCCGGGGCATTCACCAGGTCGAAGATCGTGCCCAGGTTCACGGCAAACGGGTCCTTGCGCTGGCCCACGAACAGCTTGGCCGGCACGCTGCAACCCGGAATGTCCACCGTGTACTGGTGCTTGGCGGCATAGCCGGCGTAGTCGGGAATCGTCTTCACGCCGATGTTGTCGACCGGCTTGTCGAACGTGGTCGCGCCGACCGTGCCGTTGGCCGACGTGGCGGCCACCTTCAGCGCGGCCTTCGCTCCGGTGCGGCGGTCGCCGCGCACGATGTCAACGGTGAAGCTCTCGTTCAGGTTCAGCACTGGCGAGTTGCGCACGGCGTTGGCGCCGGTCAGTTGGCCGGCCTGGATCAACGGAATGGCGACCATCGTGCCGCCGATGTCGAGTTCGATCCCTTTGGTCCCGTTCTTCAGCGTGTTCTTGGCGCGGAACTGGAACGTGAGGTCTTCTTTCGCGTCGCCGTTGTTGTCGATGTGGATCTCGTACAGCGCATTCGGATCGAGCGAGAAGTAGTTCGGGCCGCCGTACGGGGCCTGCAGCGGAATGTAGTTCGCGATCAGCGTGACGAAGGCGCTGCGGCCGGTCTCGTAGCTGTTGAACAGGTAGAAGTCGGTCGCGTCCACTTTCGGTGTGGTGGTGATCGACGGGGCCTCGCGGTGGCTGGACGCGTGTGCGATGGGCGCTGTGAGCGCGGCGATGGTGGCGATGGCGATGGACACCGCCGTGAGTCTGGTCTTCATCTTTCTCTTCCTTCCTGTGGTGGGTGAACTGCGATACGCAGGCAGCTTCGTTCTGGATGCAAGGCAGAGTAAATAAACGGCGGCAGTCTGCGCTGCCGCCGTTCGGTTCACGGGCGGGTCACAGCGGCGCCGCAACCGGCTCCGTGTCTTCCTGCACCGTCGGTGTGAAGGTGCTGGTGTTCATCGAGTCCTTGCCGTCCATGGTCTCGGTGGACATCTGCTTCAACCAGCCGGCAAATACCGACACGCCGTCGCTGGCGGCGGCCGGCACGTACTCCACGGTGTCGGGTGCGGGCACTGGCGCGGCCTCGGAGCTGCTTGCGCCGCCGCACGCGGCCAGCAGCGCGCTGAGCGCCACCAGGGTCGTCAGCGCCATCCAGGTCGTCAGGCGGTCGGGAGATTGGCGTGTTGCGTACTTCATCGCGCGCTCCTCACTTGGCGCCCGGCGTGGGCGTGAACAGGTACGGGAATGACGGCAGCAGCGGCACGACCGCCTGGTCCACCGCGTCGTGCAGCTTGAACGTGGTGGCGCCCAGTGGCACGTTGGACGGTTTGCAATCCACGCCCAGGCCGAGCGCGTTGGTGTCGCCGTTGGCCACGCACAGGCCGCCGCTCACCGCCACGAGCGAGATGTCGACCACGTCGTCCTTCGGGCGGCGCCCGTTCGGGTAGCCGGCGTTGTCGCTACCGCCAGCGAGGATGTTGCCGACGATGCCGAGCCGGTTCTGCATTGCGAACGGCACGGCGGGGATCGCTGTGTTCAGGCGCAACATCTCCGACGGCGTGACCTTGGCCGGCTGATTCACGCCCTTGATGCCGGTCAGGAAGGTCGTCACGAGGTCGGTGCGCGGCAGGTTCTTCGGCGCGGTGCCGGGAAGGGCCAGCGCGATCTCCAGCAGCGCGGGCAAGGTCGGGTTCGTCACGTAGTCGGCGAACTGGCCGTCGTCCTTCGGCTTGGAGCCGTTGAACCTGTCCTTGTCGGGCAGGCCGATCACCACCTCGTTGACCAGCGGCATGCCCAGGCGCGACACCTGCACCCACGGGCCGGCGACGATCTCGGTGGCCTGCAGGCCCTTCTTCGGCGTCGGGTCGAGCAGGCGCGCCTGGCGCAG
>JANOQS010000061.1:0-1653 GCA_031414975.1 Methylibium sp. | reverse complement strand
TCGCCGTCCAACCTGATGTGGCGGCTCGAGAACGACATGCAGCCGGTCTCGCGCCTGGTCCCCAAGAAGGAAGATCAGAACGAGCACGCCACCTACACCGAGATCGCGCTCGACGTGCGGCCGGAAGACCTGTCCACCCGGGCCGGCAGCCTGCGCGGGTATTGATGTCCTTGACTTCCGCTGCGCTGCACCTGACCGAACAACTGCTGTCGCGACGCTCCGTCACGCCGCAGGACGGCGGTTGCCAGGCCTTGCTGGCCGAGCGGCTGCGGGCGGTGGGTTTCGAGTGCGAATCGCTGGTCTTCGGTGCCGGTGATGCTTTGGTGACGAACTTGTGGGCCGTGCGGCGCGGCCAGTCGGCCGCAGCCAAGCTGCTGATCTTTGCGGGCCATACCGACGTGGTGCCCACCGGCCCGCTCGAACAATGGCACAGCGACCCGTTCGTGCCCAGCCACCGCGACGGCTTGCTGTTCGGCCGCGGCGCTGCCGACATGAAGACCTCGATCGCCGCGATGGTGGTGGCCGCCGAGGAGTTCGTCGCGCGGCATCCCGCGCACGCCGGTTCGCTCGCCTTCCTGCTGACCAGCGACGAAGAGGGCCCGGCGCTGGACGGCACCGTGAAGGTCTGCGAGCAACTGGTTGCACGCGGCATCCGGCCTGACTACTGCGTCGTCGGTGAACCCACCTCGGTGGACCGGCTCGGCGACATGATCAAGAACGGCCGGCGCGGCACGCTGTCGGGCCAGCTCACCGTGAAGGGCGTGCAGGGCCACATCGCCTACCCGCACCTGGCGAAGAACCCGATCCACCTGGCAGCACCGGCGCTGGCCGAACTGGTGGCGATGGAGTGGGACCGCGGCAACAGCTACTTTCCGGCCACCACCTGGCAGATGTCCAACATCCACGCCGGCACCGGAGCCACCAATGTGATCCCGGGCCAGGTGGTGATTCAGTTCAACTTCCGCTTCTCGACCGAGTCCACCCCGCAGTCGCTGAAGGACCGTGTGCAGGCCGTGCTGCAACGCCATGGGCTGAGCTTCGACCTGGCCTGGACCCTCGGCGGCGAACCCTTCCTGACGCCGGTGGGCAGCCTGAGCGAGGCACTGTCAGGCGCAATCAAGCAGCAGACCGGCCTGACCCCCGAACTCTCGACCACCGGCGGCACCTCGGACGGCCGATTCATTGCGAAAATCTGCCCGCAGGTGGTGGAATTCGGCCCCGTCAACGCCACCATCCACAAGATCGACGAATGTGTGGACGTGGCCAGCATCGAGGTGCTGAAGAACATCTACCGCGATACCCTGGAACGCCTCTTGACATGAAACTGATCGATCTCATCATCGCGCAAAGCGCCCGCCTCAAACAGGCGGGCGTTTCGTTTGGGCACGGCACGACGAACGCGTTCGACGAGTCGGCCTGGCTGGTGTTGTGGGCCCTCAGCCTTCCGCTCGATGCGCTCGAAGCGCGGGCGCAGAACGACGTGACCCCAGACGACCAAGCCAAGGCCGAGGCGCTCGTGACCCGCCGCATCGACACCCGTCAACCCGCTGCCTACCTCACGCGTGAAGCCTGGCTGCAAAACGTGCCCTTCTACGTCGACGAGCGCGTGATCGTGCCGCGCTCGTTCATCGCCGAACTGCTGGCCGACGGCGA
>JANOQS010000060.1:0-16162 GCA_031414975.1 Methylibium sp. | reverse complement strand
CGGCTGGTGGCTGCGCTGGATGGAGGTGCCGATCTCGATCATGCTGCGCGTGATCTCGGGCTTCACGTCCCACGCGCCGGGGTGGCCCTTCAGCACGCGCAGCAGGTCTTCGGCCTGCGGCGCGAGGTCGAAGTCGTGCGTGCTGACGAGCTGCAGCTCGAGCTCCACGCCGAGCGTGAGCGGTTGCGAGGGGGTGAAGTCTTGCAGCGGCATGGGGTGCGGGTCGGGTTGTCAGCCTGCGTTGCACTCGCGCGCCACGCGGCGCAGCGACAACTGGACCCACAGCGGCCCGGTGATCTGCATCAAGGTGGTGGCCAGCAGCAGTGCCTGCAGTGTGTTCGCATCGGCCCCCGGCAGCTGGGCCGTCCAGCCGAAGGTGTCGGTGGCCAGCAGCACGGCCAGGCTGCTGACGGGCTGCAGCGCCAAGGTCAGCGCACCGGCCTGGCGCCAGCCCAGGCCGCTGTAGCGCGCCAGTGCGCCGACCGCGATGCCGGTGCCCAGCAGCCGGGCCACGATGATGGCCAGCACCCAAGGCCACAAGTTCAGCAGCCCGTCTAGCGTGAACAGCAGGCCCAGGCAGATGAACAGCAGCACGTTCAGCACCGCGCCGGCAGAACCCAGGTGCGGTTCGACCGTCAGGCCGTGCGGGGTGCGCGAACGCGCGGCCATGCCGGCCACCAGCAGGGTCAGCAGCGGCGAAAGTTTCCACTGCGCCGCCAGCATGCTGGCGCTGATGACCAGCGCGATCTGCAGCACCGGCATGGCCGGCGTGCCGCGCACCAGCGGGCCCAGGTAGTGCAAGGCCAGCCCCATCACCACACCGAGCAGGAAAGAGCCGGCGATGACGCGCAGCGCGCTCACCACCGCGGCGGTCAGCTCTTCGCTGCCCGGCAGGTCGGAGGCCAGCACCACGCGCAGGACCTTCAGCCCGACCACCGCGATGACGCTGTTGACGGCCGTCATCAGCAGCAAGCGCTCGGTCACCTGGCCGCGCGAGCGCGCCTCATGCGTGGCCGTCAGCACGATGACCGATGAGGTCGACATGGCCACCGTGCCCACCACCGCGGCCGACAGCCACGGCGCTCCGAGCGCCACCAGCGCGCTGGCCACGAGCAGCCCGCTGAGTGCGGCCTGCAAGACGCAGCTCAACGCCAGCCCGGGGTTGTCGAGCAGCCAGCGCGGGCGGATGCGCGTACCCAGTTCGAACAGCAGCGCGCCGATGGCCAGGTCGATCAGCGGCTTCCACACATCGAGGTCGGTGCGGTCGATCAGGCGCAGCAGCAAGGGGCTGGCGATGGCGCCCATCAGCATGTGGCCGCAGGCGCGTGGCAGCCGCCAGGTGCGGTGCAGCGCTTCAGCCAGCAGGATGGCAGCCAGCATCAGCACCGCCAGGCCCAGCACCGGGTCGGCGGCGCGCAAGCCTTCGAGCGTCCACAGCGGGGCCGACGACGGCACTGCCGACGCTGCTGAAGAGGCGGCCTGGGCGAAGGCGCCGGGGATCAGGGGGTTGGTCATGAAGCGCGGACTTTACGCGAGCTTCAGGCGCTGCGGCACGGCGGCGCGCCGCCGCCACGCTACCGGCTGCGCTACGTCAGGCTGGGGCCCAGAACACCGCGAACCAGCCGCGTTCGTCGAGCCAGTGGCCGCCGCGCGCAAAGCCCGCCTGCTGCAGCAGTGCTTCGAAAGCCGGCACCGTGTACTTGCAGGAGTTCTCGGTGTGGATGCGCTCGCCGGCCTCAAAGTGCCGCCCGCCGCCCGGCCACACAACGCTGAGCGCGTGGCGCGCCTCGAGGTGCATCTCGATGCGCGATTGCTCGCGGTTGAACAGCCCGACGTGGCGCCATTCGCGCGGCTGGAAGTTGCTGCCGATCAGCCGGTTCAGGTGCAGCAGCAGGTTCAGGTTGAAGGCCGCGGTGACGCCCAGCGCGTCGTCGTAGGCCGGCTCCAGCACCTCGGTGGGCTTGACCAGATCGACCCCGATCAGCAGCCCGCCGCCGCGCGCCTGTTCGCGCACGCTGGTCAGGAACGGCACGGCTTCTTCGGGCGTGAAGTTGCCGATGCTGGAGCCGGCGTAGAAGTAGACCGGCCGGCCCTGAACCGAACCCGGCGGCATCTGCAGGCGGTTTGAGAAGTCGATGCCGATGCCGCTCACGTCGAGCTGCGGTTGTTCGCGCTGCACTTGCGCCAGCGCGTCGCGCAGAAAGTCCACCGAGATGTCGACCGCCACGTAACGCTGCGGCCGCAGCACCGGGAACAGGCCCAGCGCCTTGCTGCAGTTGCCGGCGCCCAGGTCGATGAACGAGCCGATCGGGCCGACGGCATCGGCAATGGCTGCGCCGTGCGCCTTGAAGATGGCCGCCTCGGTGCGCGTCGGGTAGTACTCGGGCAACTCGGTGATGGCCTCGAACAGGCGTGAGCCGAGCGCGTCGTAAAGGAACTTGGGCGATGCGGCCGCCGCCGGCGCGACCAGGCCGCGCAACAGCTCGTCGCGGGTGGCGACCTGGTCGTTGCGGTAGACCTGCACGAAGCGCGGCACCGAAGGCGCGGCATGCAGTTTGGAGGAGGGCAGGGGAGCGTTCACGGGGGCGCCTCTAGGGGTCGAAAAGGGTCGAAAAGGGAACCGATTCGGCCAGGGGCCAAGTGGGCCACAACTGGTGGGGGAAATCCAGGAAAGGCCTTTCGTGCCGCACAATTCGGGCTGGTCCTGATTCGAGCCTCCATGCAGATCGGCTTCTCCATCAACGAAATCCTGTTCCTCGCCACCTTGCTCACAGGCGCGCTGTGGCTGGCCTGGAAGCTCAAGACGCGTCGCCTGGCCGAGGAGCCTGAGAAGAAGCCGCTGTGGGTCAGCTTCGGCGCCGAGCTGTTCATCGTGGTGGCGCTGATGTTCACCTGCCGCGTCGCGGTGGCCGACTGGCCGCGCGTGCCGAGCGGTTCGATGGAGCCGACCCTGCGGGTGGGCGACTACCTGCTCGTCAACCACCTGGCCTACGGGCCGCGCCTGCCGTTCACCAACACCGCCATCGAGTTCGGCCGGCCGCAGCGCGGCGATGTGGTGGTGTTCCGCTTTCCGCTCGATGTGTCGCAGTTCTACGTCAAGCGGCTGGTCGGCATGCCGGGCGACGAAGTGCGCTTCCAGGACGGCGCGGTCAGCGTCAACGGCGCGACGATCGACGTGCAGATGCTGGGCGACGGCAGCGGCGAAGGTGTGCCGCCCGAAGACGCGGGCCACTGGATGCTGCGTGAAACGGCGGCCGGCCACAGCCGCACCGTCAAGGTCAACCCGTTTTTGCAGGGGCGCCTTCCGGTGGATGGGCTGGGCGCGGCTTGCAATGCGCCGCGCGCCGGTGCCTGGACCTGCCGCGTGCCGGCCGGCCACTACCTGATGCTGGGCGACAACCGCGACAACTCGACCGACTCGCGCGCCTGGGGCTTTTTGCCGCACGAACAGGTCTACGGCAAGGCGGTGCGGGTGCTGTTCAACCTGAGCGATATGTCGCGTTCGTGGACGGCGCTGTGAGCACGGCCGACTCGACTGACCTCGCCGGCCGCCACATCGTGCTGGGCCTGTCCGGCGGCGTGGCCTGCTACAAATCGGCCGAGTTGTTGCGCGGGCTGGTGAAAGCCGGCGCCACCGTGCAGGTGGTGATGACGGCCGCGGCCGAGCAGTTCATCACCGCGGTGACGATGCAGGCGCTGAGCAATCGCAACGTCTACACCAGCCAGTGGGACACGCGCGAGCCCAACAACATGGCGCACATCAACCTCACGCGCGAAGCCGACGCAGTGCTGATCGCCCCCGCCAGCGCCGACCTGATGGCCAAGCTCGCGCACGGCCAGGCCGACGACCTGCTGAGCCTGCTGTGCCTGGCGCGGCCGATGCACAAATGCCCGTTGCTGATCGCCCCGGCGATGAACCGCGAGATGTGGGCCCACCCGGCCACGCAGCGCAACGCGGCGCAATTGCGCGCCGACGGCACCGTGATCCTCGGCCCCGACAACGGCGACCAGGCCTGCGGCGAAACCGGCGACGGCCGCATGCTCGAGCCACTCGACCTGCTGGCCGAGGTGGTGAGCTTCTTTCAGCCCAAGGCGCTGCTCGGCAAGACGGTGCTGATCAGCGCCGGGCCCACTTACGAGGCGATCGATCCGGTGCGCGGCATCACCAATTTGTCCAGCGGCAAGATGGGTTTTGCGATCGCGCGGGCTGCTGCCGAAGCCGGTGCGCAGGTCACGCTGGTGGCCGGCCCGGTGGCGCTGCCCACGCCGCGCGGCGTGCGCCGCATCGACGTGCGCAGCGCGCAGCAGATGTTCGATGCGGTGTTGCCGGCTGCAACGCAGCACGATGTGTTCATCGCCACTGCCGCGGTGGCCGATTGGCGGCCGGCCGCACCGGCTGTGCACAAGATCAAGAAGACCGCCGACAAGACCGTGCCGAGCTTCCAGATGACCGAGAACCCGGACATCCTGGCCTCGGTCGCTGCGCTGCCGAAGCGGCCGTTCTGCGTCGGCTTCGCGGCCGAAAGCCAGGACGTGCTGAAACACGCGCGTGAAAAACTGCTGCGCAAGAACGTGCCGCTGGTGGTGGGCAACATCGGCCCGGCCACCTTCGGCGCCGACGACAACGCGTTGACCCTGGTCGATGCGAACGGCCACCGCGAGCTGCCGCGCGCCGACAAGCTGACCCTGGCGCGTCAACTGGTGGCCGAGATCGCAGCCCGGCTCGCATCGACGAGCGCCTGACAGAACCGACTCCCCCCGACCCCCTCATGCACACGATCGACCTCAAGGTACTGGACCCGCGCATGGCCGAGCACCTGCCGGCCTACGCCACCCCCGGCAGCGCCGGCCTCGACCTGCGCGCCTGCCTGGACGCACCGTTGGTGCTGGAGCCGGGTCAGACGCAACTCATTCCGACGGGACTGTCGATCCACATCGCCGACCCCGGCCTGGCCGCGATGCTGCTGCCGCGCTCGGGGCTGGGCCACAAACACGGCATCGTGCTGGGCAATCTGGTGGGGCTGATCGACTCGGATTACCAGGGCCCGCTGATGGTGAGCTGCTGGAACCGCGGATCCACGGCGTTCACGGTGCAGCCGATGGAGCGCATCGCGCAGATGGTGATCGTGCCGGTGGTGCACGCGATGTTCCGGCGCGTCGATGAATTCGACGCCTCGGCGCGCGGTGCGGGCGGGTTCGGCTCGACCGGCAAGGCCTGACGGGCGCCCCGCCCGGCCCAGGTCGATGCATTCAGTGCAGGTGCGTGCCTGACGGCGCGGTGTTCATCACCGTGAACACCGGCTCGCCCACGCTACCGGCTTCGATCTCTTCTTCGGTGGCCTCGCGCACGTCTGTCACCTTCAGGTCCAGCTTCAAGGCCATGCCAGCCAGCGGGTGGTTGCCGTCCAGCACGATGTGCGTGGGGTAGACCTCGGTGATGGTGTAGACCGCGTCGGCCGGCATGCCCTGGGTGACGGCCCCCGGCGGCACGCCGTCGATCTGCATGCCGGCCTCCACCGGCTCGGGCAGCAGCGAGCGCTCCTCGAAGAACACCAGCGCGGGGTCGTAGTCGCCGAAGGCGTGTTCGGGCTCCAGCCGCAGTTCGGCCTCGAAGCCGACGGCCTGGTCGGTCAGCACTTGTTCGACCTTGGCGAGCAGGTCGTCGCCGCCGAAAAAGAACTCGACCGGCTCCTTCAATTCGTCGATCAGCGTGCCTTGGGCGTCTTGCAGCCGCCAGACCAGGCTGACGACACAGGGGGCGGTGATGTTCATCGGCAAATGATCGCACAGGCCACAATCCGCGCCATGCAGACCACCCTGGCCCAGACCCTGCTCGGCGGCCTGTCGCCGCAGACCTTCATGCGCCGGCATTGGCAGAAGAAGCCCTTGCTGATTCGCCAGGCCGTGCCGGGTGTTGCGGCGCCACTGTCGCGCACCCAATTGTTCGATCTGACAGCGCGCGACGATGTGGAATCGCGCCTGGTCGTGCACGCCGACGACGGCCGCTGGCGCCTGCGCCACGGGCCGGTCAAGCGGCGCGCGCTGCCGAGCCTCACGCAGCCGCGCTGGACCTTGCTGGTGCAGGGCCTGGACCTGCACGTGCAGGCCGCGCACGACCTGCTGGCGCGCTTCCGCTTTGTGCCCGACGCGCGACTCGACGACCTGATGCTGTCGTACGCCACCGACGGCGGCGGCGTCGGCCCGCACTTCGATTCGTACGACGTGTTCCTGCTGCAGGTGCAGGGCCGGCGGCGCTGGCGCATCGGCCGGCTGAAAGATCCCGAGCTTCAGGCCGACGTGCCGCTCAAGATTCTGAGCAACTTCCACGCCGACCACGAGTGGCTGCTCGAACCCGGGGACATGCTGTATCTGCCGCCGCGCTGGGCGCACGACGGTGTGGCCGAGGGCGAATGCATGACCTGCTCGATCGGCTTTCGCGCGCCGGAGCGCGACCGCTGGGGCGCCGAGGTGCTGCAGCGCATGCTTGACGCCACCGAGATGCCGCCTGCCCAGGCGCTGTATCGCGACCCGCAGCAGGAAGCCACGTCATCCCCGGCAAGCATTCCCGACACCTTGAGCCACTTCACTCGGGAAGCGATGGCGCGCCTGCTCGCCGACCCGCGCGCCGCCGCCTGCGCGCTGGGCGAGGTGCTGACCGACCTCAAGGCAAGTGTCTGGTTCGATGCCGGCAGCGCGTTGGGGCATCATGCAGGCCTGCGTCTGGACCGCCGCACCCGCATGATGTACGACCGCTGGCACCTGTTCATCAATGGCGAGTCGTTCGTGACCGCCGGACGTGACGCGACGCTGCTGCGGCGCCTGGCCGATGAGCGCGCGCTGAGCGCGATCCAGGCCGGCGGTTTGAGCGACGAGGCGCGTACTTTGGTTGGCGAGTGGGCGCTGGCAGGTTGGCTGCACGCCGTTTCGTGACCGTCAGAAAGGAGCCCTGTCGATGACTGACGAG
The DNA here is from genome assembly GCA_031414975.1 of Methylibium sp. Lineage (GTDB taxonomy): Bacteria > Pseudomonadota > Gammaproteobacteria > Burkholderiales > Burkholderiaceae_C > LGRD01. Next base: position 9,198 of record JANOQS010000060.1, on the reverse strand, counting down.
ATGACACCCGAGCCCCGGCACACCCTGATCACCTCGCGCAGCGAGTTCCACGCCGGCCTGCGCAGCGCCTTTGCCGAGGCGGCTGCCCAGGGCTGCCGCGAGATCTGGTTGTGCGACACCGATTACGCCGACTGGCCGCTCAACGAGCCCGAGCTGATCGAGCACCTGACCCAATGGGCCAAGGCCTACCGCAAGCTGAACGTGATCGCGCAGCATTTCGACGAGTTCCCCCGCCGCCACGCGCGCTGGGTGGCGTGGCGGCGGACCTGGTCGCACATCGTCGAGTGCCGCGCGAATGTCGAGCTCGAGGCGGGCAAGATGCCCACGATGCTGCTCGCGCCGGGGCTGGTGACGGTGCGGCTGGTCGACCCGGTTCGTTACCGCGGCAGCGTGTCCCACGTGCCCGCCGATGCGATTCAGGGCCGAGAGTTGATTGACGCGGTTTTACAACGCTCAGAGGAAGCGTTCCCGGTGACAAGTCTCGGCCTCTAGGGATAGCCCTTAGCCAAGCTATAATCTAAGGCTAGGCAAAAGAGCCGTTCGGGCTTTCTTGTCTTTGAGCGCCGGGCCCTCTGCCGCAACGCAGAGCCCGCATCATGACCGGTTACTCTTTGTTCGACTCTTTGTTTTTGAGGATAAATATGAAAACGTCCGTTCTGTTGGGTTCGTTGCTGGTTGCCCTGTCCCTGACCGCTTGCGGTGAGAAGAAGGCTCCTGAAGTTGCTGCTCCCGCCGCTGCCCCTGCGGTGGCTGCCGCTGTCGAGAAGGCCGCTTCGGCCACCGGCGCTGCCGTGACCGCCGCTGGTGATGCCGCTTCGGCCGCCGTGACCTCCGCTGCTGCTTCCGCCGCCGCTGCCGGTGGTGCCGTGGCCGACGCCGCCAAGGACGCTGCCGGCAAGGCCGCTGACGCTGCCAAGGACGCCGCTGGCAAGGCGGCAGATGCTGCCAAGGACGCTGCCGCCAAGGCCGCCGACGCCGTCAAGAAGCCGTAATCTCCCTGACGGGAAAAAAAGCCGCCGCGAGGCGGCTTTTTTGTGCCCGCTGTTTGTTCAGCGTCAAAGGTCGATCCAGCCACAGCCGATGGCCGGGTCGGCCACGACGATCAGCGCTTCGTCGCGGCCCCAGGCCGGAGCCAGCGACCGCCGCACCAGCTCGGGCCGGTTGTTCTGCACGCTCAGGTGGGCTGCTACCAGGTGGCGCAGCCCGGTGTGCATGCAAGCCGACAGAATTTGCGCCGATGTGTCATTCGCCAGGTGGCCGAAGCGCCCGCCGATGCGCGCCTTCAGTGAAGCCGGGTAGCTCGATGCAGCCAGCAGCGCGCGGTCATGGTTGCATTCCAGCACCAGCGCGTCACACGCTTGCAGGTGCGCGAGCAGGTGGGGGGTGATGCAGCCCGTGTCGGTCAGCACGCCGAGGCGGGCGGTGGCGGTGGAACAGCGCAACTGCAGCGGTTCCTGAGCGTCGTGCGGCACGGTGTAGGGCAGCAGCTCCAGCGCGCCGAACGTGATGGCCTCGCCGTCGCGGGCAAAGTGCAGCGGAGCGGGCAGCGCGGGTTGCTCCAACGCGCGCCAGGTGCCCCGGCTCATCCACAAAGGGATGTCATGGCGGCGTGCCAGGCCGACTGCGCAGCCGACGTGGTCGCCGTGTTCATGGGTCACGAAGATGGCGCTCAGGTCGGCAGGCGCCAAGCCGGCCCGCTCCAGCCGCGCTTCGAGTTCGCGTTGCGGGAAACCGCAGTCGATCAGCACCCGATGCGTTCCGGCCGGGCCGCCGGCCTCGACCACCAGCGCGTTGCCGGTGCTGCCGCTGCCCAGGCTGCAAAAGCGCATCAGCGGTGAGGTTGTCGAACCCGCCGCGGATCCTGCATCACTTCAATTCTTCGACCAGCAGCGCCACGATGCGCTTGCCGGCGGTGCCGCTCTCGGGTGCGCCTTTCGAATCGAGCACGGAGATGGTGCTGTTGGCGCCGTCGCTCTTGACGGCCACACGGTAGCGCTCCGGGCCGATGTTTTCGGCTCTGTCGCCGCTGAACAGCTTGGCGAAGAAGCCGGGCGCTTCCTTGCCGGCCTGCGCCGGGTCGATGTAGCGGACGAAGTACAGGCCCTGGCCGCGGTCCCGGTCTTCGACCGTGAAGCCGCTGCGGTCCAGCGCCAGGCCGACCCTCCGCCAGGCGCGTTCGAAGCTGTCGTCGATCTGGAGCGCCGCCGCCGGCTGCCCGTCAAGCACGCGGGCTCGCGCCGGGGGCGCCGAGGCTTCGGCCACGACGGCTTTGGCCTGTTCTTCCTTGACGCCGAGCTTTTGCAGCAGGCGCGACAGGAACTCGGCTTCGAGCTGCACGTCGGTGGGGCGAGCTTCCCAGCCGGTCTGGTCTTTCTGCAGACCGCGGTACACCTCGATCATGCCGCGGTGGCTGATGTAGACCTCGGTGCCGCTCGCGCCGCGTTCGACGCGGGTCCGGAAGCGGTCGCGCTCGCCGGTGGAGTACAGGCCGTCGAAAATGCGCCCGACCGTGTTGCGGATGAAGTCTTGCGGCAACTTGGCGCGGTTCTCGGCCCAGTCGGTTTCCATCACACCGGAGGCAGCTTGATCGACCGTCAGGGTGAAGCCGTTGTCTTTCCAGAAGGCCTGCAACTGCGGCCACAACTGTTCGGGCGTGAGCGGCGTGCTGAGCCAGCGCTGGTTGCCCTGGCGCTCGATGCGCACGTCGCCGATGGCCTTGACCGCGACGCTGGCCACCACCGGGGTGGCCGCAACCGCAGGCGCACCGGCCTGGAACGTGGCCGCGCTGACGACGCCGCCCTGGCTCTGATAGCGCGAGTCGCGTGCGAGCTGGGTCAGATCGGGTGGCACGTCGAGCACCGGCGTCTTGGTGCCGGAGGAGCGGTAATCGACCTTCTGGCCGGTGGCGATGTTCTCGATGGTGGAGCAGGCACACAGCAGAACGGGCAGCGCAATCGCCAGCGTCACAACGGCGATGGGCGACAAGCGGGAAGAAGCAGAAGCAGAAGCAGCAGAAACAGAAGCAGAGGGGGAACGGGTCACGGGTGCATCTCCAAAGGGCGGGGCGCCGGCGACAGATCGCGCGGCCTGGCCCATGGTTCCAGAAAGTTCGGCAAAGAGGCCATGTCGACCGGCGTCGCCTCGGGCCGGCGGCCCGTACAGAAGACCGGCCTGCACCAGCGCCTGTTCGACCACGGTCTGCACTGCCGGCGTGAGTGGCGTGATGGGCAGGCGCAGCTTCGCGCCGCACAGGCCCAGCCGCGCCATCGCCCACTTGGTGGGCGCCGGGCTGGACTCGACGAACAAACTCTTGTGCAGCGGCAGCAGCTTCAAGTGCATCGCCGCAGCTTCCTTGGCGTTGCCGGCGATGGCCGCCATGCACAGCTCGTGCATCGCGCGCGGAGCGACGTTGGCGGTAACGCTCACGTTGCCATGACCACCGAGCAGCATCAGCGCCACGGCGGTGCCATCGTCGCCCGAATAGATCGAGAAGCCGGCCGGCGCCAGCTTGATGAGCCAGCAGGCGCGTTCGATGTCGCCGCTGGCTTCCTTGATGCCGACGATGCCGGGCAACTGCGCCAGCCGCAGGGTGGTCTCGGGCTGCATGTCTGCAACCGTGCGGCCCGGCACGTTGTAGAGCACCATGGGGATGTCGACCGCTTCGGCGATGGCCTTGAAGTGCTGGTAGATGCCTTCTTGCGACGGCTTGTTGTAGTAGGGCACGACCGACAAGCTGCAATCGGCGCCCACCTTCAGCGCGTAGCGCGACAGCTCGATGGCCTCGGCGGTGGAGTTGCCGCCGGTGCCGGCCATCACCGCGACTCTGCCTTTGGCGTGGCCGACGCAGACGCGGATGATCTCGCAGTGTTCTTCGACCGTGACGGTGGGCGATTCGCCGGTGGTGCCGACCACGCCGATGCAGTCGGTGCCCTGGGCCACGTGCCAGTCGATCAGGCGGCGCAGCCCGGGGTAGTCAACGCTGCCGTCTTCAAGCATCGGCGTGATCAGCGCCACGATGCTGCCAACGATGGGTTTCATTCGATTTCCTCTGAATCGGCGGATTTTACCCGCCCGCGCAGCGCGCTCTGCGGCCTACAGCCGGTAGCGCGCAGGGGTGCTTGCCGCCGTCGCTTCGCGCACCGCCACGATGCGTTGAACGAAGCGCTCGGGTTCGATGGCGAAGCCGTCTTCGAATGCCACCACGCGCAGTCCGGTGGCCGCAGCGAGCAACTCGCCAGGGCGCAGCAGGAACTGCGGGTTCGACGGTTTGCCCACGGTTTGATTACCAACCGCAAAGGTCTCGTAGATCAACACGCCGCCGTCGGCGACGCTGGCGACGACGGTCGGCAGCAACTCGCGCCACAGGTAGTTCGTGACGACCACCGCGTCGAAGCGCTGCCCCGTCAGCGGCCACGGGCCGGCTTCGATGTCGGCGACGTGAACCTCGCCGATTGCGCGCAACGGCTCCAGCGCCGCGGCGTCCCGGTCCACACAAGTCAGCCGGCAGCCACGCTGCCGGAACCAGTGCACATGCCGGCCCGAGCCGCAAGCCACGTCCAGCACGCTCGCGCCGGCGGGCACCAGGTGCGACCAGCGTTGCACCCAGGGCGACGGCGTCAGGCCGGCGTGCGCCGAGTTCATCTCAGAAACAGTTCCACAACTGGTTCGCCAAGGTCACCGCCACATCGGGGCGCAGGTAGGCGGCGAACACGGCGAGCAGCGCACCGGCCACCACGGCCCACAAGATGACGGCGCGCCCGGTCTTCATGCCGCTGCCGGCACCGGCCTCTGGATGGCCTGCTCGCGGATCGGCAGGTTCACGATCGCTGCGAACACGCCGAGCGCGACCGCGATCCACCACACCACGTCGTAACTGCCGGTCGAGTCGTACAGCTTGCCGCCCAGCCACACACCGAGGAAGCTGCCGACCTGGTGGCTCAGGAACACGAAGCCGCTCAGCATCGACAGGTACTTGACGCCGAAGATCTCGGCCACCACCGCGTTGGTGGGCGGGATGGTGGACAGCCACAACAGCCCCATCACCGACGAGAAGATGTACACGCTCCACGGCGTCAGCGGCACCGACAGGAAGGTGACGATCGCGACCGAACGCAGCGCATAGATGCCCGACAGGATGTACTTCTTGGGCAAGCGCGCACCCAGCATGCCGGCCGTGTAAGTGCCGAACACGTTGAACAGGCCGATCAGCGCCAGCGACGTGGTCGCCACGTCTGGTGTCAGGCCGTTGTCTTTCAGGTAGCTGGGCATGTGCACGCCGATGAACACGACCTGGAAGCCGCAAACGAAGTAACCCGCGGTCAGCAACTGGAAGCTCGGGTAGCTGAAGGCCTCGCGCACCGCGGCGCCCACGCTTTGCTGCGGGCCCTTGGGCGCGGTGGCGACCGGCTCGCGCAGGCCGAAGGCCAGCGGCAGGATCAGCAGCGACAGGCAGCCCAGCACGAACAGCGCGTTCTGCCAGCCCAGCCCACCGATCAGCCAGTTCTCCACCGGCACCATCAGGAACTGGCCGAACGAGCCGGCCGCGGCGGTGATGCCCATGGCCCAGCTGCGCTTGTCGGCCGCCACGTTGCGGCCGATCACGCCGTAGACGATGGCGTAGGTGGTGCCCGACTGGGCGAGGCCGAGCACCACACCCGCGCTGCCGGTGAAGGCCAGGCCCGAGGTCGCCAAGCCCATCAGCACCAGCCCGGCGGAGTAGAGCAGGCCGCCGACGCACAGCACGCGCAGTGCGCCGAAACGGTCGGCCAGTGCGCCGGCAAATGGGCCGGCCAGGCCCCAGGCGAGGTTCTGGATCGCCATCGCGAAAGCAAAGGTCTCGCGCGTCCAGCCGCGGTCCATCGTGATCGGCTGCAGCCACAGGCCGAAGCCGTGGCGGATGCCCATCGAGACGGTCACGATGGCGGCGCCGCAGATGAGCACCTGCGTCATCGACAACGGGGCTCTGGCGGGCGCGGGGGTTGCCGCGGAGGGGGTCAAATTCATCGCGGGACTCTAGCGGATTCGACCCGTCGCTGCTGCCGCCATCGCGACACACCCTGCCGGTGGACGGGCCGTTGCAGGGCCATCCCTACAATCCGCCGCCATGGCCACCAAACCCGCAAATTCCTCTTACGGCGAAGCGTCGATTCGTGTGCTCAAAGGCCTGGAGCCGGTGAAGCAGCGGCCCGGCATGTACACGCGCACCGACAACCCGCTGCATGTGATCCAGGAGGTCATCGACAACGCGGCCGACGAGTCGCTCGCAGGGCACGGCAAGCGCATCGACGTGACCCTGCACACCGACCAATCCATCAGCGTCGAAGACGATGGCCGCGGCATTCCGTTCGGCCTGCACCCCGAAGAGCAGGTCAGCGTGGTCGAGATCGTGTTCACCCGGCTGCACGCGGGGGGCAAGTTCGACAAGGGTTCGGGAGGTGCGTACAGCTTTTCTGGCGGCTTGCACGGCGTGGGCGTCAGCGTGACCAACGCGCTGGCCAAGCGGCTCGAAGTGACGGTGTGGCGCGAGGGCCAGGTGTCGACCCTGGTGTTTGCCGGCGGCGATGTGATCGAGCCGCTGAAGTCGCGCAAGGCTGTCTTGGGCGACAAGAATGCCGGCGACAAGAAAAGCGGCACGCTGGTGCGCGTGTGGCCCGATGCCAAATACTTCGAGGCGGCTGACCTGCCCAAGGCCGACCTGGTCCACCTGCTGCGCAGCAAGGCGGTGCTGATGCCGGGCGTGACCGTCACCTTGACGGTGGAGAAGACAGAAGAGAAGCAGACCTGGGCTTACAAGGGCGGCCTGCGCGACTACCTGATGCAGACCTTGACGGCCGACCCGGTGATCCCGCTGTTTGAAGGCGAACACTATGCCGACGGCGGCGAGACCGAGAACTTCGCCGACGGCGAAGGCGCCGCCTGGTGCGTGGCCTTCACCGAAGACGGTTCGCCGATGCGCGAGAGCTACGTCAACCTGATCCCCACCGTGGCCGGCGGCACGCACGAGTCGGGCCTGAAGGACGGCATGTTCGGCGCGATCAAGGGCTTCATCGACCTGCACAGCCTGCTGCCCAAGGGCGTGAAGCTGATGCCCGAAGACGTGTTCTCGCGCGCCAGTTTCGTGCTGAGCGCCAAGGTGCTGGACCCGCAGTTCCAGGGCCAGATCAAGGAGCGGCTGAACAGCCGAGATGCGCTGCGGCTGGTGTCGATCTACGTCAAGCCGTCGCTCGAGTTGTGGTTGAGCCAGCATGTGGACTACGGCAAGAAGCTCGCCGAACTGGTGATCCGCCAGGCACAGACGCGCCAGCGCGCATCGCAGAAGGTCGAGAAGCGCAAAGGCTCCGGCGTGGCCGTGCTGCCGGGCAAGCTGACCGACTGCGAAAGCCGCGACCTGAACCTGAACGAGCTGTTTCTGGTCGAGGGCGACTCGGCCGGCGGCAGCGCCAAGATGGGGCGCAACAAGGAGACGCAGGCGATTCTGCCGCTGCGCGGCAAGGTGCTCAATTCGTGGGAGGTCGAGCGTGACCGGCTGTTCGCCAACAACGAGATTCATGACATCGCGGTCGCGGTGGGGGTCGATCCACATGGCCCCAACGACGAACCGGACTTCTCGGGCCTGCGCTATGGCAAGGTCTGCATCCTGAGCGACGCCGACGTCGACGGCTCGCACATCCAGGTGCTGCTGCTGACCCTGTTCTTCCGCCACTTCCCGAAACTTGTGGAGCGTGGCCATGTGTACATCGCCAAGCCGCCGCTGTTTCGCATCGACGCGCTGGCGCGCGGCAAGAAGCCGGCCGCCAAGATCTACGCACTCGACGAAGGCGAGCTGACCGCCACCTTGGACAAGCTGCGCAAGGAAGGCGCGCGCGACAACAGCTGGAGCATCAGCCGCTTCAAGGGCCTGGGCGAGATGAACGCCGAGCAGTTGTGGGACACCACCTTGAACCCCGACACGCGGCGCCTGCTGCCGGTCGAGTTCGGCGCGTTCGGTTTTGCCGCCACCGTCGAGTCGCTGACCAAGCTGATGGGCAAGGGCGAGGCGCAGGCGCGGCGCGACCTGATGGAGCTGCATGGCGACGAGGTCGAGGTGGATGTGTGAGCCCCATCCGTCTGCGCCCGACGATGCTGTCGGACCTCGACTTCGTCATCTCCGTCGAGCAGGACCCCGCCAACCGCCCCTTCATCACGCCCTGGGACCGCACCCAGCATGAAGGTGCGATCCGCTTTCCGGACTTTCGCCACTTCGTTGTCGAGGCGGGTGCGGGTTATCCATCGGCAGGCTTCGTGATCCTGCAAGGCTGCCGCAACCCGCACCGCTCGATCGAGCTGAAGCGCATCGTGCTGTCGCCCGTTTGCCATGGGCAGGGCGTGGGCCGCGCCTGCATCCGGGTGTTGGCGCAGATGGCGTTTCGCGACCTGCATGCGCACCGCTTCTGGCTCGACGTGAAGGGCTTGAACACGCGCGCGCAGGCGCTCTACCGCAGCGAAGGCTTCATCGAAGAAGGCCGGCTGCGCGAGAGTGTGAAGACCGACGATGGCTACGATGCGCTGGTGGTGATGGCCATGCTCGACCGCGAGCACGCGGCCCTGCTGGCCGGCCGGCCGATCGACGCGGCCTGAACAACCGAGGAGACACCCATGCGATCCACCATGATGGACGTGCCGCTGTCGCTGAACAGCTTGCTCGATCGCGCCGGCAAGCTGTTTGCCGGCAGTGAAATCGTCTCCCGCCTGCCCGACAAGTCGCTCAGGACCCACACCTACGGCCAGTACCACCGGCGCACGCGCGCGCTGGCTTCGGCGCTGCACAAGCTCGGCCTGAAGAAGGGCGAACGTGTGGCCACGCTGAGCTGGAACCACCACGCCCATCTGGAGTGCTACTTCGGCATTCCGGCCGCCGGCGGCGTGATGCACACACTGAACCTGCGCCTGTCGCCCGACGAGATCGGCTGGATCGCCGGCAATGCGCAAGACCGCTTCCTGATCGTCGACGACATCCTGCTGCCGCTGTACAGGCAGTTCGCGCACCTGCACGCGTTCGAGAAGGTGATCGTGTTCCCGTATTCGGGCGCGCCGGTGCCGGACCGTTTCACCGACTACGAAACCTTGCTCGCCGCGCCGCCCACCAGCGAACGCATGCCCGAGGGCAGCTTCCAGCGCCCCGGCGTTTCGACCTGCGCGCGCTCGAAGGCCTGGATCAGG
>JANOQS010000059.1:0-3394 GCA_031414975.1 Methylibium sp. | reverse complement strand
TGCTGGGCGCCGAGGTCAACGCCCACACCGACAAGGACCACACCGCGTACCACATGCGCGGCATGGCGCGCCATGCGGGGCGGTTCGTGCACATGCTGGCCGACATCGTGCGCCACAGCACTTTTCCGCAGGCCGAGCTGGAGCGCGAGCGCCAGGTGATCCTGCACGAGTACACCGAAGACGAAGACGACGGCATGTCCACCGCCTTCAAGCTGTTCGACACGCTGTGCTTCGGCGCGCACGCGCTGGCCCAGCCGGTGATTGGCACGCGCGGCAACATCCAGCGCCTCACGCGCGACGAGTTGGTGGCCTACGTGCGCCAGCAGTACACCGGCGCCAACGTGATCGTCGGCGTGGCCGGCAACGTGAACCCGGACGAGGTGCTGAAAGACGCGCAAGCCGCGTTCGGCTCGATGGAGACCGGCACGCCGAACGCACTGGCGCCGCCCGCCTACCTGGGCGGCGTGGCCTCGCGCCGCCTGCCCGGCGCGCCGCAGACGCACGTGGTGCTGGGCTTCCCGCTGCAGGCGCTGGCCGGCGAGCACCATGCCGGCGTGGTGGCGGCGGCGTTGTTCGGCGAAGGCATGAGCTCGCCGCTGATGGACCAGATCCGCGAGCGCCGCGCGCTGGTCTATTACGCCGCCTGCTCGGCCGACGTGATGGAGCTGTGCGGGCAGTTCGTCATCGAGGCCTCGACCGCGCCGGAGCACGTGAACGAGTTCTTCACCGAGGTGATGCGGCTGCTGGTGGCGCACACACAAACCATCGCGCCGGTGGACCTGGAACGCGCGCGCAACCAGATCGCGGTGCGCCACCTGCGTGCGCAGGAGCAGCCCTACCAGCGCCTCGAAGACGCGGCGCGCGACCTGTTTGCGCTCGGCCGCGTGCGCCCTCGCGCGGAAACGCTGGCGCGCGTGCAGGCCGTCACGGCCGACGAGGTGCGGGCCGAATTCAGCCGCATGCTCGCCTCACCCCCCGCGGTGGCGCTGGCCGGCAAGGTGGCGCAGGGGGTGAGCGAGCGGGTGCGAGAGTTGGTCCGCGGTTTGGTGGCGCCTCAAAGGCTGGCCAGCACCCGGTCCACCATCACGCCCGACTGACCGAGGTAGTGGGCCGGGTCGCACAACTTCGCGAGTGCGGCGCGGTCGAGGTGCTTGTTGATCTGCGGGTGCTCGCACAGCAGGTCCAGCAGCGGGCGCTGTTCCTTTACCGCCGTTCTGCAGATGTCGTAGACCAGGTCGTGCGCGTACTCGCGGCCGATGTACGGGCCCAGGCCCATCATCACCGCCTCGCTCATCACCAGGCCACCGGTCAGGTCGATGTTGCGGCGCATCGCCTTGGCATCCACTTCCAACCCTTCGAGCACGAAGCGTGATTGTTTGAGCGCGCCGGCCATCAGGCAGAAGGCCTCGGGCAGCACGATCCATTCGATCTCCCACGGGCCGGTGCTGCGCTCGTGGTCGGCGATCATCGCGTCCATCAGCGCGGCGGCGTGCTGGCGCACCACCGACACCTGGGCGTGGATGTAGCAGCTCGAGATCGGGTTGCGCTTCTGCGGCATGGTGCTGCTGGAGCCGCGGCCGTGCGCGAACGGTTCGTAAACTTCGCCGACCTCCGTCTGCATCATCAGCTTCACGTCCATGCTGAGCTTGCCCAGGGTGCCGCCGACCAGCCCGAGGAAGGCTCCCACCTCGGCGATGTTGTCGCGGATCGTGTGCCACGCGATCAACGGCTGGCCCAGGCCCAGTTCGGCGCACAGCGCGGCTTGCGTTTCCATTGCGCCGGTCTGCAGCGAGGCCAATGTGCCGGCGGCACCGGCGAACTCGCCCACCAACACGCGCGGGCGCAACTGGCCCAGCCGCTCGCGGTGGCGTTCGATGGCCGACAGCAGCCCGGCCATCTTGTAGCCGAAGGTCACCGGAATCGCCTGCTGCAGGTTGCTGCGGCCGATCATCGGCGTGTCGCGGTGCTTGCGCGCCAGATCGGCCATGGCTTTGGAGATGGCGGCCAGGTCGGCATCGACCAGCACCAGCGCCTCGCGGATCTGCAGCACGGTGGCGGTGTCGGTGATGTCTTGCGTGGTCGCGCCCCAGTGGCAGTACTCGCCGAGCTTGTCGCGGCACAGCAGGTTGAGCTGCGAGACCACACCCAGGATCGGGTAGCCGATGCGCTCGGTCTGCTGGCGCAGCTTGGCCATGTCGATCTGGTCAAGGTGACAGTGGCTGACGATTTCATCGGCCGCGTCCTGCGGAATCAAACCGAGCTTGCCCTGCACCTTGGCGAGCGCCGATTCGACGTCCAGGTATTTCTGCGTGCGGTTCTCGTCCGACCAGACCTGGCGCATCGCGTCGCTGCTGAAGATGCCCTGGAAGATGCTGGAGTCGATGAGCGTGGAGGCCATGGGGATCTCTTTCGTTTCGTGGAATGAAGTTCAGTCAGCGGCGCGCTGCAAGGTGCGCTGCGCCTGCAGCACCACCGGGCGGTCGATCATCCGGCCGTCGAGCCTGGCCGCGCCGGGCGATGCGGCCTCGGCGGCCAGCACGCGGCGCGCCCACTCGACCGCTTGCGCGCTGGGCGCCAGCGCCGCATGAATCGGCGCGACCTGGCGCGGGTGGATGCACAGCTTGGCGCCGAAGCCGTGGCGGCGCGCCCAGGCCAGGTCGGCCAGCAGGCGCGCTTCATCGTCGATCTGCGGCGTGACGCCGGCCACCGGCGCGGGCAGGCCGGCCACACGCGCGGCGATGGCGATGCGGCCGGCGGCGTAGGTCAGCGCATCGGATTGCTCGGCGATGTCCAGGTCGAGATCGAGCGCGAAATCGAGCGTGCCGAAGACCAGGCCGATCACACCGGCGCTGGCTGCCACCGATTCGACGTTGGCGATGCCGCGCGCACTCTCGACCAGCGCCAGCACGCGCGCCTGCGGCCATGCAGAGCACACGGCCGCTGCCTGTGCGGGGGACTCGGCCTTGGGCAGCATCACGGCGCCGACTCGCGCGTCCCGCAGCAAACGCAGGTCGTCGGCAAACCCGGCCGATGCGGCGTCGTTGATGCGCAGCACCGTGCGTTCGCGTTCGGCTTGTGTGGCGGTGGCGGCCCAGGCGCTGATCGCATCGCGCGCCTGAACTTTGGCCTCGGCCGCGACGGCGTCTTCCAGGTCGAGCACCACCGCATCGGCGCCGCTGGCCAGCGCCTTGGCAAAACGCTCGGGGCGGTTGCCGGGCACGAACAGGTAGGTGCGTGGGGTCATGTCAGATCGCCTCGGCCGCGCGCAACGCGCGGATGGCGGCGGCGTCGAGCCCGAGCTCGCGCAAGATGGCGTCGGTGTGTTCGCCCAGCGCCGGCACCGGGTCCATGCGCGGGCCGTCGCTGGCGTCCGGCCCCCACGAACCGGGCGGCA
>JANOQS010000058.1:0-7352 GCA_031414975.1 Methylibium sp. | reverse complement strand
GGCTGCAGTCGGCCCAGGCGTAGAAGGCGCCGTCGGGTTGTACAGGCACGTTCAAGCCGAGTTCATTCAGCGCCGGCACCAGAAAATCGCGCCGGGCCCGGAACTGTTCCCGGCGCCGTTCGTATTCGGTGATCGACTCGGGCTCGAAACACGCCAGCGCCGCATGCTGCGCCACCGACGACGCGCAGATGTACAGGTTCTGCGCCAGTTTCTCGACTGCGGGCACCAGTGCTTCGGGCAACACCAGCCAGCCGAGCCGCCAGCCGGTCATGCTGAAGTACTTGGAGAAGCAGTTGCTCGAGATCACATCGTCGCCATGGCCGATGCCATGCATCAGCGCGCTGTGGCTGTACTGTTCGTCGAAGCTCAGGCCGAGGTAGATCTCGTCGACCAGCGTGAAGCCGCCGCGCGCGCGCACCGCCTTGACGATGCGCGCCATTTCGTCGGACGCGATCGAGGTGCCGGTCGGGTTGGACGGCGAAGCCAGCAGCACACCACGCGTGCGCGGCCCCCAGGCTGCTCCGACCCCGGCGGCGCTGAGCTGGAAACGCTGTTCGGCCGACGCCGGCAGCAGCACCGGCACGCCTTCGGCGGCGGCGACGAAATGGCGGTTGCACGGGTAGCTGGGGTCGGGCAGCAGCACCTCGTCGCCGCGGTCCACCAGCGCCAGGCAGGCGAGTTGCAAAGCCGCCGAGGCGCCGGCGGTGACGACGATGCGGCCCGGCGCCACGTCGAGCCCGAAGCGTTGCGAATACCACTGGCTGATGCGTTCGCGCAGTTGCGGCAGGCCGGTCGCGTCGGTGTATTGCGTGCGGCCGGCGGCCAGCGCGCGTTCGGCGGCACGCTGCACCGGCGCAGGCGCGGTGAAGTCGGGTTCGCCGATGTTCAGGAAGATCATCGGCGAATCGGCGCAGGCCGGGCTGCGCGCGATCTGCGCGGCCGCCTTGGCGACCTCCATCACGTGGAAAGGTTCGATGTGCGCCAGGCGCGAGGCCAGTTTCATCGCGCCGCGGGTCCGATCTCGCGTCTGAAGGGGTCAGGCGCGGGCGCACGCCGCGCGGGCCGCATCCACTTCCACGGTACGCAAGCCGGCGGCGGCTTTGTCGAGCACGCCGTTCACGTACTTGTGGCCGTCGGTGCCGCCGAAGCTCTTGGCCAGCTCCACCGCTTCGTTGATGGCGACCTTGTACGGAATGTCGATGCAGTGCGTCAGCTCGTACACGCCGATCATCAGCACGCCGTGCTCCACCGGCGACAGCAAGGTGGTCTTGCGATCGACGTGGCGGGTGAGCACGGCGTCGATGTCAGCCGCTTCGGCAATGCAGCCGGTCAGCAGCGCATCGAAGTGCACCGCGTCGCATTTGTCGAAGCCGTCCTGCTCGCGCATGTGGGCGGCGATTTGCGCCGCCGGTGCGGCCGAAACCAGCCATTCATACAAGCCCTGCAGCGCAAACTCGCGCGAGCGGCGCCGGGTCGATTTGGACGGGGAGCGCTTGCGAGTGGCGGGCACCTTGGCCGGCTCGTCGCTCACGTGAGGTCTTCCATCAGGTTGGCCATTTCCACAGCCACGCGCGCCGCGTCACGCCCCTTGTCTTCGGCGCGGGCCCAGGCCTGTTCTTCGTTTTCGACCGTCAGGATGGCGTTGGCGATCGGCACCTGGTGCTTCAGCGACACGCGCATCACGCCCGCGCCGCTCTCGTTGGCCACCAGTTCGAAGTGGTAGGTCTCGCCGCGGATGATGCAGCCCAGCGCCACCAGCGCGTCGTAATCGTCGGTGTCGGCGAGCACCTCCAGCGCGAGCGGCACTTCGAGCGCGCCCGGCACGCTGACGTGCTTGATGTGCTTGGCCTCGACGCCGAGGGCGTGCAGCTCGGCCAGGCAACTCTGCGCCAGCTTGTCGGTCACCTGTGCGTTGAAGCGCGCCTGCACGATGGCGATGCGCAGGTCGCGGCCATCGAGCGGGGTGGGCTGGCCTTTGTCGGCGTCCTGCATGCGTGGGTCCTTGTCGTTCCGGCGTCAGACCGAGCGCAGCGCGGCGGCCGGCGAAACGGCCTGGGGAGCGGCCTGGGGAGCGGCCGGCACGCTGTCCGGGGCCAGGAAGCCGGTCACTTCGAGCCCATAACCCACCATGCTGGGCATGCGCCGCGGGCTGCCCAGCAACTTCATCCGGGCGATGCCCAGCTCGCGCAAAATCTGCGCGCCGATGCCATAGGTGCGCAGGTCCATCTGGCTCCGCGGTCGTGTGGCGTCGAGGGCTGTGCCGGTTTCGCGCGCACGGAATTGCGGCACCAGCGCGGCCACGTCTTCACCGCAGTTGAGCAGCACCGCGGCGCCGCGCGGGCTCATCTGCAGCGCGGCCAGCGCCTTGGGCAAGGGCCAAGAATGGCCGCAGGGGCCGGTGTCGAGAAGGTCCATCACCGACAGCGGTTCATGCACGCGCACCAGCACTTCGTCGGAGGCGGTCCAGCTGCCGCGGGTCAGGGCCAGGTGCAGACCACCGGTGCGGTCGCGGAAGGCAGTGCAATCGAACTCGCCCTGCGCGGTGCTGAGCTTGCGCTGGCCGGCGCGTTCGATCAGTGTTTCGTTGCGGCTGCGGTACTCGATCAGCGCGGCGATGGTGCCGATCTTCAGGCCGTGCACTTCAGCAAACTCCACCAGGTCGGGCAAGCGCGCCATCGTGCCGTCGTCTTTCATGATCTCGCAGATCACCGCGGCGGGCGCCAGGCCGGCCATGCCGGCCAGGTCGCAGCCGGCTTCGGTGTGGCCGGCGCGCATCAGCACGCCGCCGTCTTGCGCTTGCAGCGGGAAGATGTGGCCGGGCTGCACCAGGTCGCCGGGTTGGGCGTCCCGCGCCACCGCGGCTTGCACCGTGCGCGCGCGGTCGGCCGCCGAGATGCCGGTGCTGACACCTTCGGCCGCTTCGATCGACACGGTGAAGGCGGTGCCGTGTTTGGTGCCGTTGCGAGTGGCCATCGGCGGCAGGCGAAGGCGTTCGCAGCGATCGCGCGTGAGGGTCAGGCAGATCAGGCCGCGGCCGAAACGGGCCATGAAGTTGATCGCGGCGGGCGTGACGTGTTCGGCCGCCAGCACCAGGTCGCCTTCGTTTTCGCGGTCTTCCTCGTCAACGAGGATCACCATGCGGCCGGCGGCGAGTTCGGCGATCAGTTCGGGAATGGGGGCAATCGACATGGCGGAATTGTAGGTGGCGCGGCTACGCAGTGAGCCCACCGACCGGCGGGTGCAGCCGTGTGTCGATCACCAGCGGCTGTTGCTCGCGCAAGGTGTAGCGGCCGCGGGCCACCCCGGGGTTGAAAAGCAGGTTCCATGAACGGGCCGAGACGGCACTCGGAATCAGCACGAAAGGGTGTGAACTGAGCAGCGCCAGGCCGAAACGCTGCTGCCCTTCGCCAGGGGTGCCGGGCACCAGCCAGCCGGGGTTGGGCACGGCAGCGGGCAGCACCACATGAATGTCGGCGGGGTCGTTCACTTCCAGCGCGGTGAGCACGTGGGGCACCGTGTCGAGCACGCTGAAGGTCTTGTGCACCGCGACCTCGAGGATGGCGGTGGCGGGGTCGATGCTGCAATAGACGGCGGCGAAACCTTCCGGATTCCAGCGCCCGCCGTCGAGCTCGGCGCCTTTGCCGCTGTCCCAGGTGGCCGAACGCGGAGCGTAGTCGACCCGCCACGCGGTCACCGGCCCCGTGCCCAGCGGGGCGGGCAGCGGGCACATGCTGCGGTCAATCATCAGGATCGGCGGTTCAGGCGCGGCTCAGGCGTTGTTCAGCGTTGTTCCGGGGCGGCTCACGTGTACACGCCGTGCTCGATCCGGCCCAGCAGTTGCTCGACCATGCGCGCGCCGACCGACGAGGTCATCAGCTCGATCGGCTTCTTGCGGTCGAGCGCCGGCGCCGGGGTGTCGAACCAGCGCTCGGCCTCCGCCCTGGAGCCGAACAGTTCGCTCGCCTTGACGAGCAATTCGGAAAGCCGCCACGCGCGGTCGCTCTGCTCGGGGCTGAGCGTGCCGTCGGCGTCGACCTTGAAACGCTGGTAGGTGCGCAGGCTGATGCCGATCGCGCCGAGCATCTGCTCCGACTTGAGCAGCAGCGCTCCGGCCAGCAGCGCGCTCACCGAGCGGGAGGGCAGGCCCGCCTGGATCAGCTCGTGCACCTCGGCACGGGTGGTCGGCGCGGCCTTCAACACCTTGCGGCCGCCCATCAGGGCCAGCACGCGCGCGCTGGTGGTGGGTGGGACGCCTGCCAGGTAGGGGGCGGGCAAGGCCTCCATGGCCACGAGGGCGGCTGTGGGTTTGGCGTTGGGCAAATAACGGCTGCTGGACATGTGCGGCTCCGGGACGAATGACATGTGGCGCGCCAAATTGTGCCAGATGTCACCGGGATCAGGAAGGTTCCCGGGCCGGGTCCTGCGCCATTCCCAGCATCCGCGCCACGTAGCGCGCAATCAGATCGACCTCCAGGTTCACGCGCTGGCCTGCCGCCAGGCTGCCGAGCGAGGTGTTCTGCAGCGTGTGCGGGATCAGGTTGACGCTGAATTCGCAGCCGGCGGGTCGGTCATCGACCTGGTTGACGGTCAGGCTCACGCCGTTCACGGTCATCGAGCCCTTGTAGGCCATGAACCTGCCCAGGCCCGCCGGGGCGAGCACGCGCAGCTCATGCCAATCGTCACCGACCGGCGCAAAGCGCGTGACCAGGCCGATGCCGTCGACGTGCCCACTCACCAGGTGGCCGCCGAGCCGGTCGTTGGCGCGCAAGGCCTTTTCCAGGTTGATGGGCTGGCCCACCGCGTCCAGGCCGGCGGTCTTGTCCAGGCTTTCGGGCGAGATGTCGATGTGGAAGCGACGGGCGGCCATGTCGAAGGCGGTGACCGTCATGCACGCGCCGTTCAGCGCGATGCTGTCGCCGAGCTGCACGTCGTCCAGGTAGCCGGGCGGCGTTTCGATGGCGAGTCGTTTGCCGTCGGCCGGGCCGCTGCCCAGCGGTGTGACGTCGACGATGCGGCCGAGGCCGGTGATGATGCCGGTAAACATCAGACGATTGTCGCAGCGGTGGGATCGCGTTGGGCGGGCCGCGCGATCAGGCGCAGGTCCTCGCCCAGCGGTGTGACGCTGACGAAGCGCAGGTCCAGGCTGTCCTGCAGCCGCTCCAGCGGCCCGAACGCCGCCAGCTCTCGCCCGACGCCGAGCAGCCGCGGCGCCATGTAGATCAAGAACTCGTCGACCAGCCCCTCGCGCACAAATGACCCGTTGAGCTTGTGGCCGGCTTCCACGTGAAGCTCGTTGATGCCGCGGCGCGTCAGGTCGGCGAGCAGGGCTGCAAGATCGACCTTGCCGTTCGCGCCGGCCATCAACGCGACTTCGGCACCGCGCGCCTGCAGCGCGGCCTGCCGGGTCGGGTCAGGCAGCGCGGCGTAGACCAGCACCTGGCCCGGCGGATCGAGCAGCCTGGCCACGGCCGGCATCTCGAGGCGCGAATCGACCACCACGCGCAGCGGCTGGCGTGCGGTCTCCACCAGCCGCACGTCCAGGCGCGGGTCGTCGTCGAGCACGGTGCCCACGCCGGTCAGCACCGCACCCGCGCGCCTGCGAAAGGCGTGGCCGTCGGCACGCGCGGCGCTGCCGGTGATCCACTGGCTCGCACCGTTGTTCAGCGCGGTTCGACCGTCCAGCGACACGGCGGCCTTCAGGCGCACCCACGGCCGGCCGCGCTGCATGCGCGAGAAGAAGCCGATGTTGAGCTCGCGGGCTTCGTCGGCGAGCGGGCCTCCATCGACATCGACGACCTGGATGCCGGCCGCGCGCAACCGTGCCGCGCCCTGGCCGGCCACCAGCGGGTTCGGGTCCTGCAGCGCCATCACCACGCGCTGCACGCCCGCTTCGATCAGCGCGTCGCAGCACGGCGGCGTGCGGCCGTGGTGAGCGCAAGGTTCGAGCGTCACGATCACCGTGGCGCCGCGCAGCGTGTGACCTCGCGCCGCGGCATCGCGCAGCGCCATCACCTCGGCGTGCGGGCCGCCGGCCTGTTGCGTATGGCCACGGCCGATCACTTGCCCGTCGGCGGCAACGATCACACAGCCCACGCGCGGGTTCGGGTCGCTCAGGCCGATGGCGTGCTGCGCCTGGGTGAGCGCTTCCTGCATCAGCGCGGTGTCGGAGTTCGTCTGTGAGGTCATCGGGGCCGGATTCAAGGTTGATGCTGGGCGGTTGCGAGGTTGGCATAGATGGGTGTGCCGGCGCCGTCGAGCTGCACCGGCGTGCCACCCGGGCAAGCCTCGATGCCGCGGATGACCAGGAAGTTCTGGTGCGCCAGGCGGCCGCTGACATCGACGTAGTTCGCCGGGTGTTCTGCGTTCGTGTCGATCGCACCGCTGCCGTCCAGGTCGGCCGTGTAGCGGCACACGCGTCGATCGTCGGGCCCGGTCCCGATGTTCCAACCGGCCGGCGTCAGCGTGGTGCTGCCGGACCACAGGCCGCTCGCGAGCGGGTAGACAACGCAGTGGTAGGCCACATGGCGGTCGCCGGCGGCGTTTTGCACCGCCTCGCTGGCGCACCAGGGGGGCACGGGGTAATTGCCGCCGGTCAGGTTCAGCGCCACTGCCACCGCTGCCGGCGCTTCGTTGGCCTGGCCTGCCACCGGCACGCCGAGGGTCGAGAAGCGCACCACGCCGCTGAGCAACTGGCCGCTCAGCGCATCGCAGGCGCCCAGGTTGGCCACGCTCAGGTCTTGCGTCGCCAGCGCGGCGCTCACACCGCTGCAGCGGCCGGTGACCTGGCCGGTGGCGTTGTTCATCAATAGCGCCACCGTGCCGCCGCTGGCCGGCTTGAATGCGCTGCTGCCGTTGCCCAGGTCTTTCGCTACGAGCGGAATGCGCGGCGAGCGGCCGCTCACGGCGCGCATCGGCGCGTGGGCCGGTGCCACGCTCAAGGCCCCCGAATAGGCCGGGTTGCTGCCGGCAATGACCGAGTTCAGCACCACCTGGTGCTCGGCGCCGGCGCGGTCGGCCCAACGCACCGCCACCGAGGCGTTCTTCGCGTTCGGCGCCTGCGCCGGCGAGATGCTGCGCGCGACCTGGTAGCGCGTATTGCTGGCGTAGCCGGTCGACGCGTCGACGCTGGTGTTGGCATTGACGATGTCGGCAAACGCGTGCGCCCCGGCCGTGGCGGCGATGACGGAAAACGCGCGCAGCCGCTCCATGTCTTCCTGCGCCAGCCGCACGGCTTCGGAGCGCTGGCGCGCCATGTCGGCGTTCAGGCGCAATTGCGTCTGCACGCGGCCGACCGAGAGCATGCCCAGCGACAGCACCAGCAGTGCGACCAGGCCTTCGAGCAGGGTGGTGCC
>JANOQS010000057.1:0-1997 GCA_031414975.1 Methylibium sp. | reverse complement strand
TGCGGCAGGCCGCCGCGCAGGGCGGCCTGGCGGGCCGGGTTCTGCCCGCAGCCGGCGGTCAGCACCTGCCCCATGATGACCTCGCTCACCAGGTCGGGTGCCAGGCCCGTCTTGGCCAGCAGGCCCTTGATCACATGCGCGCCCAGGTCGGTGGCCGCCACCTTGGCGATGCTGCCGCCGAACTTGCCCACCGCCGTGCGGCCGGCGGCCACGATCACTACGTCATCCATGTCGTTTCTCCTTCGGGATGTTGATGAAACTCACTGCGCCTTTTCTTTCACATAACGACCCGGGGCGGCTTCGATGGCCCGGTATTTGCCGCGCGCCGGTGTCTTGGGTGCGGCCACCATCGGCCCCGCATGGCGGGCCAGCCAGTCGCTCCAGTGCGGCCACCAACTGCCGGGTACGTCGGTGGCGCCGGCCAGCCACTGGTCGGCGTCGCCGCTCGGGTGACGGCCCGCCCTCTTGTTCACCCAATGGTTGCGCTTGTTCTTGGAGGCCGGATTGATCACGCCCGCGATATGACCGCTAGCGCCGAGCACGAAGGTCGTGTCGCCTCCCAGCAGGCGGCAGCTGGCAAAAGCGGTTTGCCAGGGCACGATGTGGTCCTCGCGCGAGGCATACAGGTAGGCCGGCATGTCGAGTGCCCCCAGATCGACGGGCACGCGGCACTGCAACGTGCCGCCCGGCTCGGCCAGCTTGTTCTCGAGATAGGTATTGCGCAGGTACCAGCAGTACATCGGCCCGGGCAGGTTGGTCGAGTCGGCGTTCCAGTAAAGCAGGTCGAACGCGGCAGGCGCCTTGCCCTTCAAATAGCTGTTGACGACATAGGGCCAGATCAGGTCATTGGCGCGCAGCGACGAGAAGGTCAGCGCGAGTTCGGTGCCGTGCAGCACGCCGCGCGTGCCGATCTCCTTTTCGCGTTTGGCCACGCTCTGCTCGTCGACCAGCAGGCCGAGCTCGCCGGTGTCGGTGAAATCGAGCATCGCCGTCAGCAGCGTGAGGCTGGCCACGCGTTCTTCGCCGCGCGCGCGTTCTACTGCGGCCGCGCAGGCCAGCAGCGTGCCGCCAATGCAAAAGCCCAGCGCATTCAACTTGTCCGAGCCACTGGCTTCGAGCACGACGTCGATCGCCTGCACGACGCCCGACTCCAGATAGTCGTCCCAGGTCAGCTGTTCCATCGCCGGCGTGGCACTGCGCCACGACACCAGGTACACCTGATGCCCTTGCGCCAGCGCGTATCGCACCAGCGAGCTGTCGGGCTGCAGATCGAGGATGTAGAACTTGTTGATGCACGGCGGGACCACCAGCAGCGGGCGCTTGTGCACCTTCGCGGTCAGCGGCGTGTAGCGAATGAGTTGCATCAACTCGTTCTCGAAGATCACGGAACCGGAGGTCGTCGCGATGTTGCGGCCGAGCTCGAAGGCGGTCTCGTCGGTCATCGTGATGCGGCCCTTGAGCAGGTCCTGCACCAGCAGTCCCATGCCATCGACCAGGCTCTTTCCGCCGGTCTCGACCACGAGCTGCATCGCCTCCGGGTTGGTCGCCAGGAAGTTGGCGGGGCTCAGCGCATCGACCAGTTGGCGCGCGACGAATCCCCATTGGCTCTTGGCCCGCTCGTCCAGCGGCGCCGCAGCGATGGCGTCGTGCAGCAGGCTTGAATACGCCAGGTAGCTGCGCGTGGCCATTTCGAAGCGCGGATCGCAACGCCAGGCTTCGCCAGCGAAGCGCTTGTCCTGCGGCGCCGGCTTGTCCGTGAGCGCTGCCGCCGGCCACAGGGCGGTGATCTGCCTGACGTAGTCCTGCTGCAGCGCCACGACTTGCGTCGCCATCTCCTGCAACTGGGGAGGAAACACCGTCTCGGGGCGGAACAGCCGGGCC
This sequence comes from Methylibium sp., assembly GCA_031414975.1. Lineage (GTDB taxonomy): Bacteria > Pseudomonadota > Gammaproteobacteria > Burkholderiales > Burkholderiaceae_C > LGRD01. Next base: position 116 of record JANOQS010000057.1, on the reverse strand, counting down.
AACCATTGCGCCGGATCAGGGATGGGAGTGGTCATGGGAGGCCTCGATGGCGAATCGTGAAATGACCGATGGCACGCGGCTTCACGCGCTCAATGCAGCTTGACGTGCGGCTCGGT
>JANOQS010000056.1:0-3023 GCA_031414975.1 Methylibium sp. | reverse complement strand
CGCCACCCGCACGCGCGACGGTGACGAGGCCACGCACGCGCTGATCGATTCGGTGGCCACCGTGCTGTTCTGGGCGTTGCTGGCGACCTGCGCGCTCGGCGTGGTGGCCGCGCCGCTGATCGTGTGGCTGATGGCCGCCGGGCTGGAGCGCTTCGACGACGCGGTGCTGATGACGCGCTGGATGTTCCCCTACATCGGCTTCATCTCGCTGGTGTCGCTGGCGGCCGGCATCCTGAACACCTGGAAGCGCTTCATGGTGCCGGCCGCCACGCCGGTGCTGCTGAACCTGGCAGTCATTGCCGCGGGCTGGGGGCTGGCGTCGCACTTCAAGCGCTGGGGCATCGAGCCGATCTACGCGCTGGCGGCCGGGGTGCTGCTCGGCGGTGTGCTGCAACTGGCGATCCAGGTGCCGGCGCTGCGGCGCATCGGCGCGCTGCCGCACATCCGCCTGCGCCCGTCGATGCTGAAGGCGGCGTGGGCCCACCCTGGGGTGAAGCGCATCCTGGCGCAGATGGCGCCGGCGTTGCTGGGCGTGTCGGTGGCGCACGTCTCGCACATCATCAACACCCAGATCGCATCGCATGTGGCGGTGGGCGCGGTGTCGTGGCTGGTGTATGCGGACCGGTTGATGGAATTTCCGACTGCGCTGCTGGGCGTGGCGATGGGCGTGATCCTGCTGCCGCAGTTGTCGGCCGCGCAGGCCAAAGGCGACGCATCAACCTATTCCGGCCTGCTCGACTGGGGCCTGCGCATGGTGGTGCTGCTGGCGCTGCCCTGCGCATTGGCGCTGCTGGTGTTTCCGACCGCGCTGGTGACGGTGCTCTTTCACTACGGCGCGTTCGACGCGTTCGCGGTGCAGAAGACCGCCACCGCGCTGATGGGTTACGGCGTCGGCCTGATGGGGCTGGTGGGCGTGAAGATCCTTGCGCCGGGCTTCTATGCGCGACAAGACATCCGCACGCCGGTCAAGATCGCCATCGTCGTGCTGGTGCTGACGCAATTGATGAACCTGGTGCTGGTGCCGGTGATCGGGCATGCAGGGCTGGCCTTGTCCATCGGGCTGGGTGCGTTGATCAACGCCACGTGGCTCTTCGTCGGCCTGCGGCGCAACGGTTCTTACACCCCGGCGCCCGGCTGGGGCGTCTTCGCCTTGCGCGTCGTGTTCGCCACGGCCCTGCTCGGCGCCTTGCTTGCCTGGGGCGCGCAGGCGATCGACTGGGTCGGCCTGCGTGCGCAGCCCTGGGTGCGGATCGGCTGGGTCGCCGCCTTCCTGGGGGGCTCGGCATTGCTGTACTTCGGCGCACTGGCCGCCACCGGCTTGAGGCTGCGCGAATTCGTGCGCCGCGGCTAAATGGAGCCCCCAGTCGCTTCGCTCCGGCCCCAGGGGCCACGAGGGGCCCCTTCGTGGCCCTTGGGCGCAGCCGCGCTTGGGGCGGCCCGGCGCCGCGGCTAAACTGAAAACCATGCCCGCGCCGCCGCTGCAATTCGAGCTGCCCACCGTGCTCGAGTACTTTGCCACCCTGGTGGCCGAGGACGCGAGCCTGTCGCTGACCGAGGCGGCCGTGGCGATCGCGCAAGACGAGTTCCCGCAGCTCGATACGCAGACCGTGCTGGCCGAAATCGACCAGCTTGCGGCCAGGCTCAAGCGCCGCATTCCGCTCGACGCGGTGCCGGTGCAACGCCTGCGCTGGCTGAACCGCTTCTTCTTCCAGGAAATGGGTTTCGCCGGCAACGTGAACAACTACTACGACCCGCGCAACAGCTACCTGCACCTGGTGCTCAGCACGCGGCGCGGTATCCCGATCACCTTGGCGGTGCTGTACATCGAGCTGGCCACGCAGATCGGGCTGACGGCGCGCGGCGTGTCGTTCCCCGGGCACTTCCTGATCAAGCTGCGCATGCCCGAAGGCGAAGTGGTGGTCGATCCGTTCACTGGCCATTCGCTGTCGCGCGAGCAGCTCGACGAACTGCTGGTGCCGTACAAGCGCAACCGCGGCCTGCTGGGCGAATTCGACACCCCGCTCGGCCTGTTCCTGCAGGCCGCGCCAGCGCGTGACGTGCTGGCCCGCATTCTGCGCAACCTGAAAGAAATTCACCGCACCGCCGAAGACTGGCCGCGCCTGCTGGCCGTGCTGGACCGCCTGGTGGTGCTGCTGCCGCAAGCCTGGGAAGAGCGGCGCGACCGCGGCCTGGCGCGTGCCGAACTGGGGCTGGACGAGTCGGCCGCCAGCGACCTGGCGGCCTACCTGGCCAACGCGCACGGGGCCGACGACCATTCGGCCATCAGCGAACGGCTGGCCGGCATGGGCTGGCCGGGGCCGTCGCGCCTGCATTGAGCTCTGCGGCTCCGCCCGTAGAATCCGCTCTCGCCGCCGCCCACCCTGGCGCCGCCGCTCCTGCCCTGCCGATCTTCATGGCGCGGCCACTCTCCCACCGATGAAGTTCAACACCACCCAACGCCAAACCCTCACCTGGCTCGCCATCGGCGCGGCGGGCCTGGCTGCAATCTGGCTGCTGGCGCCGGTGTTGACGCCGTTCCTGGTCGGCGCGGTGCTGGCCTACGTGCTGCACCCGGCGGTGGAGCGGCTGGTGGGCTTGCGCACGCCGCGCGTGCTCGCGGTCACGCTGGTGGAGCTGACGGCGATCCTGCTGCTGCTGGCGCTGTTCCTGCTGATCGTGCCCATCATGACCAAGGAACTGCCGCTGCTGCGCGCGCAGATCCCGCTGCTGGCCGAGAAGCTGAACACCGGCCTGGCGCCCTGGCTGGCGCAGTTCGGCATCAACGTCGCGCTCGACACGGCCAGCATCAAGGCCTTCGTGCTGAAGTACCTCGATGCGAACATCGAAGACTGGCTCGCCACGGTGCTGAGTTCGGCGCGCATTGGCGGCAGCATCGTGCTGGCCATCGTCGGCAATCTCATCCTGGTGCCGGTGGTGTTGTTCTACCTGCTGATGGACTGGCCGAACCTGGTGACGCGCGTGCTCGGGATGGTGCCGCCGCGCATGCGCGCGACCTTCGAGGG
>JANOQS010000055.1:0-7086 GCA_031414975.1 Methylibium sp. | reverse complement strand
CTTCGTGCCCGGCCTGCCGCACGGCGAACGGCGCCAGCAGACCTGGCCCTCCACCGTGGCCTACCTGGCGCGCCTGATCATCCACCGCTACGCGATGCTCGGCGTGCTGAACGAAGAGGGTTACCCGCTGCGCGACATGGGCGTGCTCGAAGCGTCCGGCAAGCCGGCCGAACGCAGCACGGTGATGGCGGGCCGCGTGTGCCAGGAGTGCGGCAACGCCACTGTCATTCACAAAGATGGGTGCGACTTCTGCACCGCATGCGGGGATGTGGGGCAGTGCGGGTGAGGTGAGGGGGCAAACCGGCAACCGCTCATGTCGCGTCGTATCCGTCAACTTCACCTGAACCGGCAAGCGCCGCGAGCCGCTCGCAGCGCTGCGCATCGATCGGGTGGCCGGCGCCCCGGAAGCGTTCGGCCGCCCTTGCAAACCGCGCGGCTGCCACGTTCGCACCTTCACTGCGAGCGACGGCCATGTGACCGAGCACCTCGTCGTGTGCCGCATGCCAGGCCGGCAAACGCATCACCACATTCGCCAGATACGCCGTCTGGCCCGCGTACTCCTCTGCCAGGTCCAGCCGCCCGGCACGGGCGGCGGCAATGGCCGCTGGCACGGCAAAGGTGATGCGGCAGCCGGGGCAGGTCTCGAGTGGGCCGTGCACGGCCTCGCGCGCATCTTCCAGTGCATGCAGCGCAGCGGCCGGGCTGTGTGCGAGCAGGATGCGCGTGCCGTAGATGCGGTCCAGCAGGTGGAAGCCGATGTCGGTCTGGCGCGCCAGGTCCAGCGCCTGGCCGATCAGGGCACGGGCGTCGTCGAGCCGACCGCGATGCAGGGCCACTTCGGCCAGGCGCTGCGTCGCAAAAGCCTCGCCGGTGGCGCCGCCAATGGCATGGTGCAGGCGAGCGCCCAGCGTCAGGTGCTCTTCGGCCGCTGACAGATCGCCGGCCAACAGTTCGGCTTCGCCGCGTATCGTGATGCCGAAGGCATGCCCGCGCGCGGCACCGAGCCGAAGCGCTTCAGCCGCCAGCCTTTCGGCAAAGGCGATCACCTCGGCGTAGGGCCGCGCTCCGTAGAGGAAGCGCTGCAGGATGCAGAGCTGGCCGTCGAACACGCGCACGGCCAGGTGCGGGAGCTGGCTGGTGTCCTGCAGGTCGGCCCAGAGGCTCTGGTGCAGTTCCCCGCGCGCATGCGCCGCCGCCGCCTGGGCCCACGATGCGGTCACGAGGGCCCGGGTGTCACCGGCCTGGAGCGCCAATCGACGCGCCTCGGCGGCCTTCCGGGTGCCCATGGCCGGGTCGGCCGCGCCGAGGGCCGCGGCGCCGCTGTAGGTCAGGGCTTCGCACAGCTGGCCTTCGACGCTGTTCGGCCGCACGCCCACCAGCGCCTGCAACGCGCCCTTCGGATCGCCTTGTTTGATTTGCGCGAGCGCGCCCTGTGCGCGCAGGTTGTGCGACATCGGCTCATCGGCGACGCTGGCGGCGGCGCGGTAGGCGGCCACCGCCGCCGGGTCGCCCATTGCATCGAGGGCCCGCGCGCGCAGGTGCAGCGCCTCGGCATGGCCGCTGTCGAAGGCGATCAAGGGCGCCAGATGGCGCAGCGCATCGCTGAAGGCGGCCAGGCGCACCGCGTCTCGGGCCGCTGCGAGAAGCCAGGGCATGGCCTCGCGCGGGCTGCCTCCGTCGAGCCAGTGGCGCGCCACCACGGCGGGCGCGGCGTCGAGTTCGGCCAGGCGCTGCGCGGCCTGGCGGTGCAGCTTGGGCCGCCGATGCGGGGGGATCTGCTCGATCAAGACTTGGCGCACCAGGTCGTGCCTGAACCTGTAGCGGGTGCCTGCCAATGTGAGCACGCCCGCGGCCAGCGCAAGGTCGAGCGCCGCAAACGCGTACGACTCGTCGTCGGGCGCCAGGGCGGCTGCCGTGGTGGCGTCGAACGCGTCGCCAGCCAGGGCCATCCACTTCAGCGACGCCAGCGTTGCGTCGGGCACGTCGCACAGGCGAACGAGTATCGCGTCGGCGACGCTGCGGGGCAGCGGCTGTCCGCCGGACGGCTCGGCGCAGCGGGCGAGTTCGATTGCCGCGAACGGGTTGCCCTCGGCGACTCGCACGATGTGCGTCACGACCGCGTCGGGCAGTGGGCCCGGTGCGGCCTGAACCACGAGCCGGCGGGCTTCATCGTCGGCCAGCGGCTCGAGGTCGAACGCCTGCATCACGCCGCTGCCGACCAGGCGTGACACCCCCCGGCCGAGGGCCGATCCCGGCGCCGGCGGGCGCGTTGCCAAGGCCACGCACAGCGGCGGCCCGCTGGTGATCAGGTGCATCAGCACGTCGATGTCGGCGTCATCGAGCAGGTGCGCGTCATCGACCAGCACCAACACCTCGGCGCCGCCCGACGCCGCCAGCAACAGGCGCCGCAGGGCGCCGATGACCTGGTGCCGGCCCAGCGGCCCGGGCAGCTCGGCGGCCGGCGCCGCGAGCGGGCTCAGTTGGGCCAACACCGAGCGGGCGGGTGCGCCGACCCGGTCGAGCACCTCACGGTCGGCCATGATCACCAGTTCGGCCAACGCCGCGATCACGGCGTAGGCGCGTCCCGGCTGCGCGGCATCGACGCGCACAACGCGCCAGCCGCGTTCCCGGGCGAGCGCGCCGAGCTCGCGGCAGAACGCCGTCTTGCCGATGCCGGCAGGCCCGCGCAGCACGATGCCCCCCGGCCGCTCGGCAGTCGCCACCCCCAGCCATGCCAGCGCCCGCGCACGCGCCATGGCCCGCCCGATGAAGGCCGGGCCCGCAGATTGCAGGCCGGCGACGCACTGGTCATACAGGGCTTCGGTGTCGCGATCCGGCGTGATGGCGAGTTCCTGCTGAAGCGCCTCGCGCAGGCGCGCATACCAGCGGATCGCGGCCGCCCGGTTGCCGGCCGCGAGCTCGGCCGCCATCAGTGCGCGATGGGTGGGCTCGTCGGTGGGCGCCTCCTGGGCCAGCCGTTCCCACTGATGGCTTGCCCGCAACAACTCGATGAAGCGCGCATGCAGCCGTTCGCGGGCCGGTTCCGACCAGGCTTCGTAGGTCGAGCCGGGAAGCAGATTGCCGCCGTAGGCGCTGACCGCCTGGGCGCACGCCTCGCGGTTGCTGGCGTGCGGCAGCGTCAGCGCCGTCATGGCGAGCTGCTCGAATCGGTCGGCATCGACGCTGACGTGGCCATGTGCCCACAGCACCACCTCGCCGCCATTCAACAGCAAGCTGTCGTGCCGGCCGAGGGCCTGTCGGGCGTGGTGGGCGGCCTTGCGCAGGTTCGCCGCACCCGCATCGGGCCCGAGTTGCGGCCACAGCGCGTCGATGACGCGATCACGCGTCAGGCGTTGCCGCGGCGCCAGGCTCAGCAACTGCACCAACTGGGCTGCGCGCAGGCTGGGCCAGCGCTCGGCCGCGAGATCGGCACCGTCGATCGACACCGAGAAGCCGCCCAGCAGCCGGACCTCGATGCGGCTGACGGGATCGAATTGAACTAGGTTGGGCGGGTTGGGCATGGGCGACCCAGTTTGCGTTCAGCCACCCATTCGCGCAACCACCGCGGTGCCGGGAACGTTTCAGGAACACCGGATCGCGATGCTGCACGTCAGCGGGTTGCTGAAGGCCCGCTCAACTCAACAGGAGTGATCATGACGACGCAACAGATAACGTTCCTGCTTCCGCCCTACGGCACCGCAACCCTGACGCTGCCCGAACGCTTGACACCCGACGGGTTCGTCCGCCTCGAATCGGCGATCGGCGAAGCGCTTCGCGAGCCGTGCCGCAACGGCAGCACCGGCGCCGCCAACGACCCGGGAGCGATCGAGGTCGACTCGTGGATGACCCGTGGTTGACGCATCGGAATTGAACAAGGGGAACACCATGACCGAATCGCTCTACCAACGACTCGGCAGCGCCGAGGGCATCGCGGCCATCGTCGACAACGCGGTCGATCGCCATGCGGTCAACCCGTTGCTGGCCCCGCGCTTCAGCGGCAGGGACCTGCCGCGTGCGAAACAGATGGGCACGCTGTTCTTCTGCATGGGCGCAGGGGGCCCGCAAAAATACGAAGGCCGCGACATGCGAACCGTGCATGCGGGCATGAACATCAGTGAGCAGGAACTGATCGCGACCATCGACGATTTCGTGGCCGCGATGAAAGACCACGGTCTCGGCGCCACCGAGGTCAACGAGGTGGTGGCGATCCTGTACTCGCTGAAGGCTGAAGTGCTGAGGGTCTGAGGGTCTGAGCGTCAAGCAGCCGCGCGTCCGCGGAAAACGTCAGCCGGCCAACCAGCCCAACGGCTGGTGCGTGCGCGCGATGCCGACCATCGCGGCCAGCGCCGCCAGTGCGGCAACGAAGCAGATCGCCCGCACGCGGGCGCTGCGGCCGCGCTTGAGGGCCAGGCTTCCGAGCGCGATGTAGGCGATCAGCAGCACCAGCTTCACCGTCAACCAGTGGTTGGCGAACAGCGCGGCGGGCAGCATGGCGACCAGCACCAGCGCGGCCGTCAGCAGCACGGTGTCGATGGCGTAGCTCGACCAGCGCAAGGCCGCTGACATCGGCCAGCGTGCACCCGCCAGCACGCCGACGCCGCGCAACGCGAACAGCGTGCCGCTGCACAACACGGCGCCGATGTGCACGGCGCGGGCCTGTGGGTAGAACTCGATCACGGACTTCAGTGATTCTTGAGCGTCTTCTCGAAGAACTTCACCACCTCCGAATCAAAGGCGACATGAAACGCCGCCCGATCGAAGCCCGCCGCGCTCGTGCAGATGGCGGGGGCCAGCGAAGCGAGCGCATCGCTGCACGGCGCCAGGAAGTCGTAGTGACCGGCATTCGGAACCACGTGATGGTCGGGTGCTGCGGGCAGCGCCAGCCGCACGGCCTCGGCATAGCGCGGGTGCGGCACGACAGCGTCGTTCTCGGCGCGCCAGAGTTGCACCGGCACCTTGACGTTCTTCAGGCCGTCAGGCGAGTAGGTGAATCCGAGCGCGGGCGCAGCCACCACCGCGGCCTTGATGCGTGCGTCGGCGACCGCGGTGATGGCAGGCGCGATGACCGGGCCGTCGCTCTTGGCCACCAACTGGCAGGCGAAGTCGCCGGGATACTGACGGCACATCGGGCCGATCTTCGTGAAGTCCGGGATGCCACCGATGTTTGCGAGCGTGGTGAACCCGCCTGACGAAAAGCCGAACATGCCGACGCGCTGCGGGTCGATCGCCGCACGCCCTTCCCACGTCGACAGCATGTGGTCGATCACGCGACTGACCTGCCTGGGTCGGTCCATGATGTCGGCGCTGCGACTCTGGTCGGCGTGGTTGTCGCCGGTGTGGTTCATGGCCACCACGACGAAGCCCGCGTCGGCCAGCGCAATCGCCGTGTCGAAATGGCCGAGGTGGGAGCCGCCCGTTCCGTGCGACATCACGACCATCGGCAAATCCTTGCCGTTCACCGGCGCGTTGATGGCGACGGTCATCGTCGTCGGGCCCATGGACACGGGTTTGGCGACGGCCTGGCTCGGATACCAGATACCGATCACGAGGGGCTTGCCATTCGGGTCGGCGGCGACCCCGGGCTGGAAGCCGGCCGCCTGCACGCAGGTGCCGGTGAGCATGATCGCCATTGCAGCGACGGCGGATGACAAGTTCGACCTGTTGATGTTCATGGGTAGGCGGCCTGTTGTGTGGAGGAAGACGCGAGTGTCGGCACGGCAGTGCCGCAGGTCGCCCGCGCTGCGACGAAGCGGCAGTGCGAAGCGCCACACCGGCGCCGCGCGGTGCGAACGGCGTGCCGCTCACGCGCGTTCCACGGCGGCAGCGCCGGCGATCGGCTTCGGCGCACGCCGCGGCACGACCCACAACCGGAACACGAACCACGCCACCAGCAGCGCGCCGATGCTGAACACCGTGTCGCCCGGCACGCGCATCCACACCAGCAGGTGAACCAGCGGCTTGCCCATGAATTCAGCCGAACGCGCGTACCAGTAGCCGTGCTCCAGCGCGGCCTGCAGTTGCAGCACGCCGAGCGGCAGCAGGGTCAGCAAGCCCATCAGCGCCAGGCCGATGTTGAGCGACCAGAACGCGCCGGCCAGCGTGCTGTTGTTCCACTGCGCTTCGGGCTTGAGCCCGCGCAGGCAGAACAGCATCAGGCCCAGGCCGAGCATGCCGTAGACGCCGAACAGCGCGGTGTGGCCGTGCAGGGCGGTCAGGTTCAGCCCCTGCATGTAGTACAGGGCCAGCGGCGTGTTGATCAGAAAGCCGAACAGCCCGGCGCCCACCAGGTTCCAGAAGCTCACCGCCAGGAAGAACAGGATCGGCCAGCGGTAGCGCTGCATCCACGGCGTGGCCTGGCCGTGCCGCCAGGTGGCATACGCCTCCAGGCCGATCAGCGCCAGCGGCACCACTTCCAGCGCCGAGATGCTGGCCCCGAGGGCCACCACCGCCGTGGTGGTGCCGGCGAAGTACAGGTGGTGGAAGGTGCCCAGAATGCCGCCGGCCATGAAGACGATGGTGGCGAACAGCACGTTGATGGTGGCCGACTTGCCGCGCACCAGGCCGAGCTTGACGAACAGGAAGCTGATCACCGCAATGGCGAAGACCTCGAAGAAGCCCTCGACCCACAGGTGCACCACCCACCAGCGCCAGTACTCCACCATCGACAGGTGGGTGTGCTCGCTCCACATCAGCCCGGCGCCGTAAAGCAGCCCGATCGCCACGGTGGACAGGAACAGCAGGCCGACGATGGAGGACATCTCGTCCTTGCGCCGCAGCGCCGGCCACAGCGCACGGCCGACCAGCGTGAGCCACAGCAGCAGCCCGATGAACAGGAACCACTGCCAGAAGCGGCCGATGTCGGTGTACTCCCAGCCCTGGTGGCCGAACCAGAAGTTGTGCTCGAGGCCGAGTTTTTGCATCACCGCGAACCACTGCCCGGCGAACGCGCCGACCACGATGACGATCAGGCAGGTGAACAGCGCGTTCACGCCGAGCCGCTGGAGCTTCGGTTCGTGCCCCGAGATGGCCGGCCCGATGTACAGGCCCGTGGCAAGCCAGGCGGTGGCGATCCACAGCACCGCCAGT
>JANOQS010000054.1:0-9667 GCA_031414975.1 Methylibium sp. | reverse complement strand
AGCGGAATGCTGCGGCCGGTGGTCGTCGGCACGTAGGCGTTACCCAGGTCGGTCAGCGCGTTGCGCTCGTCCAGCGGCTGGCGCAGCACCATGTCGATGAGCCGGTCACCGTCGCGGTACTGGCCCACGGTGCTGCCGCTGTTGATGGTGCGCGCCGCCTGCGCGATGGCCTGGCTGGAGACGCCGAGCGTGCGCGCCTTGTCCTGGTCGACGTCGAGCCGCAGCACCTTGACCGACTCGTTCCAGTTGTCGTTGATGCCGCGCAGGTTCGGGTTGGTGCGCATGATGGCCTTCACCTCGTCGGCGTAGACGCGCACCTTGGCCGGGTCGGGACCCACCACGCGGAACTGCACCGGGTACGGCACCGGTGGCCCCTGCGGCAGCAGCTTGGCGCGTGCGCGTACCTCGGGGAATTCCGTCGCCAGCAGTTCGGGCAGGTCGTGCAGCAGGCGCTTGCGCGCAGCCGCGTCGCGCGTCATCAGGATCAGCTGGCTGACGTTGCTTTGCGGGAACACCTGGTCGAGCACCAGCACGAAACGTTCGGCGCCGCTGCCGACCCACATCGTCACGTGCTCGACGCCATCGAGCTTCATCAGCCGCGCTTCGACGCGCTTGGCTGAGGCTTCGTTGGCGGCGTAGGACGTGCCTTCCGGATACCACAGGTCGACCAGCAGCTCAGGCCGGGTCGAATCGGGGAAGAACTGGTTCTGCACCTTGCCCATGCCGACCAGCCCCAGCACGAGCGTGCCGATCGTCAGGCCGATCGTGATCCAGCGGTGCTGGACGCACCAGTTCACCATCGCGCGAAAGCGGCTGTAGAACGGCGTGTCGAACAGTTCGTGGGGCTCGCCTTCTCCCGCTCCTTCACCGTTCCCATGTGTCTTGGTCTTGAGCAACAAGGTGCCAAGGTAGGGCACGAAGTACACCGACACGATCCACGAGATCAACAGCGCCGCGGCCGTCACCGCGAAGATCGCGAAGGTGTATTCACCGACCGCCGATTGCGCCATGCCGATCGGCAGGAAGCCGACCGCGGTGATCAAGGTGCCGGTCAGCATCGGCATCGCGGTGGCCTCGTACGCAAAGGTCGCGGCGCGCGCCTTGTCGTAGCCTTCTTCGAGCTTGCGCACCATCATCTCGACGGCGATGATCGCGTCGTCGACCAGCAAGCCCAGCGCAATGATCAGCGAGCCGAGCGAGATCTTGTGCAGCCCCACGCCCCAGTAGTACATGGTCACGAAAGTGATGGCCAGCACCAGCGGGATCGTGATGCCCACCACCATGCCGGGGCGCCAGTCGATCGTGAACTTCCATGAACCCGGCTTGAAGTGCAGGCCCAGGCTGATGAAGCTCACGGCCAGCACGATCAGCACCGCCTCGATCAGCGTGCCCACGAACTCGTTCACCGAGCGCGACACCACCTGCGCCTGGTTCTGGAACTGGCGCAGCTCCAGGCCCACCGGCAGATCGGCCTGGATCTGCGCGGTGGCGGTCTTCAGCAGCTTGCCCATCTCGATGATGTCGCCGCCCTTGGCCATCGAAATGCCCAGCGAGATCACCTCGCGGCCCTGGTGCCGCACCTTCACCTGCGGCGGGTCGACATAGGCACGCTTGATGTCGGCAATGTCGCCGAGCTTGAAGCTGTTGCCACCGGCGCGGATCGGGAAGTGCTTCAGCTCGTCGAGCGAGTTGAACTGCCCGGCCACGCGCACCTGAACGAAGTCGGTGGGCGAATTGATCACGCCGGCCGATTCGACCGCGTTCTGCTGGCCGATCTGCGCCAGCACGGTGTTGAAGTCCAGGCCCAGTTGCGCCAGGCGCTTCTGCGAAATCTCGATGAAGACTTTTTCGTCCTGCGCGCCGAAGATCGCGACCTTGTTGACGCTCGGCACCTTGAGCAGCCGCTGGCGCACGCGGTCGGCCTGCTCCTTCAGTTCTTCGTAGCTGAAGCCGTCGGCCGAGAGTGCGTAGATCGAGCCGTACACGTCGCCGAACTCGTCGTTGAAGAACGGGCCGATCACACCGCCGGGCAAGGTGGCGCGCATGTCGCCGATCTTCTTGCGCACCGTGTACCAGATCTGCGCCATCTCTTTCGGCGGCGCCGAGTCTTTCACCTGGAAGATGATCAGCGCCTCGCCGGGCTTGGAGTAGCTGCGGATCTTGTCGGAGTGCGGCACCTCCTGGAGCGTCTTTTCGAGCTTGTCGGTCACCTGCTCGGCCACCTGCTGCGCGGTGGCGCCGGGCCAGAACACGCGTATCGCCATGGCGCGGAAGGTGAACGGCGGGTCTTCGTCCTGGCCGAGCTGGAAGTACGCGGCCGTGCCCAGGAACAGCAGCACGACGAGCAGGTAGCGCGTGAGCGCCGGGTGCTCGAGCGCCCACTTCGAGATGTTGAAGCGCGACGCGGGCGCGTCCTGCGCCGGGTGCAAGACAGCGCTCATTTGACGGCCACCGCCGACACAGCGGGCACCGACATGGCAGGCACCGACGCAGCCGATGCAGCGGGCGCACCGGGGTCGACGTAGAACTTGACCTTCTGCCCCGGCGTCAGCACATGCACTCCGGCCGTGACCACCACCTGCCCGGGCGAGATGCCGCCGCTGACCACCGCGTCGTTGCCGTCGGCACCGGCAAACTGCACCGGCTGCAAGTTCACCGTCATCGTGTCGCGGTCCACCAGCCACACCATCGTGCGGCCCTGCTCTTCCTTCAGCGCCGACAGCGGGAGTTTGGTCACGCCCGCCGTCTGCGGCAGGGCCACCAGCACGGTGGCGGTCTGGCCCAGGCGCACCGCGGTACTGCGGCCGATGTCGGCCTTGACGAGGAAGGTGCGCGTCACCGGGTCGGCCGACGCGCCGATCTCGCGCACCGTGGCCACGAGCGGCTCGGACGTGTCGCCCCACAGGCGCACCTTGAACGCGCCGGGCTGAGCGGCCAACGCCTTGATCAGACTGACCTTGTCTTCGGGCACAGAAAACACCACGTCACGCGGCCCGTCGTGCGCCAGGCGCAGCACCGGCGCACCGGCCGCCACCACCATGCCGGGTTCGGCGTCGATGCCGGTGACCACGCCGCTGGCGTCGGCCACCAGGGTGGCGTAACCGGCGGCGTTGCCCTGCACGCTGGACTGGGCCTTGGCCTGGTCGAGTTGGGCCCGCGCTGCCTTCAACGCGGTGTCGCGGCGCTCCAGTTCAGCCGAGCTGATGAAGCCCTTGTCGAGCAGCTCCTTGAAGCGCTGGTAGTCGGCCTGCGCCTGGTCATGGTTGGCCTGCGCGGCGACCAAGCCGGCGCGGGCGCTGTCTTGCCCCAGGCGCAGGTCTTGAGAGTCGAGCTGCGCGAGCACCTGGCCGGCCTTCACCGTGCTGCCCAGATCGGCGTTTCGGCGCACGATCTTGCCGCCGACGCGAAAGCCCAGGCGCGACTCGGTGCGCGATCGCACCTCGCCGGCGTACTCGGCCGTGCCGCCGGCTGACTGGGGCACGACCGTCAGGGTGCGCACGGCGCGCACCGGGTCGGGCGCCACCTCGGTCTTGGAGCAGGCCGCCAGAAATGCAGCGCCGACCACGGCGACGAGCAGCATGTTTCGCATGGAAATCCTTGGGGAGGGGTGGAACAGGAACCGCAACTGACTGACTGGTCAGTAATATATTCGGTGACTTGGGCCAAGTCAAACGCGTTCTGGTGCGTTCTCGCGTGATCCGGCGTGTCACTTCGAAAAAGTCCGCTCGGCCCTGAAGCAGACCGCACAACATGGACAATCCCGCCTGTGAGCGTTGAACACTACGAAAACTTTCCGGTTGCGTCCGTGCTGTGCCCGCCCGCGCTGCGCCCAGCGGTGACGGCGATTTACTGGTTCGCGCGCACCGCCGACGACCTGGCCGACGAAGGCAATGCGGCGCCCGAGCAACGCCTGCGCGACCTGAACGCATTCCATGCCGACCTGCTGGCCGTCGCCGCAAGTGGCGTGCCATCGCCGCGCTGGGCCGGCGTGTTCGAGCGCCTGCGCCCGGTGCTGCTGCAGTACAAGCTGCCGCTGAACCTGCTGACCGATCTGCTCAGCGCATTCCGGCAAGACGTGCTGAAGGACACTTATGCCGACCGCGCCGAGCTGCTCGACTACTGCCGGCGTTCGGCCAACCCGATCGGCCGCCTGCTGCTGCACTTGTATGGCGTCGATTCGAACGAAGCGTTGCGCCAGTCCGACGCGATCTGCACCGCATTGCAACTGGCCAACTTCTGGCAGGACCTGAGCGTGGACCGGCCGCGCGGGCGGCACTACCTGCCCGATTCCGAGGTCGGCCGAGAGGGCCTTGCCGATGTCATTCACTGGGCACGTGACTTGATGCTGGCCGGCGCCCCGCTGGTGCATGCCGTGCCCGGCCGCGCCGGCTGGGAGCTGCGCCTGGTGGTGCAGGGCGGCCTGCGCATCCTGGAAAAGACCGAAGCCCTGGGCGCCGCCGCATTGACGCAGCGCCCACGCGTCGGCCTGTTCGATGCGCCACTGCTCCTGTGGCGCGCACTGTGCATGCGCCCGGCGCGCCCTCGCCCCTTGATTGAAACCCCATGACCCCCGAGCAGTACGTGCAGGACAAGGCCGCCAAGAGCGGCTCGAGCTTCTACTACGCCTTCTTGTTCCTGCCGCCGCCGCGGCGCGCCGCGATCACCGCGTTCTATGCGTTCTGCCGCGAGGTGGACGACGTGGTCGATGAAGTGAGCGACCCCGGCGTGGCCGCCACCAAGCTGATGTGGTGGCGCAAGGAAGTGGCCAGCGCGTTCAGCGGCCAGCCGAGCCACCCGGTGATGAAAGCGCTGATGCCCTTGACCCGAGCCAACAGCATCGAAGCGGCGCACCTTCTGGCCGTGATCGACGGTTGCCAGATGGACCTGGAGCAGTCGCGCTACCTCGACTTTGCCGGCCTGGCGCGCTACTGCCACCTGGTGGCCGGCATCGTCGGTGAGGTGGCGGCCAACATCTTCGGCCGCACCGAAGCGGCGACGGTCACCTACGCGCACCGGCTGGGCCAGGCCATGCAGCTCACCAACATCATCCGCGACGTCGGCGACGACGCGCGGCGCGGGCGCATCTACCTGCCGGTGGCCGAGCTGAAACAGTTCGAAGTGAAGGCGCAGGAAATTCTGAACCGCAGCTACAGCGACCGCTTCACCGCGCTGATGAAGTTCCAGGCCGAACGCGCCCACCGCATCTACGACGAAGCTTTTGCGCTGCTGCCCGACGCCGACCGCACGGCGCAGAAACCGGGCCTGATGATGGCCAACATCTACCGCAGCCTGCTGCGCGAGATCGAGGCCGCGAACTTCCAGGTGCTGCACCAGCGCACTTCGCTCACGCCGCTGCGCAAGCTGTGGATCGCGATGCGCACGAACTGGCGGGAACGCTAGTTTGGCCTCGCGCAGGGTCGCCGTCGTCGGCGGCGGCTGGGCCGGGCTGGCAGCAGCGATTGAGGCCACGCAGCGTGGCCACGCGGTCACCTTGTTCGAGATGGCGGCGCAACTCGGCGGGCGTGCGCGTGGCGTCCAGATCGACGGCCTGACCCTGGACAACGGCCAGCACATCCTGATCGGCGCCTACACCGAGACACTGCGGCTGATGCGCAGCGTGGGTGTGGACATCGACGCCGCGCTCCTTCGTACGCCCTTGCGCTTCATTGACTCGCAGGGCCTGGGCCTGAGCCTGAACCCCGGTGCGCCGGTGCCTCAATTCGCCGCCGCGGTGCTGCGCCACGGCCATTGGGGTTGGCGCGACAAGCTGGCCTTGCTGACGGCCGCGGCCGGCTGGTTCGCG
This sequence comes from Methylibium sp., assembly GCA_031414975.1. Classification (GTDB taxonomy): domain Bacteria; phylum Pseudomonadota; class Gammaproteobacteria; order Burkholderiales; family Burkholderiaceae_C; genus LGRD01. The sequence continues at coordinate 3,864 of JANOQS010000054.1, read as the reverse complement.
GGCGGCTTTCGCTGCGACCCGTCGCGCACGGTGGCCGAACTCACGCACAAGCTGCCGCAAGCCGTTCGCGACAGCCTGATCGACCCGCTGTGCGTGGCCGCGCTGAACACGCCGGCCGACCAGGCCAGCGGCGAAGTGTTTCTGCGCATCCTGAAGGACGCGCTGTTTTCAGGCCCCGGCTCGGCCGACCTGTTACTGCCGAAAGTGAACCTCAGCGCCATGCTGCCGCTGCCGGCCGAGCGCTGGTTGCAGCAGGCCGGCGCCACGATCCTCCTGTCGCACCGCGTCGCGCGGCTGCAAGCTCATTCGGGCTCGTGGCAGATCGACGGTGAAGCCTTCGACGCGGTGGTGCTGGCCACCACACCGACCGAGGCCGCGCGGCTGGCCGAAGCCACAGCACCCGAGTGGTCGCAGGTTGCGGCGGCGCTGCGCTACGAACCGATCGTGACGACCTACCTGCGCGGTACGGGCACCCGCCTGCCCGAACCGATGCTCGCCTTGCGCGCCGATGTTTCGTCACCCGCGCAGTTCGTGTTCGACCGCGGGCAATTGGGCGGGCCGCAAGGGCTGCTGGCGTTTGTGGTCAGCGGCGCGCAGGAGTGGGTCGATCGAGGGCTGCCAGCCACGCAAGACGCTGTGCTCGCTCAGGCACAGGTGGAGCTGAAAGCCCATCTGCGCGGCCCGCTGGAGTTGGTCAAGACCCTCACCGAAAAGCGCGCCACGTTCCGCTGCACCCCTGAACTTCAGCGGCCGGCGCTGCGCATTGCCGCTGGCCTGCATGCCGCAGGCGACCATGTGCAAGGGCCCTACCCGGCCACCTTGGAAGGCGCCGTTCGATGTGGGGTGGCCGCTGTGCGCGAACTGGGCTGAACCTTCGGCGTTGCGAACTCCCGGATTGCAACCGATGTTTTCGCCATGCAAAATAGCGCTCGAACTGAGCGAGAATGTTTTTCATGGCAAAGACCGAAGCGAAGACTCCCACCATCCAGGTCCTGGAACGCAGCTTCGCGTTGCTCGACCTGCTCGCTTCGTACCAGGACCCGGTGTCGCTGAAGATCATCAGCGAGCAGACCGGCCTGCACCCGTCCACCGCCCACCGCATCCTGAATGACCTGACGGTCGGCCGCTACGTCGACCGGCCGGCCGCCGGCAGCTACCGCCTCGGCATGCGCCTGCTGGAGCTGGGCAACCTGGTGAAGGCGCGCCTCGATGTGCGCGACGCGGCGCTGGCGCCGATGCGCGAACTGCACAAGCTCACGCACCAGCCGGTCAACCTGTCGATGCGCCAGGGCGACGAGATCGTCTACATCGAGCGCACCTACAGCGAACGTTCGGGCATGCAGGTGGTGCGTGCGATCGGCGGGCGCGCTCCGCTGCACCTCACGTCGGTCGGCAAACTCTTCCTGGCCCACGACGACCCGACCCGGGTGCGCGCCTACGCCACCCGCACCGGACTGGCCGGGCACACGCGCAACAGCATCACCGAACTGGCCACCTTGGAGCGCGAACTGGCGCGCGTGAACCAGAGTGGCACGGCGCGCGACGATGAGGAACTGGAGTTGGGCGTGCGCTGCATGGCCGCCGGCATCGTGGACGACCAGGGCAAGCTGATTGCGGGCTTGTCGATCTCGGCACCGGCTGATCGGCTCGAAGAGGCCTGGCTGGAGCGGCTCAAGGCCACCGCGGCGCAGATCTCGCAATCACTCGGTCACCGCCACGCCTGAACCGGCGCGGCAGGAGCCACTGGCTCACGACGTGAGCTTGAGCGTCTCGGCCGGTACGTGCGTCGGTGCCACGGCAGGAGCGTTCTCTTCGACCCAGCGGCGCACCCGCTCGGCATCCCCCAGGCGCGAATACTTTCCGGCCGAGTCGAGAAAGATCATGATCAGGTGGCGTCCCGCCAGGCTGGCCTGCATCACCAGGCAACGGCCGGCCTCGGAGATGTAGCCAGTCTTCTGCAGGCCGATGTCCCAATCGGCGTGGCTCAGCAGCCGGTTGGTATTGACGAAGCGCATGGACCGACTGCCGGTGTCGATCTCGTAGCTCGGCGAGGTGGACATCTCGCGGATGATCGGGTGCCCGTGAGCCGCCTTCACCAAGGTGGCCAGGTCTCTGGCGCTGGACCGGTTGTCGCTCGACAAGCCGGTGGGTTCGACAAAACGCGTGGCCGTCATGCCCAGCGCGACGGCCTTCAGGTTCATCGCCTTCACGAATGCATCGACACCGCCGGGGTACTCGCGCCCAAGCGCATGCGCGGCGCGGTTCTCGGACGACATCAGCGCCAGGTGCAGCATCTCCTCGCGACTCAGCTGGGTGCCCACGCGCAGCCGCGAGCGGCTGCCCTTCTCGGTGTCCACGTCACCCTGGGTCACGCTCAGCACTTCGTCCATCGGTTGCCCGGCCTCGGCCACCACCACCGCGGTCATCAGCTTGGTGAGTGATGCGATCGGCAGCACCGCGTGCGCGTTCTTGCTGAACAGCACCTCGTCGGTGTCCTGGTCCAGCACCAGCGCCACGCTGGACTTGAGGTCGAGCGCATCGGCCATGTTGTGCAGGCCCTTGAGCTGGCCGACCGAAGGCCGGGCCGGCTCCACCCGCACCCTGACGATGGTGTGCCGGACGATCACGCGCTTGCCGTTGCGCAGCACCACTCGCGCCTTGGTCAGCTTGTTCGCTCGCGCGGGCAAATGCACATTCTTCCTGGCGCTCTTGGCCGTGGGCTGGGCAGCGACCTTGGCCGACACTTTGGTCGCGCTCTTCGACGCCAAGGGCCTGGCGGCGCCGGCCGTCGATGGCAACATGAGCGAAAACGCAACAAGAACCGGCACCAGTGCGCCTGAAAGCCACATGCTGATCGACACCAAAGCACTCTCCCAATTCACCCGCGGGAGTGTACATCATCGAAAAACATGCACAAGATCAAAACGTTACGCACTATTCCTCAAGTCAGTTCTCTATACCGCAGCCAACCGGGACTCAGCCCTGGGCGGCGACCCGCTCGACCTTGCTGTGCAGCTTGTTCAGCGCACTCAGGTAGGCCTTGGCCGACGCGACGACGATGTCGGGGTCGGAGCCGACGCCGTTGACCACCCGCCCGCCGTGCTGCAACCGCACCGTGACCTCGCCCTGCGATTCGGTGCTGCCCGAAGTGATGGCGTTGACCGAGTACAGCAGCATCTCGGCACCGCTCTGGACCTTCGACTCGATCGCCTTCAGGCTTGCATCGACCGGGCCGTTGCCGTCGCTTTCGACGTGGTGTTCGACGTCGCCGGCCGCGAATGCGACCTTCGCGTGCGGGCGTTCGCCGGTCTCTGAGCGCTGCGCCAGCGCAAGCAGCCGGTAGTGCTCGTGTTCGGTGGTGACCGACTCGTCCATCACCAGCGCGAGGATGTCTTCATCGAAGATGTCGCTCTTGCGGTCGGCCAGTTCCTTGAACTTCGCGAAGGCGGAATTCACTTCGGTCTCCGATTCGAGCTGGATGCCAAGGTCCTGCAGGCGCTGCTTGAACGCGTTGCGGCCGGAGAGCTTGCCGAGCACGATCTTGTTGGTGGCCCAGCCCACGTCTTCGGCACGCATGATCTCGTAGGTATCGCGCGCCTTCAGCACACCGTCCTGGTGGATGCCGGAGGCATGCGCAAACGCGTTCGCGCCGACGACCGCCTTGTTCGGCTGGACCACGAAACCCGTGGTCTGCGACACCAGGCGCGACGCCGGCACGATCTGGGTCGCGTCGATGTTCAGCGCCAGGTCGAAGTAGTCCTTGCGCGTTTTCACGGCCATCACCACCTCTTCGAGCGAGCAGTTGCCGGCGCGCTCGCCCAGGCCATTGATGGTGCATTCGATCTGGCGCGCACCGCCGATCTT
>JANOQS010000053.1:0-9268 GCA_031414975.1 Methylibium sp. | reverse complement strand
GCTGTGCCGGCTGCTGCTGTCCAAGCCCGACATGCTGTTGCTCGACGAGCCCACCAACCACCTCGACGCCGAAAGCGTCGACTGGCTGGAGCAGTATCTCAGCCGGTTCCCCGGCACCGTGGTGGCGATCACCCACGATCGCTACTTCCTCGACAACGCGGCCGAGTGGATTCTCGAACTCGACCGCGGCTCGGGCATCCCGTGGAAGGGCAACTACTCCACCTGGCTGGACCAGAAAGAGCAGCGCCTGGAGCAGGAGCAGAAGACGGAAGACGCGCGCACCAAGGCGATGAAGAAGGAGCTGGAGTGGGTGCGCCAGAACCCCAAGGGCCGCCAGGCCAAGAGCAAGGCGCGCATGGCGCGCTTCGAGGAGCTGAGCGACATCGACTACCAGAAGCGCAACGAGACCAACGAGATCTTCATCCCGGTGGGCGAGCGGCTCGGCCACGAGGTGCTGGAGTTCACCAACGTCAGCAAGGGTTATGGCGACCGGGTGCTGATCGACGACCTGAGCTTCAAGGTGCCGGCCGGTGCGATCGTCGGCATCATCGGGCCAAACGGCGCGGGCAAGTCCACCTTGTTCCGCATGATCGCCGGCAAGGAACAGCCCGACAGCGGCACGGTCAAGATCGGCCCGACCGCGCGCATGGCCTTCGTCGACCAGAGCCGCGAAAGCCTGGAGGCCGGCAAGACGGTGTGGCAGGACGTGTCGGGCGGGCTCGACAACATCGTCGTCGGCAAGTTCGTGATGCCCTCGCGCGCCTACATCGGCCGCTTCAACTTCAAGGGCAACGACCAGCAGAAGCTGGTCGGCAGCCTCTCGGGCGGCGAACGCGGCCGGCTGCACCTGGCCAAGACCTTGTCGCAAGGCGGCAACGTGCTGATGCTCGACGAACCGAGCAACGACCTCGACGTGGAAACCCTGCGCGCGCTCGAAGACGCGCTGCTCGAATTCGCCGGCAGCGTGATGGTGATCAGCCACGACCGCTGGTTCCTCGACCGCATCGCCAGCCACATCCTGGCCTGCGAAGGCGATTCGAAGTGGGTCTTCTTCGACGGCAACTACCAGGAGTACGAAGCCGACAAGAAGAAGCGCCTGGGTGAAGAGGGTGCGCGGCCGAAGCGGGTGCGGTTCAAGGCGTTGAAGTAGTCGTGCGGTTGCTAAACCGCCGATGCACGCGAACGCCTCTCGAACACACCATGCTCAGAGCCGAAGCCATCGATCAAGTCGCCAGCAGAACTGGTTGCTGCGGCGCTCGGCGCCAAGTCGGGTGGTGCTGTTTGGTTCCTACGCCACGGGCACCGCGGACGATGGCTCCGACCTTGACCTGCTGGTGATCGAGAGGGATCTGCCCGATCGCGCTGCGGAGTACCTGCGGCTGAGGCAAGCCATCGGGCCGATCGGGACGGGTGTGGATGTGCTTGTGTACTCCGAGAAAGAGGCGATGCGCCGCGCCCTCGTCCCCGGCACCCTTCTGTACTGGGCCATGAAGCAGGGCAGGGTGCTGCATGACTCCCTCAATTGAAGAAGCCGATCGATTTCTCGGCGTCGCGCGGGCCGACGATCTGGTCGAACTCGCCGACAAGCTTCGTCTGGCCGGCGCTGCGGTGCCCTCTCCAACCGAGGCACTTGCGCGACTCAACCCGTATGCGGTGCTGTACCGATACGACAGTGATGACCTGGGCCTGACATCGGTTGAGGATGCTGATCGCGTCGCGCAAGAAGTGTTGTCTTGGGCCGAGTCGCTCTTTCGCGCAGCCAACACGTAGCGGCGTTTGGGAAGCAGGCGCCTACGGTGCCGGCCGCAGCTGCGTATCGATGACCCATTGCCCGACCTTGCGGCCGAGCTCCTCGCCGGCTTCCTGATCCGCCCTCCAGTGAATGCCGCCCCAGATGCGAGCATTCGACGCCTCTTCGACGATGCTCGACAGCTTGTTGTAGCTGCGCGTGACCCCGGGCGCGCTCGCAGTGATCAGCGTCACGACCGGGATTTCGCCACGACCGAACACAGATTCGAGCACCACTTGCGCCGCGCCGCCGAAACAAGCGTGGCCGGAGACGTATCCGGGGAACGGCGGCGTCGGGACCGCAGGTTCCCAGTCGGGATCGACCGGGCGACCGGGTACACCGCCACCCTTGATCGCGGCCACCGGGCGCCAACCGTGGTACGTGTACTTCGCATCCCAGCAGCCGATGATCGCGTCGGCGGTGGCCATCGCCAGCAGCGCAAACAGCCGGGCACCTTGCTCCGGAGACAGTCCCCTGGCGATCGAGAGCTGGCGGGCGATCGGGTTCCATGCGGGCACGCCGGTTGCAATCCAGACGCGCGCGACGCTTGTCTGCTCGGCAGTGCGAAGCGCGCTGTTCTTGCCGCCGATGCCATAGGTCTCATCGAAGTCTCGCGCCTGTCGCTCGCTGTCAATCGCGGGTGGCGCGGGCGGGCGGAACTGCGCACCACGGGTCATCGCCCACGGCATCACCGAGCCCCAGTGCGGTGCTAGCGCCGGGATGTTGGCGGGCGGCACCCACAGGCCTGGACCCGACCGCGCCGCGAAGGGCACTACCGCGGCGGCGCCATCATTCGCTCGCATCGCAAGCACGCCCGCGGCAGCCAGTTCACCGACGTTTCGACCATCGCGCCGAGCTTGGGTATCCGGCATCGCAGCAAGCGCCGCGTCAAGCGCACTGTCGAGCATCGCCTGCCGGCTTGGATACAGCCGCAACAACACCCCGTGCGCGGCGGCTGCAATCGCCGCGTCGGGTGACGCACCCCTTTCTGCGGCGAGCCGCAGACGATACGGCGCATGTGCGCGCGAAATCGCATTCACGGCCTCGAATACAGCGACCTGCACCATCGCCATGTTTCGACTGGCCAGCGTGGCGGGCGTGCTGTCGGCCACCACGACTTCGACAGCTTTCTGGTTCCAGTCCGTCACCACGTCGGCATGCGCACAGCAGCAGACCGTGGTCGCCAGCAGCGCACTCAGGGACGCCAACCTCGGGCTTGTCTTCATTGCCTGCTCCCAATGGATCATGAGGATGCGCAGTCTGCGTGGGCGCCCCAGTCCGATCAAGTTCAGAATCTGTACTTGATGCGCTGTGTTGCCGCGAGCAAACTGGCCCTCGGAGGCAGCAATGAGCAAGGGATACGGGAGCTTTTGTCCAGTGGCCAAGGCAGCGGAGGTGCTCGCCGAGCGCTGGATGCTGCTGATCGTGCGAGAGTTGCTGTACGGCTCCCGGCATTTCAACGACTTCCGGCGTGCGCTGCCGCCCATGTCGCCGGGGCTGATCTCGAAAAGACTGCAGACGCTGCAACAGCACGGCATCGTCGAGCGGCACGCCGGCGGCGATGGTCACCATGCCTCGGAGTACCGGTTGACGCCTGCCGGTGAGGGGCTGCGGCCTATCATCGCCGGGATCGGTGAGTGGGGCCAGCGTTGGGTGCGCAGCGACCTGGGTGCCGAGGAGCTCGATCCCGGCGCTCTGATGTGGTACGTGCATCGCCACTTCCGCCACGATGCAGCGCCGCGGCGCCGCATCGTCCTGCACATCGACCTCGTCGACGTCAAGGGCTTGCGGCATTGGTGGTTAGTCGTCAACGGCGGCGAGGTCGATTTGTGCGCGGAGGACCCTGGCTTCGACGTTGATATCGAGATGCAAGTCGAAATCCTTTCCTTGACGCAGATCTACATCGGCGACCTCGATTTCGCCGAAGCACGTGCCTGCGGCAAGTTGCAGGTGCGGGGCCCGAAGGCGCTGACGCGCGAAATGCATCGATGGTTTGCGCGCAGCCGCTTCGCCGACATCAACCCTCGGCCAGCGATGGAGGCGACATGACCGCGGCAACCGATGATTTGCGCGCGCGCCTGCGCGGGCCGCTGTTGGTGCCCGGCGATGCCGGCTACGACGATGCTCGCTCGGTCTGGAATGCGCTGATTGACCGGCGTCCCGTCGCGATCGCACGCTGCGTTGGCGTTGCCGACGTTGTGGCTTGCGTCAACTACGCGCGCAGCCATGGTGTCGCCATCGCTGTCAAAGGCGGTGGTCACAACATCGCCGGGCTTGCGGTCAGCGACGGCGCGTTGATGCTCGACATGTCACTCCAGCGCGGGGTATGGGTCGATCCGTCGGCGTGCGTCGCACGCGCGCAACCCGGCTGTCTGCTCGGTGACGTTGATCGCGAGACTCAATTGCATGGTCTGGCCGCCGTGCTCGGCTTCGTCTCGGCCACCGGTATCGCCGGCCTCACGCTGGGCGGCGGTTTCGGCTACCTGACTCGCCGGTTCGGCTGGGGCTGTGACAACGTGTTTGCCATGGAGGTGGTGACCGCCGACGGGCGCGTCGTGCGTGCGAACGAGCACGAACACGCGGACTTGTTCTGGGCCCTGCGTGGCGGCGGCGGAAACTTCGGCGTCGTTACCGGTTTTGAGTATCGCCTGCATCCGGTAGGCCCCGATGTGATCGCTGGCCTGATCGCCTGGCGCGCCGAGGCCGCGCACGACGTGCTGGAAATGGTGCGATCGCTGACGAAGCAGGGCCCGCCCGAATTGGTCTGCATGCCGATGCTGCGCTGCGCACCGCCCGCGCCGTGGCTCCCGAGGGAGGTTCATGGGCAGCCGATCATCGGACTTGTCGTGTGCGACAGCGGCCCCATTGACGCCGCCGAGCGGCGCGTGGCGTGCATCAAGTCGTTCGGCAAGCCAGTCGGCGACGTCGTCCAGCGGCGCAGCTATGTGTCGCAGCAGGCCATCCTTGACGCGACGCAGCCGAAGGGGCGGCGCTACTACTGGAAATCCGAATACCTGCCTGGGCTTGAAGATGAGATGCTCGAACGCGTTGCCATGCATGCGACCCGCATGCCTTCGCCGCACTCGGCGATCCTCCTGTTCCCTGTCGACGGCGCGCTCAGTCGCCTGCCCAACGATCATTCGTCGGTTGGCAACCGCGACGTGGCGTGGGTACTGAACATCACCGCATCGTGGGAAGCTGCCGATCGCGACGACGTGAACATCGATTGGGCGCGTGCCACGTGGCGCGACCTGCGGCACTTTTCGACAGGCGGTACGTACGTCAACTTCTTGACCGACGACGATGGCCAAGAGCGAATCCGCGCTGCCTATGGCGCAAATCATGATCGGCTGGTTGACGTGAAGACGGCGTGGGACCCAGACAATCTGTTCCGCTGCAACAAGAACATCGCTCCGCGCCGGTAATTCCTGGCTCCGATTTACGAACTGCGATTGTGGGGCTGGTAAAACCAGACTAGACTTGGTCTACTTTGACCCCCTCGCGCCGAGCCCGCCCATGGAAGCTGTGAACATCTACGAAGCCAAGACCCGCCTGTCGCAACTGGTCGACAAGGCCGCGTCCGGGGAGGACGTGGTGGTCAGCCGCAACGGCAAGCCGCTGGTGCGCATCACGCAACTCGAAGGCGTCCGGCGCCCGATCAAGTTCGGTGTTCTCAAAGGCAAGGTGCGCATCGCGCCGGACTTCGATGCGCCGTTGCCCGACGAAGTTCTGGCCGGTTTCGAAGGCCGCTGATGCGGCTGCTGCTCGACACCCACATCTTTCTGTGGGCGGTGGCTGGCAACGCGCTGCTCAAGCCGGCCACCCGCCGCTTCATCGAGTCGGCGGACGAGGTCTTCGTTTCGGCGGCGTCGCTCTGGGAGATTGCGATCAAGGCCCGGCTCGGAAAGATCGAGGCCGACGCCGACGAACTGATCGCCGCCATCACCGAAAGCGGATTTGTCGAACTGCACGTCCGCGCCGTGCACGCGGCCGGCGTCTCACGGCTGGCAATGCACCACAACGACCCCTTCGACCGGCTGCTGGTGGCGCAGGCCATCGCCGAGCCGCTCAAGTTGTTGACGGCCGACGCGGTGCTGGGGCAGTACAGTGAGCTCGTGGTGCTGGTCTGATCCGCCCTGCGGCGGTGCCGGCGACTACTGCTTCTGAATCCCCGCCGCCTTCACCAGATTCCCCCACGCCGCATAAGCGCTCTTTACATCGGCGGCCAGTTCTGCGGGTGTCGAGCTCTCGGCGGTGTAGGCGCCGTCGTTGAAGTGGGTCTGCACCGACGGTTGCGCGATCGCCTGGGCGATCGCGGCGTTCAGTTTGGCGACCACCTCGGGCTTCATGCCGGCAGGGCCGAACCAGGCGACGAAGCTGGTGATGTCGATGTCTTTCACGCCCTGCTCCAGCACGGTGGGCACGTCGGGCAGGAACTTGCTTCGTGTGGGCGCAGCCACGGCAATGATCTTGGCCTTGCCGGTCTTGGCGGTCTGGATCGCCGCGGGTGCGGCGTCGAAGGCCATCTCCAGCCGCCCGGCGATCAGGTCACCGGCGATTTCGGCACCGCCCTTGTACGGAATGTGCTCGATCGCCAGGCCGGTGTTCTTGGCAAACACCTGGCCGAAGATGTGCGCCGAGGTGCCCACGCCGAACGAGCCGTAGTTCAGCTTGTTCTTCTGGCCGTAGGCGATCAGCTCCTTGATGTTGTTGACGCCGATCGAGCTGCTGACCAGGATCACCAGCGGGCCGCGTGCGCCCATCGACAGCGGCGTGAACGCGGTCATCGGGTCGTAGGTGGCGGCGTTCAGCGTGTGCGGCGCTTGCGCCATGGTCGACGAGGCGCTGAAGAAGATGGTGTGGCCGTCGGGTGCGGACTTCATCACCTCTTGCGCCGCGATCACGGTGCCGCCGCCCGGCTTGCTCTCGACGACCACCGGCACGCCCAACACTTCGCTCATCTTGGGCAGCATGGTGCGGGCCATCGCATCAGGGCCGGCGCCGGGCGGGAAGGCCACGATCACGCGGACCGGCTTGCCCGGGATCGGGAACTGCTGCGCCTGCGCGGCGCCACTGCCGAAAAGGACGGCGAGCGCGGCGAGTGCGACGGCGGCGCCGCTCAGCCCGGCGGTGAGGCGCGTTTGAAAGGACTGGGATGAATGCACGGGTTTGTCTCCTTGTTGTGATGGATGGTGGGTTCAGACCGGCTCGACACGGACCGGCAGGCTCTCGTAGCCGCGCAGCCAGTTGGTCGGTCGCAAGGTGGGCATGCCGTCGAGTTCGATGCGTTTCACGCGCTTGCGCAGCGCATTGAACACCACTTCGGCTTCGAGCCGCGCCACCATCTGGCCGACGCAGCCGTGGATGCCGACGCCGAACGCCAGGTGCCCGGTCGGCCGGCGCCGCACGTCGAACTCGTCGGGACGCTCCCACTTGCGCGGGTCGCGGTTGGCCGCGGCGATGAACAGGATCACCTTCTCGTCGGCACCGAGTTTCACGCCGTCGATCTCGACCTCGCGTTGGGTGGTGCGGCCGATGAACGGGCTGGGGGCGTTGAAGCGCAGCACCTCGTCGAAGGCCGCGCGTGTGAGCGTGGCGTCTTCGCGCAGCACGTCCCATTGGGCCGGGTGGGTGGCAAACGCATGGATCGCCATGCCGATGCCGTAGATGGTGGTGTCGAGCGCGGCGGTGAGAAACACGCGCACTAGCAGTTCGGCCTCTTCCAGGTCGAGCTCGCCGCGATCAAAGGCTTCGAAGATGCGCATGCCGAAACCGTCGCCGGCCAGGTTCTCGCGCTTGCACTGGCGCAGCACCCAGGCGGGCGCGTCACCGGCGGCGGCGAGCGCGTGGTCGTACAGCGCGTTCTTCGGCCCCATCGCGTTGAAGTTCAGGTTCGCGTAGGGCAGCAGGTTTTCGCGCCCTTCCTGCGGCAGGCCCACCGCGTCGGGCAGCACCTGCATCGGGAACACGCCGGCCAGGTCGGCCGCGGCGTCGAAACGGCGCCGCTCGACCAGTTGGTCGACGAGCGCATCGGCGCTGGCCTGGAAGTCTTGCCGCAGCTTGGCCATCGCCACCGGCGACAGGATGCGCGACAGCACGGTGCGCGTGCGCGTGTGCTGCGGCGGGTCGACCTCGAGGATCACGCTCGGCTTGCGCCACGGCGTTTCCTTGCGGTTGTTCGTCAGGCCGGTGCCGGCCGACGAGGTGTAGTTGTGCCAGTCGTTGAAGACCGCATGCACATGCTCGTGACGGCCCACCGCCCAGAAGCCGTGGCGCGGCAGCCAGACGGCCGGCGCCGCTTCGCGCACCGCGGTGTCGCAAGGAATCGGATCCAGAAGAACCGCGGTGTCGAAGGGATCGACGTCCAGGAAAGGGGAGTGCGCCGGGGCGGCGCTCATGGGCGAAACAAGCTCAAGTCGTCTCCTCGGCGCCCGCTTGGGCGGGCTGTGGTTCAGGGCGAGTTGCAATTGCAACTCGGCGCGAGTATTCCACCGCCATGCGCTGGCGTCAAGGGGAAGTCTTGTCCAACGAGGTATGAGCCTGGAGCAGGGCCCGTGATTCCAACGAGGGATGAGCCTGAAGGGTGTCTGGGCGGGGCGGTTTGGCAGCTCAAAGGGAGCGTGCCGGCGTGGCGAGTCGATCATCCAACGGATGGTGATCGACATGAACGAAGCCCAGGTTCGCAGCTTGGAGCAGGTGCGCCAGGTGCTGGCGGGTACGCAGTCGCTGGAGTTCAGCCGGGCTGAGGACGATGCGGGGCGCTACGCGTGGATCGAATCCGTGCTCAGGCGCTTTGAGTACCGGCGGTTGCCCCGCGCGCATCGCGGAGCGGTGCTGGCCTATCTGCAGCGGCTCAGCGGCTACAGCCGCGCCCAGGTCACGCGGCTGGTATCGCGCTGGGACGGCGACAAGCGACTGGTCAAGGCGTACCGCTCCCCCGAGCACGCCTTCGCGCGGCGCTACACGGCCGCCGACGTGACCCTGCTGGCCGAGGCCGACCGGGCCATGGGCACGATGTCGGGGCCGGCCACGGCCTGCGTGCTGCGCCGCCAGCGCGATGTGTTCAAGGTCGTCGGCTTCGAGCGGCTGGGCGATATTTCGATTGGCCACCTGTACAACCTGCGCCATAGCGCGCCCTACCGGGCGCAGCGCGTGCTGCTGACCAAGACCGGGCCGACCAAGCGCGTGGACATCGGCGTGCGCCGTGCCCCGGCGCCCGCGGGACGAGCGGGCTTCATTCGCGTCGACAGCGTCCACCAGGGCGACCTGGATGGCACCAAGGGCCTGTACCACATCAACGCGGTCGATTGCGTTACGCAGTGGCAGGTGGTAGCCACGGTGCAGACCATCTCCAAGGCGCATCTGCTGCCCGTGATCGAGCAAATGCTGGAACAGTTCCCCTTCGAGATTCTGGGCTTTCATGCCGACAACGGCAGCGAGTACGTCAACCACCGCGTGGCCAAGATGCTGGACAAGCTG
>JANOQS010000052.1:0-44949 GCA_031414975.1 Methylibium sp. | reverse complement strand
GCCCAACTCGTGCGCGGCGACCTGCTCGTGCTGGCCGAAGGTGATGCGGTGGGCGCCGACGCCAGGCTCGTGCAGGCCGCGTCCCTGCGCGTGCTCGAAGCCTCGTTGACCGGCGAGAGCGAGGCGGTGCTGAAAGACGCCGCCACGCTGGCCGCGCCGGCCCCGCTGGGAGACCGGCTGAACATGGTGTTCAAAGGCACCGCGGTCGCTCAGGGCAGTGGCCGCGCGGTGGTCACGGCCACCGGCATGAGCACCGAGATGGGCACCATTGCGACCCTGCTCGACGCAACGCCGGACGCACCCACGCCGCTGCAGAAGGAGGTCGCGCACATCGGGCGCACGCTCGGCATCGCGGCGGTGGTCATCGCCGCCGTCGTGGTCGGGACGGTGCTGGCGCTGTCGACCGTGCGCACGCTGGCCGACGCGATCCATGTGCTGCTGCTGGGCGTGTCGCTGGCGGTCGCAGCGGTGCCCGAGGGGCTGCCGGCCATCCTGTCCGTCGTGCTCGCGCTCGGCGTGCAGCGCATGGCCAGGCACCACGCCGTCGTGAAGAAGCTGGCTTCGGTGGAGACGCTGGGCTCGGCCTCCGTCATCGCGACCGACAAGACCGGCACACTCACGCGCGCGGAGATGACCATCGTGCGGGTGATGACGGCCTCGGGCGGCAGCCACGTCACCGGCGTGGGTTACGCGCCCGACGGCCAGGTCGAACACCAGGGCGCGCCGCTGACCGCCGGGCCGCTGCACGCCGAACACGTGGTGATGCTCAGCGGCGGCAGCCTGGCTGGCAACGCCGACCTGAGCCGGGCCGACAGCGGCGAATGGCAGATCCAGGGCGACCCGACCGAAGCCGCTTTCCTGGTGGCCGAACGCAAACTGGGCAGCACCGAGCGGCGCCGCCAACGCTTCACGCGCATCGCCGAGATCGCGTTCACGTCCGACCGCAAGATGATGTCCACGATCGAGCTCGACCATGAGCATGGCGATGAGCGCGTGGTGGTCACCAAGGGCGCGCCCGACGTGCTGCTCGGCCGCTGCACGCGCGCCCGCGTGGGGGCACAGACCGTCGAACTCGACGACGCGCTGCGCCAGCGCCTGCTGGACGACGTGGCCACGCTCAGCGACGCCGCGCTGCGCACGCTGGCCGTGGCTTACCGCCCGCTCGCACCGCATGAAGACCCGCAGGCCGAGGGCGACCTGCTCGAGCGCGAGCTGATCTTCGTTGGCACCGTCGGCATCATCGACCCGCCGCGTGAAGAGGCGGCGGTGGCGATTGCGCAGGCCCATCGGGCCGGCATCCGCGTGATCATGATCACCGGCGACCACCCGCGCACCGCGCTGCGCATCGCCATCGACCTGGGCATCGTGAAGGACGGCGACACGGCCCTGAGCGGCACCGAACTCGATGCCCTCGACGACTCCGGCTTTGCCGCCGCGGTACGCATCACCTCGGTGTTCGCACGCGTGGCGCCCAAGCACAAGCTGCGCATCGTGCACGCGCTGCAGACCAGCGGCAACGTGGTGGCGATGACCGGCGACGGCGTCAACGACGCGCCGGCATTGAAGGCCGCCGACATCGGCGTGGCGATGGGCGTGACCGGCACCGAGGTCAGCAAGGAAGCGGCCCGCATGATCCTGGCCGACGACAACTTCGCCACCCTCGTCGAAGCAGTGCGCGAGGGGCGCGGCGTGCTCGACAACATCCGCAAATTCCTGCGCTACCTGCTGTCGTCCAACCTCGGCGAGGTGCTCACGGTGTTCGTCGGCGTGATCGGCGCCGGCGTTTTCGGCCTCACCGGCGCCGCCACCGGGCTGGGCAGCGGCGCGGTGGTGCTGCCCCTGCTGGCGACGCAGATCTTGTGGATCAACCTCATCACCGACGCCGGGCCCGCCCTGGCGATGGGCGTGGACGACGTGGCCGACGACGTCATGGTGCGCCCCCCGCGCCGCCCCGACGAAAGAGTGATCGACGCGCGCATGTGGGCCGGCGTGCTGCAGACCGGCGTGGTGATGGCCGCCCTCACCTTGCTGACCATCGACATGCACCTGCCGGGCGGCTTGATCGAAGGCACGCACGAGCTGCCGCTGGCGCGCACCGCCGGCTTCACCGCGCTGGTGCTGGCGCAGCTCTTCAACTGCTTCAACGCCCGCTCCGAAACCGCCAGCGCCTTCAGCCGCCCGTTTCCCAACCGCTGGCTGTGGGGCGCGGTGGCGCTGTCGGCCGTATTGCAGGTGGCGGTGGTGCACCTGCCGTTCCTGAACCTCGCGTTCGGCACGGTGCCGTTGACGGTCGGGCAGTGGGGGGTGTGCGTGGGGATGGCGAGTGGGGTGTTGTGGGCGAGCGAGCTGCGCAAATTCGTCGGTTGGGCCAGTTAGCAGAGGCCGGAGTGGTTCGATGCCATCGGGTCACTTCCTGGACAGACTCCCACTTCAGCGAACTGCGCAAGCGGACTACCTGGCTGGACAGGACTTGATCTCTGCGTTGACGAAGTCCTGGAAGTCCTTGTGGTAGTGGCTCTTCAGGTTCTTCTGATATTCGGCCTCGGGATCGCCCAGGTAGCCCTTGTGCAGGCAAAACTGATTGGCCAGGCCCTTCTTCCAGTTCTCGTCTGTCGGGAACAGCAGGAATATCTGCTCTGCCGAGTGCAGGAAATTCGACATGAACCAGCCGTAGCTTTTGTCCGCGCCTGGCGGCGGGCTCCCGTCAGCCATTTCAGGATGCTCGATTGCGAGCTTCAGGTAGTCCTTGTACGTCTCTTGGGCCGTGGCGACGCGTTGACTGTGGTTCGATGACTCTATCTGGGCCTTGGCAACGTACAGCGCACCACCCGCAATCATCGCGGTGGCAATCGTGGCGACGTGCGCAAGCCGTTCCAGGGTATTCCGTTCGGACATGGCGACCTCCTGAATTGCGATGGTCCTGCCTGACAGTCTGGTGGGTCGTCGACCATCCCAGCGCCCACAGGACCGCAATCTAGAACGAACCCTGGTCGCAGTCCATGCGCCGATTCGAGACAGGGGGAGGCCGAGCGATCGTGGCCCACACCATTGGGTGGGCCGGCGCCGCGCAAGGCGGCGTCAGGCGGCTTCGCTCCCCCGCGTCACCCCATAGATGTGCCACACCGCAATGAACATCGCCGCCACCAGCGGCCCGAGCACGAAGCCGTTGATGCCGAACACCGCCACGCCGCCAAGCGTGCTGATCATCACCAGTTAGTCGGGCATGCCGGTGTCGCGGCCCACCAGCAGCGGGCGCAGCAGGTTGTCGATCAGGCCGATGACGAGCACGCCGTAGGCGATCAGTGCGATGCCCTTGAACAGCGCCCCGGTCATCAGGAACCAGAGCGCCACCGGCAGCCACAGCAGCGCCGCGGGCCAGGGCACCGCCGTCGCGGATCAGGAAGAACGCCAGGTACAGCGTGATGAGCAGTGCGGCCACGAACTCGAAGGTGTTGAGCCCGATGTTGAGCGCCTGCGTGGCGATGAACTGGCTGGCCTGCGCCAGCGCGGCCGACAGGCGCCGCTGCAACGCGCCGAAGTCGACCAGGCCGATCCGGTCGAGCAACGACGTGATCCACTCGGGCAGCGCATCGAACACGCCCTGCAGGTACAGCGCCGGGTTCAGCTCACCCGTTTGCAGAGACTCAGAAGAAGTTGGCGCCAGAGCGCCGCATACCACTTTCGCAGCGCTCGCCTTTCAGCAGGCGCGCTGCGACGGGCAGCGCGCACACTTCGCAAGTCAAGACAAGGGGTGCCCATGCGCAATGAGATTCCGCTCGACCTTGCCATCATCGGAGGAGGCCTTGCCGGCCTTGTCCACTTGCACTATGCGCGCCGCGCAGGTCTCCGAGCGCTGCTCCTTGAACGAGAAAGCGGTGTCGGCGGCCTCTGGCGACGATTGCCGGCTTGGCAGGACCTCCAGGTCAGCCTCGCCGACTTCGTCGTCGGCGACCTGACGCTGGAGGGCCCGATGCAGCCGCAGGTCCTCGCGTATGTCGAGTCGTGGGTCGAGCGATTCGCGCTCGCCGACGGCATCCGCCTGGACAGCCCCGTGCATCGGGCGCGGCACACGGGGGCATGCTGGGAGCTGGACACCCCCACCGGCTCGGTTCATGCCCTGCATCTGGTGGCGGCGACCGGCGGGCACAACAAGCCGATGGTCCCCGCCGTACCTCGCCGGGAAAGCACCCTCCGCGAGTTCCACTCCAGCGCCCTGCGCGATCCCGAGGCGCTGAAGGATCGTCACGTGATGGTGGTCGGCGGTGGCGCCTCGGCCTTTGACCTGCTCGATCTGTGCCTCTCTCAGGGAGCGAGCCGGATCGCCTGGGTCTATCGCGACGTGCGTTGGTTCTCGCCGACCCGCAAGACGAAAGCGATCGCCGGAACGGTGCGGCCGTTTGCCAGGCTGCAGGCGGACGGGCTGAGCGCAGCGGAGCAGAGTGCCGCGATCGGTGCTGATCTGGTCGGTCGGTACGCCAAGTTCGGCATCGAGGCCATCCAGCCACGGCGATCCATCGACGTGCGCCACGATCAACTGATCCCTGGCCGCGCGCGAATGCTGGCCGATTTCGGTGCCCTCGAGCGGCATCCCGGCACGACAGTCGAGTCGATATCGGGCGGCGAGGTCCGCCTCGCCGACGGCACCCGGCTTTCGCCAGACATCGTCTTGTGGGGTACGGGGTACGAGACGGATCTTTCATACTTTGAGGACGAGCGCATCGCCTCGATCCGCAACGTCGGCGAACTGGGCGCGCGGTGCGTCTGCCAGTTCCGGAGCCTGGACGCACCAAACCTCTACTTTCCAGGCGTCGGCCTCGACGGCATCGGCGCCTTGTCGTGGGCTTATGCGCTGATGGCGCGCTCGATCATGTCGCACATCCGGGGCACGGCGCGTCTCGACATGGAGCCGCACCCGCGCCTCAACCATCTCGAGATTGCACGCCATGTCGCCGAGCACGACCCCGGCAGTCACGGCGATGGGCCGGTCTGGGACTTCTATCGCGAGCTGGCGATGCTCACCCCGGATGACAAGCCGTACCCAATGCCCTGACTCGGACTCGGAAGGTTCTTCTGGCCGCTCAATCGAGGCCAATCGCGTGATCCGCCAGGTGGAAGGCTTTCCATAGCGATCCAAAGCGGTCACTCGGGGTGTAGATTTGCGACCCAGAAGCGCCCGGATGACCGAGCTTTAGACAAAGTGCTGAATCCTTTTCTACCGAATGCCTCTCCTTGTCTACGATGCCCGCCGTGATTGGGCAGATCGAGGTGATGAGATGTTTTGCCGCAAGAACATGGGTTCCAAAGAATGCTGGGCGCGGGTGATCGGCGGCGCGTTGATCGTGGCCTGCTCGCTCACGCAAATCGGCCTGACGCTGCTCGGCTTGGTGCTTGCGGTCAGTGGCGTGTTCACGGCGCTGACGGGGCTGGTTGGCTTCTGCCCCGCTTGTGCCATGGCTGGCCGCAAGGCGCTCGAAGGCCCGCGGTGATCCGGGTTGACGTAGCCGTGTTCGCCGCCGCCCAGGCCGGCGATCCGGTCGCTCTGGAGGGACTGCTGCGCGAACTGCAGCCCGACATCCGCCGCTATGCACGGCGCCAGTGCCATCGCGCGTCGGCCATTGAGGACGTGGTTCAGGAAGCTCTGATCGTGTTGTACCGCCGCCTGGGCAATGTGCGCGACCCTCTGGCCTTGGCGGGATGGATATTCCGTGTGGTCACCCGGCTGTGCATGCTTCCCGTGCTGGGGCTGATACGTGGCGCGGAAGAACTGACGGAGCGGCACGAGGCTGAGTACTTTGCGCAGGTTCCAAAGGACGAGCTGCGTATCGACCTCGTCCGTGCGCTGGAGTCGCTACCGGACATGTACCGCGAGGTGATCCTGCTGCGTGACATGGAGCAGCTCACCATCGGCGAGGCAGCCGATCACTTGCGCATCACTCGCGAGGCATGCAAGAGCCGTATTCATCGTGGCCGAGCTCTTCTACGCGAGTACCTGCAAGGCGATAGGCCGCAAGGAGGAAGGAAATGAAGCAACTTCTTGGAGGCCCGAAATGACCCTCTTCCTGAAGAATCTCTTGTTTACCCTGGTCGTACCCGCCTCGTTTGCGGTCTACTTCCCTCTGCTGATAGCCCAGGATCGATCTGCCTCGTCGGGTGCGGGGTTCGTCGCGGGGTGCCTCGCTCTCGCAGTGGGGATGAGCATCTACGCGTGGTGCGTGTGGGATTTCGCGACCTTCGGCCGAGGCACACCTGCTCCGATCGACGCCCCGAAGAAGCTGGTTGTTCGGGGTCTGTACGCCTACACACGGAATCCGATCTACGTGGGCGTGCTCACAGCCATCTTGGGTTGGGCACTCCTGTTTTGGGCGAAAGAGTTGGTCCTCTACGCTCTTGCAGTCGGCATCTTCTTTCATCTGCTCGTCCTGCTTAACGAAGAGCCACATCTTCGAGCAGAGTTCGGGCATGAGTACGAGGAATACTGCGCGCGCGTCGGGCGATGGTTTCCCCGCCTTCTCAGCCAGCGGGCCGCCTGACCAGCCCATGCAGCGGCCCCGGGTGCACTGGCTTGAGCGACGGTCGCGTCGCTTTTCGGTTCAGCGTCACGTCTTCGGGCAACCGCCTCGTCGGCTCCCGGGCCCCGGAGCAGAGTACCCCGGCGGCTTGATCCCTCTCGACCTCCACAGGCCGCAGGCAACGAAGGCTCAGCCCACCTCGCCCCCCCGCGTCACCCCATAGATGTGCCACACCGCAATGAACATCGCCGCCACCAGCGGCCCGAGCACGAAGCCGTTGATGCCGAACACCGCCACGCCGCCAAGCGTGCTGATCATCACCAGGTAGTCGGGCATGCCGGTGTCGCGGCCCACCAGCAGCGGGCGCAGCAGGTTGTCGATCAGGCCGATGACGAGCACGCCGTAGGCGATCAGTGCGATGCCCTTGAACAGCGCGCCGGTCATCAGGAACCAGAGCGCCACCGGCAGCCACAGCAGCGCCGCGCCGACCGCCGGCACCAGCGCCAGGAAGGCCATCAGCACGCCCCACAACAAGGCCGCGTGGATGCCGAGAAACCAGAACGCCATGCCGCCGAGCGTGCCCTGGATCGCCGCCACCAGCAGGCTGCCCTTGACGGTGGCGCGGATCACGGTGGCGAACTTGTCGAACAGCTCGCGCTTGTGCGCCGCCGCCAGCGGCACGGCACGGCTCACGCTGCGGGCCAGGGCACCGCCGTCGCGGATCAGGAAGAACGCCAGGTACAGCGTGATGAGCAGTGCGGCGACGAACTCGAAGGTGTTGAGCCCAATGTTGAGCGCCTGCGTGGCGATGAACTGGCTGGCCTGCGCCAGCGCGGCCGACAGGCGCCGCTGCAGCGCGCCGAAGTCGACCAGGCCGATGCGGTCGAGCAGCGCGGTGACCCAACCGGGCAGCGCATCGAACACACCCTGCAGGTACAGGGCGGGGTTCAGCTCGCCCGATTGCAGGCGCTGGAACAGCGCGGCCGCTTCACGCCCCAGCGCACCGGTGACGAGCGCAAACGGGAACACGACGATCAGCAGCACCAGCAGCAAGGTCAGCAGCGCCGCCGGCGTGCGCCGCTGGCCCAGGCGGGGCAGCAGGCGGCGGTAGACCGGCGCAAACAGCAGCGCGATGATGCCCGCCCACAGGATCGTGCCGTAGAACGGCAACAGGATCCACGCCAACGCGGCCGACACCGCGGCCAGCAACCACGGCAGCGCCCGGTTCTCCGGCGAGGCCGGGGCACTTTCAACGGGGGAGTTCATCGTGTGTCCAGGGTGGCCTGCCGAAAGCGGCAATGGCCATCGTGGCACAGCTTGGGCGGCGCTACTGCAGCGTCTGCGTCTCGGGCCGGCTGACCGCGCGCAGCACGAACTGCACCAGGGCTTCGACGCTCGGAATGGCGATCTCGCGCCGGCCCTTCTCGTCGAAGCGGATCAACCCGTCGCGCGCCAGGCGCGTGAAGGCGCGGCTCACCGTCTCCAGGGTCATGCCCAGGCAGGTGCCGATCTCGGCGCGCGTCATGCGCAGGGTGAGCTGGTCGGTGCGCTGGCCGCGTTCGGCCAGCGAGTCGGCCCAGTAGCGCACGAAGTCGGCCACGCGCGCATCGGCCGGCAAGGTGCCCAGCGCCAGGCGCCATTCGCGGTCGCGCGCGAGCTGCCGGCTCATGGCCTTGTGGGCGCAGTGCAACAGTGTGGTGGAGGTGACGGCCGACTCCAGCAGTTCGCTGTAGCTCAGGCTCCAGATCTCGCCGGTGTCCATGGCCACCGCATCGCAGGCGCACTGGCCCGAGGCCATGCCGTCGAAGCCGATCCAGTCGCCCTTGAAATGCAGGCCGACGATCTGCTCGCGCCCGTCGCTGGCCGAAGTCACGGTCTTGAACACGCCGGAGTTGACGACGTGCAATCGGAAGAACGCCTGCCCGGACGCCTGCACCGCGTCGCCCGCATGCACGGTACGGCGCGTGAACGCCATGTGGCGCTTCACCAGCACCAGCGCCTCGCCCCACTGCGGGTCGGGGATCTCGATGCCCAGCAGCCGCGGGGCCGGTGCTTGCTTGATGCTGCTGACGATGGTGCCGCCGGTGGCGTCGGTAGCGCTGGTGCCGCAAAGGCCGGGGCCGCTGTCCTGGATCAAAGGTCTCTCCTGATGTCTGACAGCACGGTGCGCGCACTGCGCACGCCGGTCTGTGCGATGTCGCACGCAGCCCTTCGCGTGACCTCGACACAACGGCGCGGGGCGCGCGCCCGGACTCGGGTCGCGCTCATTTCAGGAACTGCTTTGCCGCGAACGCCCAGGCCATGCGCGATGCATCGGGGCCCTGCGCGTCGCTGAAGGGCTGGCTGGCGGCGCCACCGCTCCACGCGTGGCCGAGTTGCCCCACTTCCACCAAGGTGGCCACCAGGCTGCCGCGGCGGGTGTAGCCGGTCACCTGGCTGGCGTAACGTTTGCCACGCTGCAGCGTGCGCGCCTTGCCAGCGCGTGCGCCAGCGGCCTCGGCCCACATCTGCACGGCGGCCTGGGCGTTGCTGGCGGCCACCACGGTGTCGGCGTCACCGTGGATCACCATCAGGGGCGGCCACGAATCCGCCATCGCCGCGGCCGTCGCCGGCAACGGCGAGCTGGCGTGTCGGCCGTTCATCGCACGCCATGCCGACAGCGTTGAATGCGCCGTGCCGGGTGGAATGCCCGAGTGCATCACCAGCGCCTTGAAGCGTTCCGGGTGGCGCGTGACCAGCAGCGCAGCCATGCTGGCGCCCGACGACAGGCCGGCCACGGCCACGCGGCCGCGGTCTGCTGGGTGCAGCAGGCACACCTGGTCGATGGCGCTCATGATCAGTGCGAGTTCGCCGTCGGCCCGGCCGTGGGGAGTGTTGAACCAGTTCCAGCAACCCTGCGGATTGGCCAGCCGCTCCTGCTCGGGGTACAGCACCAGGAAGCGCTCACGGGCGGCGATGCGGTTCATGCGCGTGCTGGTGGCAAAGCTCTTGGCGGTCTGCCCGCAGCCGTGCAGCATCACCATCAGCGGCAGGCGTTCGCCGAACTGCACGCCGGGGGGCCGGTACAAGCGGAAGCGCCGCGCGCCGGCCGCGCCCAGCGCAACGCCGGGGATCCAGTCGCCGGCGCCGGGCGGTGCGCTGCGCCGCAGGGCGGCCGGCTTGGCGGCTCGGCGAACGGCCTGGGTGCTGGCGCGCAGGCCGGCGTGCAATCCGGCCCTCAGGGTGCTGCGGGTGAGTGCCGCGACGCGGCGGTTGAAGCTGCCGGCCCAGGCCAGCGGGTAAGTTCTTTTTGCCATCGGCCTTTTGATCGGCCTACTTCAGCACATCGTCGTAAGCCTTGCGGTCGGCCGCATAACAGTCGCATGCGGCCGCTTCGAGGCCGGGGCGGTCGAGCACCTTGAGGTTGCCGCGGCGGTATTCGATCAGCCCCTGGCGTTGCAGGGCACTCGCTGCAGACGTGATGCCGACGCGGCGCACGCCCAGCATGTAAGCAAGGAACTCGTGGGTCACGTGGAACTGGTCGGCGTGGGCGCGGTCCTGGCTCATCAGCAGCCAGCGCGCCAGGCGCGGGCCGATCAGGTGAAAGCGCAGGCACGCGGCCGACGCGGCCAGTTGCGACATCAGCACATACAGGTAGTGGTTCATCGTGCGCTGCAGGGCCACGCTGGCGGCCAGCTCGCGCCGGAACACCGAGGTGGCCACGCGCCAGGCCGCCCCCGGGCCTTGCACCAGCGCGTGCAGCGGCGCCGTCACCACGCCCAGCGCGAGTTGCGCGCCAAGCATGCCCTCGCGGCCGATCATGCCCACTTCGAGGGCCGGCTCGCCGTCGATCTGCGCCACCAGCGAAATGAATCCCTCGGTCGGAAAGTAGACGTGGCGCGTCACCTGCCCGGGCAGGCACAGCACTTCGGCCAGCAGCAATTGCACCGGCTCGCACACCGCCAGCAGGCGTGTCCGATCCTTGCGGGGAAGCAGTTCGATCAGATGATTTTCGACGGCAGACACAGTGCGCTCCAGGTGGGGTGCCGCCCCCCTCGGGGGAGGGAGGCGAGCCGAAGTGCGCGCAGGGGTCGGTTGCCGTATCGATCGGTGCGCGAGTATGCACGCTATCGCGCACACCGACCGTGCTGCAGCCGACATAGCGCCACCGTGACGGGTAGGCGCTCCAGCCTCGTGATCAGATCCGTTGTTCGAGTTGGCGCCGGTCGAGCACCGCAATGTGCCCGCGGCTGTAGCGGATCACGCCGGCCTGCTGCAGCTTCACGGCGGCTGCGGTCACGCCTTCGCGGCGCACACCGAGCAGGCTGGCCAGCAACTCTTGCGTCATCATCAATTCGTCCGAGGCCAGGCGGTCCAGGCCCATCAGCAGGCGCCGGCACATCAGCTGGTCGATCGTGTGGTAACGGTTGCAGGCGGCCGTCTCGCACACCTGCTCGATCAGTGCCTGCGTGTAGCGCAGCAGCATGTGGCGCACCGCACCGGAACGGGTGATCTCGCTCTTCACCACCTGGGCGCGCAGCCGAAAGGCTTCGCCCGGCTGCTGCACGACGGCGCGGTTGGGCGTGGCGTTGCCGCCCATGAAGAGCGATACGCCCACCACGCCGTCGTTGCCGACCACGGCGATCTCGGCCGAGGAACCTTCCTGGGTCATGTACAGCAGCGACACGATCGCGGTGGTCGGGAACACCACATGCGCCGGCGTGCTGCCCGACTCGCACAGCACCTGGCCTTGCGTCAACTGCACCGGCTCCAGCAGCGGCAGCCAGGCCCTCCACTCAGGCTCCGGCAGGCCCGCAAGCAGCTGGTTCTGGCGCGGGTCGGGGCGGCGAAGGGGCAGTGTGGTCATGGCGGGCGCTCGGTTCGATTTCGAGCTTTGATGATCCCGACGCAAGGGCTCCGGCGCTATCGGCAGGCGCCGGCTTGCGCTGTGGGCTTGTTCCTACAGCGCGCGCGCAATGGCCTCGCATGGCGCCCGGTCGCCCTGCACTCGCCCTGCACTCGCCCTGCACTCGCACTGCACTCGCACTGCACCCGCCTGCACCCGCCTGCACTCGCACTGCACCCGCACTGCACTCTCAATGGCACTGTGCGGTTCCGCACAGACGCTCGCGCGCCGCGCGGCTAGCCTGACGAAACGACCCGCGCTTTCGAGCCACGCCAGAAGTCACGCCAGAGTCTCAGGAAGGGGGGCACGCCGTGTCCAGACACCTTGTCCACTTCTACAACGACGCTTACCCCGCACGAGAGGCCAAGGACTTCATCGTCGCCGGTCTGCTGGCCGGAGACACCTGCGTGCTGATGCTGACGGCGCCGAACCGGCAAGCCGTCGAGCGGCTGCTGACTGCGCAGCGCATGTTCGACACCCCCTCGAGCCCGCACACAGGGCGCTACCTGGCGCTCGACACCGACGACGCGCTGGCGCGCCTGATGGTCAACGGCCGGATCGACACCGCACGCGCCACCGAATCGCTCGGCGCCCTGCTGAGCCCCGCCTCACACGGAGGCCGTGGCAAGGTGCGCCTGGTGGGCGACCCCGCGTCCGCGCTGTTCGCGGCCGGCAACGAGGAAGATTCGCTCGCGCTCGAAAGCCTGGTGGGTGGGCTGGCCAGAGAACGCGGCGCGTCGGTCTTTTGCGCCTACTGCATGGACGACCTGCACCGCCACGGCAGCACGCGGGCCCTGGTCGATCTGTGCGCCGAACACTCGGCCGTCACATTCCCCGCGCGGCCATGGGTCGAGGGGTTTGTGCAGCCGGCCCAGACACGCGACGGCGAAGGCTGAAGCTCGTGAAGCTCGTGAAGCTCCCTACAAAGCCACTAGGTGGCCAGCGCGGTCGGCAGCAAGCGATCGTATTCGCGCTTGACCACGGCGTAACACTCGCAGGTGCGACCCTCCAGCCCCGGCCGGTCCAGCACCGAGATGCGGCCGCGCGAATAGCGGATCAGCTTGGCCTTCTGCAGCTTCAGCGCGGCTTCGGTCACGCCTTCGCGGCGCACGCCGAGCATGTTGGCGATGAGCTCTTGCGTCATCACCAGTTCGCTGCCGTGCAGCCGGTCCAGGCTGAGCAGAAGCCAGCGGCACAGTTGCTGGTCGAGCGAATGGTGCCGGTTGCACACCGCCGTCTGCGCCATCTGCGTGATCAGCGCCTGCGTGTAGCGCAGCAGCAGGTGCAGCACCGGGCCGGCGCGGTCGAACTCGTCTTTCATCGTCGACGCCTGCAGACGGAAGCCCCGGCCGGCGCTTTGCACCACCGCGCGGCTGGGGGTGGATTCACCGCCCATGAACAACGACACACCGACCAGGCCTTCGTGCCCGACCACCGCAATCTCGGCCGAGGCGCCGTTTTCCATCACGTACAGCAGCGACACGATGGCCGTGGTCGGAAAGTACACATGGCTCAAGGTGGCGCCCGACTCGTACAGCACCTCGCCGAGCGGCATGTCCACCTCTTCGAGCTCCGGCAGCCAGCGCTGCATCTCGGCTTCCGGAAGCGCCGCGAGCAGTCGGTTTTGCTGGGGATCGGGTGACGTGACCATGGTGTCCTAAGGGAGCCTGGCCAAATAGCGGCGGTGGCCCGGCACCGGTGGCTTTTGCACAGAACTCAACGAAGTATAGGCAGTGAAAGCAACAATGTTGGTTCGGTAACGTACAAACCGCACGCCTTCCTTTGTCGTGCCTAACTCTGTGTCGGTCTGCCCCGTTTGGGCCTCTGGGCGCTCGATGAGAGCGTGTGCTGGCGCACAGACTTTGTGCGCCACTGCGCCTACCTTGGCGTGGACCTTGCAACGTGTGCCCACCCCCGGAGCCACGCAGGTTCGGGACCCCAGGAAATGCATGTCTCTTTTCAAACACAGCCCCCATTCAGGCCGAAGCGCGAAGTCGGCTGTTGCGGCGCGACTCGCGAGTTGAGGGGCTGCGGGGTCGGCAGCACCGAAGGGGCGTCGGCACACGCGCGCGCAGGCCTAGCCAAGGGGAGCAGATGATGATTCCGATCACAGAATCGTTTTGGCCCTATGTGCTGATCGCGGCCTTCTGGACCGTCGTGTTCGGCTGGTTCGTGAGGCGGGCCTGGAAGGGCCGGGCCCGCTTTCGGCTGGCCGAAGACGGCATGACGAGGCTGCCCGAGCGGCGCGCGCCGACCCGGCTGGACGACACCCAGGCCGGGCGCATCTAGGCGCGGGGCAGCGCGGGTGCGTCTGGTGCATCTGGTGCGGCATGCCGGCAGCGGCGCCGCGTACCGCTGCGGCCGACACTGACCGATGTTCAAGTCACCTTCGCATGGACTGCTGGTGCTCGCTGGTGGCGCGGTGGCGCTGATCGGCGCGGTGTTGCTGGCGCTCAACCTCATGGGCGGCGAAAAGCGCATCGAACACCACATCGAGCGCCTGTACGACTTGCACGACCCGCGCTTCCCGCATGAGCTGGGGGTGCTGCTCGGGCCGCCGTTCCTCGCCGGCAACCGCCACACGGCGCTGCACAACGGCGACCACATCTTCCCCGCCATGCTGGCCGCCATTCGCGCCGCGCAGACCTCGATCACGTTCGAGACCTACATCTACTGGGCCGGCGACATCGGCCGCGACTTCGCCCAGGCGCTGGCCGAGCGGGCGCGCAGCGGCGTCAAGGTGCATGTGCTGCTCGACTGGGTCGGCAGCGCCAAGGTGGCGCAGAACTTCATCGACGAGATGACGGCCGCGGGCGTGGAAGTGCGCAAGTTCCACCCGCCGCACTGGTCGCACCTGGGGCGCATGAACAACCGCACGCACCGCAAGCTGCTGGTGGTTGACGGCCGCATCGCGTTCACCGGCGGGGTCGGCATCGCGCCGCAATGGACCGGCAATGCGCAGGACCCTGAACACTGGCGCGACAGCCACTTTCAGGTCGAAGGCCCGGTGGTGGCGCAAATGCAGGCGGTGTTCCTGGACAACTGGATCAAGGTCACCGGCCAGGTGCTGCACGGGCCCGGCTACTTTCCCGTGCTCGCGCCGGCCGGCACCGAACTGGCGCAGATCTTCAGCAGCTCGCCCAGCGGCGGCAGCGAAAGCATGCAGCTGATGTACCTGATGTCGATCACCGCGGCGGCGCGCTCCATCGACCTGTCGGCGGCCTACTTCGTTCCCGACGAGCTGACCTCGCGCGCCCTGGTGGCGGCACTGCAGCGCGGCGTGAAGCTGCGCATCATCGTGCCGGGCGAGCACATCGACAGCGACACGGTGCGCAGCGCTTCGCGGGCCCGCTGGGGCCCCTTGCTCGCCGCGGGGGCGCTGATCGCCGAGTACCAGCCGACCATGTTCCATTGCAAGGTGATGGTGGTGGACGCCTTGATGGTGTCGGTGGGTTCCACCAACTTCGACAACCGCTCGTTCCGGCTCAACGACGAAGCCACCTTGAACGTCATCGACGCCAGCTTCGCGCAACAGCAGACGGCCGTGTTTGCCGCCGACCTGGCGCGGGCCCGGCCCATCAGCCACGCCGAGTGGCTGGCACGGCCGTGGCAGGAAAAGCTGACCGAGCGGCTCGCGTCGCTGATCGGCTCGCAGCTTTGAGCGTAGAGCAGATCAGGGCCGCCTACCCGACTTCGACCCAGACGATCGAGATCGAAGCCTGCGTCCAGGCCAGCGAGACCATGCTGCCGGCCAAGGGCGAGCCGATGGCCGAGCTCGCGCCGCTGAGAGACTGAAGGCACGACATGTCCAACCCCTGGCTGAAGAAGAACCCGTTCATGAGCATGTGGCTCAGCACGGCAAACCGCATGGCAGCTTCGTTGCGTGGCCAGGCCACGGCAGAAACGAAGCGGCAGGTGAATGCCGCTGTGAAGGAAGCAACCCGGGAGAACCTGAAACTCTGGACCGAAGCGCTGGCGCCGAAAGCGCCCGCGGCCAAGCCCAAGCCCAAGCCCAAGCCCAAGGCCAAACGCCGACGCTGACGGCTGCGGCCCGGCCGCCTCGTCCGGCGGGACTTCGAAGCTGGTGCTGTGGCCGACGGTTTCTCACGCGCGGCGCAACGCGTGAGTCGGCAGGTCAATGGGGTGGCACCACCGACCGCCGATCCGCAAAGTAGTTGCCGACATCGTCGGCAATGACGCCCACCGATTGCAGTGCGGTGATCAACTGCGCAGGGGTGCAGGCGAACTCGGTGGTCCAGTAGCGAATGTCGAAATCTTCGGTCAGCTCCACCCGCTGGTGGTCAACAGGCTGGAAGGGCAGGCGGCTGACGGCGGGGTACACGGCGGGGTACACGGCGCGCTCCTCTGCCCTTCCCTGCGCGTTATTTGCCATCGCGGTCTGAATCGCCCGGGACGGCGCGTTCGACCCCGTCACTGAGCCGCAGCCAGGCGTCTCGCGCAGCGTGGCTGGCCCGATCCCAACTCAGGCTCGATGTGCCGCGGGAGCTGTCCCAGTCGCGCGACAGTTCGGCCTGCGCCTCATCGAAGCTGCGGCCCGGGTTCCGGCCGAACGCGTGCACGCCATAGCGGTAGGCCGGCCCATAGTCGTCATAGCTCATGCGGCCGTCTGCATACGGGCGGCTCTGGTAGTGGTCGCGCCAGTAGGCATCTTCTGCGTCGGCGTCGAGGCTGCTTTCGGCCAGTGTCTTGCCCGCCAGGCCGCCGGCAACGGCGCCCAGTGCAGCACCGACCACCGTGCCGACCGGGCCGCCGGCCAGCGTGCCGGTCGCTGCGCCGGCAGCGGCACCGCCCAGCACCGCGCCGACGGCGGCGCCGCCGAGCGACGCGCCGAGGGTCGGCCCTGAGCCGATCACGGGGGTGCCCTCCCCGCGGCCGCGGGTCGTGGAATCAGGTCTCGTATCGAGTGAGTTTTTCATGATGTTTCCTTCGAGGGGTTGAGGGGCTTCGCTGCGGTCAGTCTTCAGCGCGCCTGCAGGGTCCCGGTCATTTCAGTGACCAGTTCTTCCTTGCGTGCGGCCAACTCGACACCGAGGCCCTTCAAGTCCATGTCCGCTTCGCGACACTTGGGGAACATCTCGTCCTGTTCCTCTTTCACGTGGTGGTCGATGTATTCGCCCAGCACCTTGAGCTTGGCATCGAAGTGATCGTCTTCCGCCGACATGGCTTCGATCTGGGCGATCAAGTCCTTCGCACCGGCATGTTCCACGTCGGCCTCGTCGACAAGATTCACGTCTTCGCCCAAGGCTTCGCGCGCGGCGGGATAGAAGATTTCCTCTTCGATCGTGGCGTGCACGGTGAGCAGGCTGCAGATCTTTTCGGCCAGGGCCTGGCGCTCATCGCTGTCGGCCTCGGCAGTGGCCAACTTGTCATAGGCCTGAAAACACTTCTTCACTTCGGCGTGGTCGGCCTTCAGCAACGCGATCGCGTCGGGTGAGCGGGCCGCGCTGCCCGACTTGGCGGCGGCCGATGGGCTGGCTGCCTTGCTGGTCGATGACTTGCTGGTCGATTTTTGGGTCGCTTTGCTGGTCAACTGCATGTTGCACTTTCCTTGTGATTGGGATGAGGGGCAAGCCGGCACCGCAGCGCCGACCGGACGCAGGCCAGCAGCAGCCGACCCGCTTCAAATCTAGGAGCCGGTGTTCGGATTGGCTGTAGGACAGCGCCGGTCAATCGCTCGGACATCGTGAGTCGCAGGGCGGCCGGGTGGCCCTGCAGGCGCACGCTCACATGCCCGCCATCCGACTGAGCAACAGGGCCCGGCGCAGCACCTGCGCGCGGCCGGCTGCGCTGAGGTTGCTCAGCACCACCGCCACGCCATCGCCCAGGCGCACGGCCTCATGGCGGTAGAGATCTTCAACGCCATCGACCCGATGCAGGTGCCCGGCGGCTTCGGGCGTGTTGCACTCGAGCACGCGGCGGTACTGTTCGAACACCCGGGCCTGGTACGGGAGGTCGTCCCCCTCAGCGAGCAAGCGCCGGCCCATGAGCTCGTCGACAGGGCAGCGCAGCAGGCGCGCCGCCGAGGCGCTGGCGAAGTCCCAGGCAAAGTCGACCACCTCGCCGCCCTGGCGCACGGCCCGCAAGGTCATGAAGCCGGGGGCGGCAGCCGCTTCGCTGACCAGCAGGCGCCAACGGTCGATCGTTGGCGTGGCCACCGCTCTCGGCGTCGCGCGTGACGGAGCAGCGTTGAGGGGGTGTCCGGTCGCAGCAGGGAACAAGGGGCTCTCCTTCGACCCACTGCGGGCCGGCTTCACAAGCATGGCGGGCACGCCGTGCTGCGTCTGTTCGGCGCACCTCACAGCGGCCGCATGGCCCACCCACCCGCCAACGTCCTACACGCCACGGCCTGCTGTCCGACAGACGCGCCCAGGGGGGCTGCCTAGCATCGGCGGATGAACTCTCAAGCCATCACCCACCCGTCCTGGAGCACCGCCTCGTTCGGCGACAGCGTCGACACCTCGCCGATGGAGTTGAGTGCCCTGGGCGAGCACCTGGACCTGTGCAAGGAGTCGCGCGGCCGCTGGTTCAGCCTGCAATGCGTGGCCGAGACGGCGAACACTTTCCTGGCCGCGCGTTTTGTCACCACCTTGGCAGCGGTGGCGCTGTTGATCGGGGTCGCCTCGCTGGTGACTTGAGGCATGGCGCAAGCTGCACTGCTGCGCCTGATCCCGACTGCGCCCAAGGCGTTGTGCGCCATCCTCGACGGGGCACGCGGCCCGGTGCAGCCGCCGATCCGCGCCGAGATCTTCGGGCTGCAACGCTTTGCGCAACATGGCCGCAGCCTGGGCGAGACGCACCGCGCGGCGCGCAGCAGTTCGCGCGCGGCAACCTTCTTCCCGCGCCTGCGCAGCAACATCCGCACGCTGCGCGAGGCGCACCGCTACATCGGCATGCAGGCCTCGACCGGCTACGACATCAGCCCGGCGGCCGAGTGGCTGCTCGACAACTTCCACCTGATCGAAGCGCAGCTGAAGGAGATTCACGAAGGCCTGCCGCGCAGTTATTTTCGCGCCCTGCCGGTGCTGCTGGACGAGCCGCTGGCCGGCCTGCCACGCGTCTACGGTGTGGCCTGGGCCTTCGTGGCCCACACCGACGGCGCGTTCGACGAGGAGCTGCTGGCGCAGTTCCTGAGCGCCTACCAGGAAACGCGTGAACTGAGCCTGAGCGAGATGTGGGCCCTGCCCACCACCTTGCGGGTGGTGCTGATCGAGAACCTGCGCCGGCTGGCCGAACGCGTAGCCACCAACAAGGCCGCTCGTGAAGTGGCCAACCTGTGCTGCGACGACATCGAACGCTTCAGCCTCGCTTCGCTCGACGAACTGCTGGCGCTGTTGAACCGGCGCGGGGTCGGCCGGGTGTTCCTGGCCCAGATGGCGCAGCGCCTGCAAGACCGCGTGGCGCCGGCCGAAACGCCGGACGCCCAGGGCGACACCTCGCAGCACCGCGACTGGCTGCGCAGCGCGCTGCCCGACCTGGCCGCCACCCAAACCCAGCAGCCCGCCGACCAGGCCGCCGACAACCTGAGCGTGAGCAACGCCGTCACGTCGCTGCGCGCGATTGGCGACGCCGACTGGCCGGACATCGTGGCCCGCACCAGCGTGCTGATGCAGTTGATGCTCAGCTCGAAGGTGTTCGAGGCCGAACACGTGGCCACACGCGACCAGACCTTGCACGGCATCGAGGTGCTGGCGCTGCGCAGCGGGCGCAGCGAGGTGTCGGTGGCGCAGACCTTGCTCGGGTTGATGGGGGCCGAACACGGCGCCAGCCACGCCGGCACCGCCGTCGCCAGCCACTGGCTGCGCGGGCCGGGCCGGCCCGCGCTGGTCGAAGCCCTCGGCCTGCACGAAGGGGTGGCACGTCTGTCGGCCTTCCCGTGGCGGGCGGTGTTGCGCAAGCTCGCTTTGCCGGCCTACCTGAGTTCGCTGTTGTTCGGCAGCGTGGCGCTGGTGGCGTGGATGTTGTTGAACGAGCGTGTTGCAGCGGGCGCACAAGGCGCACTCGGAACCACGCCGCTGCCCGTGAGCCTGGGCCTGCTGATCGCGGCGGTGATGATGTTCCCCGCCTCCGAGGCGGTGGTGGCGGTGGTCAACCGGCTGATCAGCGAGTCGGTCCGCCCCAGGCACTTGCCGCGGCTGGCGTTTGCGAACGGCATTCCGGCCGAGCACCGCGTGCTGGTCGTGATCCCGGCAATGTTGACCGACGCAGCGGCGACCGATGCGCTGACCCACCGCCTGCTGCTGCACCACCTGGCCAACCCGGAACCGCAGGCCCAGTTCGCACTGCTGACCGACTGGGCCGACGCCGACACCGAGCACACGCCCAGTGACGACGGCCTGCTGCTCGCCGCACGCGAGCGGATCCGCGCGCTGAACCAACGCTACGGCGGCCCCGACCTCGACGCCGACGCGCCGCGCTTCATCCTGCTGCACCGCGGGCGCAGCTTCAGCGTGACCGAACAGCGCTGGATCGGCTGGGAGCGCAAGCGCGGCAAGCTCGAGCAGCTCGTCACGGTGCTGGCCGCCGAGCCGGGCGCTCCCGTCGCGCCGGGGGCGGCCGGCCCGTTCCTGGACCTCGGCCGCGAATCGTCCCTGGCCGCCCACACGCCCTACATCGTCACGCTCGACAGCGACACCCAGTTGCCGCCGGGCCGGCTGCGCGAACTGGTGGGCGTGGCCGCGCACCCGCACAACCAGCCGCGCCTGGATGCGAGCGGCCGCAGCGTGGTGAGCGGCTACGGCATCCTGCAGCCACGCGTGGCCACGCCGCTGCCGGCGCCGCGCGACGTGACGCTGTACCACTGGCTGTTCGCCGGCCAGTGCGGCATCGACCCGTACAGCGCCGCCAGCTCCGAGGTCTATCAAGACCTGTTCGGCGAAGGCACCTTCACCGGCAAGGGCCTGCTCAACGTGCGCGCGATGCACGCGGTGCTGGCCGGCCGGCTGCCCGAGGGCCAGGTGCTGAGCCACGACCTGCTCGAAGGTTCGCTGGCGCGCTGTGCCGCGGTCACCGACATCACCCTGATCGAAGACGCTCCCTTTCATGCCGACGTGGCCGCCTCGCGCGTGCACCGCTGGACCCGCGGCGACTGGCAGTTGCTGCCGTTCCTGATTCCGTTCCGCATGCCGCTGCTGCCCAGGATCGAGCCCGACCCGAGCCGCTGGCGGCTGCGCATCATCAACCGCTGGAAGATGTTCGACAACCTGCGCCGCTCGCTGGTGGCGCCGATGTCGCTGGCGCTGCTGCTGCTGGCGCTGGCCGGCCACGGGGTGTCGCCCCAGGCGGCCCTGGCGCTGGTGCTGGCGGCCTTCACCGCCGGGCCGCTGATGGGCGCGGTGGCGGGCTTTTCACCCAGCCGCGACGACCTGGCCAAGCGGCACTTCTACCGCCAGGCCGCCACCGACCTGGCGCGCACGCTGTTGAGCGGCCTGTGGCTGCTGGCCCAGTTGCTGCGCCAGGCGATGATGGCGCTCGACGCGGTGGCACGCGCGCTGCACCGCATGACGATCAGCCGCCTCCATCTGCTGGAGTGGACCACCGCCGAAGCGGCCCAGGCATCGGCCAAGACCGGGTTCTCGGAGGTGCTCAGCGAGCACCTGGGCGTGCCGGTGGTGGCGGTGCTGTTGCTGGTGGCGCTGTTCGCCGGCGACACGCCCTACCCGGCCCTGGCGCTCACGCTGTGCCTGCTGTGGGGCGCCTCGCCGGTGTGGACCTGGTGGGTCAGCCGCACGCGCCCGGCGCCGAAGGACGCGGCGCTGCCCGAGGCCGACCAGGCCTACCTGCACGGCATTGCGCGCGACACCTGGCGCTTCTTCGAGCGCTGCGTGGGCGCGCAAGACAACCACCTGCCACCCGACAACCTGCAGGTCACGCCGCACGACATCGTGGCGCACCGCACCTCGCCCACCAACATCGGCCTGTACCTGCTGGCGGTGGCCTGCGCGCGCCGCTTCGGCTGGATCGGCACCGAGGAGCTGCTCACGCGCATGGAGTCGACCTTGGCGACCTTGCAAACGCTGCAGCGCCACCGCGGCCACTTTCTGAACTGGTACGACACGCAGAGCCGGGCGCCGCTGTTGCCGATGTACGTGTCCACCGTGGACAGCGGCAACCTGTGCGGCCACCTGGCCGCGGTGGCGCAGGCCTGCCTGGAGCTGGCGCAGGCACCTTATGAGCGCGCTGCGGCGCAGCAGGCCCTGCGCGCGGCGCGCCAACGCCTGGCGCCGCTGCTGGCCGCGCGCCGCGGTGTCACCCCCAAGCTGACGGCCCACGAGCGCGACGCGCTGCGCTGGCAACTGGCCGACCACCGCGCGACGCGCCGCTCGGCAGCGCTGGACACCAAGGCCGAGGCTGTGGCCGGCGCCAGGAGCGGCGCCGGGAGCGGCGCCAGGAGCGGCGCAGAGAGCGGCGCCGTGAGCCGCCTGCACGCCATCGCCCGCACCTGCGAGCAACTCGCCTTCGAGCCCGACTTCAGCTTCCTGTACCACCGCAAGCGGCACCTGTTCCACATCGGCTACCGCGTCGCCGAGCAGCAGCTCGACGCCGGCTTCTACGACCTGCTGGCCTCCGAGTCGCGCCTGACCAGCCTGCTGGCCATTGCCAAGGGCGACGTGCCGGTGAGCCATTGGGCGTCGCTCGGCCGGCTGTTCTACGCCGTCGGCGCCGATGCCGGGCTGCGCTCCTGGTCGGGCTCGATGTTCGAGTACCTGATGCCCACCCTGGTGCTCGACGAACCGCACGGCAGCGTGCTGCACGAGGCCTGCGAAGCCGCGCTGCAGGAGCAGATGACGTTCGCGCACGCGCACGCCGTGCCCTGGGGCATTTCGGAGTCGGCCTATGCCGGCAGCGACCACACCCTGGCCTACCAGTATTCGCCGCAGGGCGTGCCGCGGCTGGCCTTGCGCCGCACGCCGCCGGACGAATTGGTGATCGCGCCTTATGCCACCGCGCTGGCCGCGCAGATCGCGCCGCACCGCGCGACCCTGAACTTCTGCGCGCTCGAAGCGCTGGCCGCGCGCGGCCGCTACGGTTTCATCGAGGCGCTCGACTTCACGCCCGCGCGCCAGCAGGGCACCGAACGCTTCACGCCGGTGGGCACCTTCATGGCACACCACCAGGGCATGAGCATCGTGGCGCTGGCCAACCTGCTGCTGGGCGGGCCGGCGCAGCGCTGGGGCATGGCCAACCCGCACATCGAGGCGGTGGCCTCGGTGCTGCACGAACGCGCGCCGCGCGAGGTGTCGATGTTGTACGCACCGCTGGCAGGCCCGCCACCGCAGGCGCTGCAGCGGCGCGCGCCGGGGCTGCTGCGCGAGGTGCTGCCGGGCGCCACGGCGCTGGAGCCCACGCACGTGCTGTCGAACGGGCGCTACAGCGTGTCGCTGCGCGCCAACGGCGCCGGCTGGAGCCGCTGGGGCCAGACCGGCATCACGCGCTGGCGCGACGACGCGCTGCGCGACGCGCACGGCAGCTTCTTCTACCTGCGCCGGCCCGATGCGGCCCAACCGGGCGGCCAGGCGCTGCACTCGATCACCCAACACCCGGCACCCGACCCGGCCGCGCACTACCAGAGCACCTACCACGCCGACCGGGTGTGCTTCGACGCCGCCTGGCCCGAACTGCAGGCCCACACCACCGTCTGGGTGAGCCCGGAAGACGACATCGAATTCCGCCAGGTCGAGCTGCGCAACCTGGGCGAGCGCACGATCGAGATCGAACTGATCTCGGCCTTTGAAGTGACCCTGGCCGACCCGCGTGCCGACGAAGCCCACCCGGCCTTCACCAACCTGTTCGTGCGCGCCGAGTGGCAGCCCGAGACCCAGGCACTGGTGTTCGAGCGCAAGCCGCGCCTGCCCACCGAACAGGGCCTGCAGGCCGCCCACTTCCTGGCCGACAGCGACCCGCAGGTGCTGGGCATCCGCGTGCAGACCGACCGCCAGCGCTGGCTCGGCCGCAACCGTGCCGCGAGCCGCCCGCTGGGTTTGTTCGACGCTGCACCGGGCGGGCTGGACGTTCAAAACGATTCGCACGGCGGCGGGCTGGCGGCGCTGACCACCGGCCTGGACCCGGTGTGCGCGCTCGCCGTGCGCTTGCGCATCGCGCCGCACGGCAAGGCGCGGCTGACCTTTGCGACCGCCGCGTCGGACAACGGCGGCACCTTGAGCGCGGTGATCGACAAGTACCGCCAGCCCAGCCATGTGCAACGCGCCTCGCTGATGTCGGCCACGCTGACCGGCATCCGCCTGCGCACCCTGCGCATCAGCGCCGAGAACTTTGCCGCGATCCAGACCCTGACCACCGCGCTGGTGCTGAGCCTCACGCGCCCGCGCGCCGGCACCGCCTCGGCGCGGACGGACGCCGCCGAGGCCAGCGGCATGGCTGTCACCGCAGGAGTTTGCGACCGCCGCCTGCTCTGGCGCTTCGGCATTTCGGGTGACCGCCCGATCGTGCTGGTGTCGGCCGGCGTCACGCAGGGCGTGGGACTGCTGCGCTCGGTGGCCCAGGCGCTGCGGTTGTGGTCGTGGGGCGGCATTGCCTGCGACCTGGTGGTCGTCAACGCTGAACCGGCGTCTTATGTGATGGCACTGCACCACGAACTGGCCATGCTGCGCGACCGCCACGGTGCCGACAACGGCGCGCCGGCCAGCCCGACCACCTTGGGCGGCCCGTCCGGCCCTGCCAGCACCGGCTTTCACGTGCTGCGCGCCGATGAACTGTCGGCCGACGAGTTGAGCACCCTGAAGGTGCTGGCGCGGGTGCGCTTCAACGCCGACGGCCGGCCGCTGCAGCACCATGTGCAGGAGTGGAGCGAACTGCACGAAGAGGCCTTCGAGCGCCGCCACGACACCTCGACCACCGCGCTGGCGCTGGCCGCCGGCCCCGCCAGCGCAGTGCCCGCACCGACCGGCGAGTTTGCCGCGGGCTCGGGCGAATTCCGCTTCGACGTGAGCACGCGGCTGCGGCCGCTGCGGCCGTGGATCAACGTGCTGGCCAACCCGGCCTTCGGGGCCCAGATCTCCGAAGCCGGCGGCGGCTACACCTGGGCGCTGAACAGCCGCCTGAACCAGCTCACCGCGTGGTCGAACGACCCGGTGGCCGACCCGCCGTCCGAATCCTTCTTGCTGCAGGACCTGAAGACCTTGCAGGTCTGGAGCGTGACCCCGAGCGCCTGCGGCGACACCCACTCGGTCTACCGCGTGTCGCACGGCCAGGGCTACAGCGTGATCAGCCACCGGCGCGGCGACGTGGACGTGACGGCGTCCTGGTGCGTCGACACCGCCACTTCGGTCAAGCAGGTGCGCCTGCGCATCGTCAACCGCGGGCACCGCAGCCTGCGCCTGCGCGTGGTCGGCATTGCCGAATGGATGATGGGCGCGAACCGCTCCGACCGCGCCACGGTGAACACCGCGATGGCCCGCCAGCGCCTGCCGGCACCGGCCGCCGGCACGCGCGAACAAAGGCTCACCACGCTGCTGGCCACGCAGCGCGACCGCTCGGCCGGCTTTGGCGACGGCACCGCCTTCCTGGCCCTGGCGGGCGCTGCCGATGCAGACGACGATGGTGACGAGCACAGCAACGACTGGACCTGCGACCGGCGCGAGTGTTTCGACGCGCGCGGCCGGCGGGTGCTGCCCGACCACTTCGGCAAGGTCCAGGGCAGCGGGCTGGACCCGTGCGCGGCGCTGGCGACCCGGCTCGACCTGGACGCCGGTGATGCCGCCGAGCGCGTGTTCCTGCTCGGTTATGCCGCCAGCCCCGGCGCGGCCCGGCAACTCGCCGCGCAGGCCGCCACCACCAGCGCGATGCAGCGCCTGGAAACCACCCGGCGCACGTGGGACAGCCTGCTCGGTGCCACCACCGTGAAGACGCCCGACCCGCTGTTCGACGCGATGGTGAACCGCTGGCTGCTGTACCAGACGGTGGCGTGCCGGCTGTGGGCCAAGGCCGGCTTCTACCAGGCCGGTGGCGCCACCGGCTTTCGCGACCAGTTGCAGGACGCGATGGCGCTGGCCTGGGCCGCACCGCAGATGTTGCGCGAGCAGATCGTGCTGTGCGCGTCGCGCCAGTTCCCCGAGGGCGATGTGCAGCACTGGTGGCACGCCCCCACCGGCGCTGGCGTTCGCACGCACTTTTCCGACGACCTGCTGTGGCTGCCGCACGCCTGTGTGCACTACCTGAAGGCCACCGGCGACAAGAGCCTGCTCGACGAGCCGGCGCCGTTCCTCGACGGTGCGCACATTCCCGACGGCGCCGAAGACGCCTACTACATACCGACCACCAGCGCGCAGCAGGCCACCGTCTACGAACACGCCGCGCGCACGCTCGACCGCAGCCTGCGCGTGGGCGTGCACGGGCTGCCGTTGATGGGCAGCGGCGACTGGAACGACGGCATGAACCGCGTGGGCATCGAAGGGCGCGGCGAGTCGGTCTGGCTCGGCTGGTTCCTGTGCAAGCTGGTGGCCGACTTTGCGCCACTGGCGCAGGCGCGCGGCGACGACGCGCGCGCGGAGCGCTGGGAGACCGCCGCGCTGGGTTGGAAAACCGCGCTGAACGGCCCGGCCTGGGACGGCCAGTGGTTCAAGCGCGCCTTCTTCGACGACGGCCAGCCGCTCGGATCGAGCGTCAACCCCGAGGCCCGCATCGACCTGATCGCGCAGGCCTGGAGCGTGTTGTCGGGTGCCGCGCCACCGGCCCTGCAGCGCATGGCGCTGGCGGCGGTGGAGCAACACCTGGTGGACCAGGACGCCGGCCTCATCAAGCTGCTCGATCCGCCGCTGGCCCACGCCGTGCCCAGCGCCGGCTACATCCAGGCCTACCCGCCGGGGGTGCGCGAAAACGGCGGCCAGTATTCGCACGGCGGCGTGTGGGCACTGATGGCGCAGGCGCAGTTCCACGCAAGTGGCGCCACCAACTCCCTTTCCAGCCAGCGCGGCGGCGACACGGCCTACCGCTACTTCACCTGCCTGAGCCCCGCGCACCGCGCGCGCCATGCCAGCCACGGCGCGGCCTATGGCATCGAACCCTATGTGATGGCCGGCGACGTGTACACCCAGCCGCCCTACGTGGGGCGCGGCGGCTGGAGCTGGTACACCGGCTCGGCGGCGTGGATGCAACGCGCCGCGATCGAGTCGATCTTCGGCCTGCACCAGGGCGCGCACAGCCTGTGCCTGAGCCCGTGCCTGCCCACGCACTGGCCCCGTGCCGAGCTGACATTGCAACGCGACGGCCGCTCGATGCGCTTCATCCTGATCCGCGCCGGCGCCGCCGACGCGTTGCAGGCCGCACTGCCCGAAGGCGAACGCCACACCGCCCTGCTGCTGCGCCGCGGCGAGCACCTGCATTGGCCCGAGCTGGCACCGCACACCTGTTTCGTGCTGCCGCTGCTGGACGGCGATGAAGAAGCCGCATGAACTGGCCGAGCGCCTGCTCGGTGCGTCTTACGAGTCGCTCGACGAGCGGACCCAGAAGGTGGCGCGCCACCTGGCGGCCCGCAAACACATTGCGCGCAACACCGCGCAAGACGCCGACGTGCCACCGTCGCGGGGCCAGCGCGCCGCCGATGCCGTGGCCGCGTTCGGCGGTTCGTGGACCTTCATCGCGCTGTTTGGCGCCACCTTGTTCGGCTGGGTCGGGCTCAACTCGTTCGTGCTGGCGCAGGGCCGCAGCTTCGACCCTTACCCGTACATCCTGCTGAACCTGTTCCTGTCGATGCTGGCTGCGATCCAGGCGCCGATCATCCTGATGTCGCAGAACCGCCAGGCGCAGAAAGACCGCCAGGTGGCCGAGCATGACTACGAGGTCAACCTGAAGGCCGAGCTCGAGATCATGCTGCTGCACGAGAAGCTCGACCTGCTGCGCGAAGGCCAGTGGGGCGAGTTGCTGGCCTTGCAGCGCCAACAGCTCGAGCTGCTCGCGAACCTGATCGACCAGCGCAGGCCTGGCGCCTGACGCATCACGCATCACGCATCACGCACCACGCATCGCGCATCGCGCATCACGCATCACGCAGAGCATCGCGTACCGCGTCTCCCACACGGGCTCGGGGCATCGTCCTACACCCGCAGGCGCCTCGCGCCGATGGTTGCGGTGAGCCGTCGTTTCTACAGTTCAGGCATTGGTTGAGTGCGGCACCGCACCGACGAATCGATGACCCGCCAGACAACGAAGGAGCGCCTCATGGCCGCCAAGATCGAACCCATCAACGTGAAGCAGCCGCCCGCTGACGGCGAGCGCATGGTGCTCGACGAAGCCGCGATCGACGCTGCCCGCCGCAGCCTGGACCAGGGCGCGGTGACACCGAGCTACGGCCCGAGCCCGTGGCGCGAAGACGTGATCAAGCTGCTGAACGATTCACTCGCCACCGAGCTGGTGTGCGTGCTGCGCTACAAGCGCCACCACTTCACCGCCGAGGGCCTGTCCTCGCCGAAGATCGCCGAAGAATTCCTGGTCCACGCCAACGAAGAGGCGGCCCATGCCGACCGGCTGGCGCAACGCATCGTGCAGCTCGGCGGCGAGCCCGATTTCTCGCCCGACTCGCTGACCCAGCGCAGCCACGCCGCCTACAACGATTCGTCGGACCTGAAGGCAATGATCAAGGCCAACCTGATCGCCGAACGCGTGGCGATCGAAGCCTACAGCCAGATCATCGCGTTGATCGGCGACAAGGACTCGACCACCCGGCGCCTGCTCGAAGACATCCTCAGCGATGAGCAGGAGCACGCCGACGAGCTGAAGGACTGGCTGGCCAGCTGAAGACCGGGCTCCGACTTTCCGACCCATTTTTTTCGGCCCATGGGTGGTGGGGCTCATCACCACCCGTTCAAGCGCAAGCTCATATCAACTTTCACCGGAGATCTACACCATGAACATTCGCACCACCCTCGCTGCTGCCGTCACTGCCGTCGCCCTGCTCACCACGGCCGGCTGCGCCGTCACCCGCGGCCAGGAAACCGTGGGGGCGTACGTCGATGACGCGGCCATCACCACCTCGATCAAGGCTCGCTTCGTCGAGAACAAGGAAGTCGACGCGAGCAGCATCAAGGTCGAGACGCTCAACGGCACCGTGATGCTGTCGGGCTTTGCCAAGAGCGCGACCGAAAAGACCACGGCCGAGACCATCGCGATGAAGGTCAAGGGCGTGAAGATGGTCAAGAACGAACTTGCCATTCGCTCGTGAGTTTTCTGATTCCGCGAAGGAGATCCACATGAACTGGGACCGCATTCAAGGCAACTGGAAACAAGTCACCGGCAAGGCCAAGGAACAATGGGGCAAGCTGACCGACGACGACTTCGACGTCATCGACGGGCGCCGCGAGCAGCTCGCCGGCAAGATCCAGGAGCGCTACGGCGTGGCCAAGGACGATGCCGAAAAGCAGGTCGCCGAGTGGGAACGCAAGGCCACCGATTCGTGGTTCACGAAGAAGTAAGCCGTCCTTCGATTCGCGCCTGACTCAGGCGCGAAGCACGAGCGCCCCGGGTTCGACAACGAACGGCGGGGCGCTTCTCTTTGTTCAACGCTCATCGAACAACGCTCACCGAACGACACCGCATGCCTGCCTCCCGTACCGCCGCCAACCCCGCGGCTGCCGCTGCTGCCGCCGCTGCGCTTGTTGCCGCTGCCGGCCAGGGCAGCGAACCGTCCGACACCGCGCCCCTGCCGCCCCGCCCGCGGTCGAGCGCGGCCGCCTCGGTGCTGGCCACCTTGGCGGTGATTGCCGCACTGTGGTGGGGCCAGCGCTTCCTGATTCCGCTGGCGGCCGGGCTGATGCTGGCCATGCTGGTCATGCCGCTGACGGTGTGGCTGGCCAGCACGCTGCACAGCCGCGTCGCCGCCACGGTGCTGACCTTGGCGCTGGTGCTGGGCGGGCTGGCGGCCGGCGCGATGGCCTTTGGCGGCCAACTGGTGCGCGTGGCCGAGCGGGTGCCGGAGATGATCAGCATGGCCGCCTACCAGCTGGCCGAACGCGACCCCGGCACCGACTCGGTGCTGACGCGTGCGCGCATCGCCTTGCAGCAGCTCGACCGTGCCGCCGACCGCATGGTGACCCCCAAGCCGCCGGTGCGCGCGGGTCGGCGCGCGGCAGCAGCCCCCGCCCCGGCGGCGGTCGCAGCCTCGGCACCCGTGCCGAACAACAGCATCACCGCCGTCGCCGGCGAGGCCTTGCGCGAGACGGCCGTGACCGGCTCCAGCGTGCTGATCGGTTTTGCCGGCAACCTGAGCATCATCTTCTTCATCGCGTTCTTCGTGCTGATCGGCGGCAGGCCCTTGACCGAGCGATTTCTGGGCCTGTGGATCTACCACCCCAACGCGCACGACCTCGCCCACCGCGCGATGCGCGAGTCTGCACGCCAGATCCGCATCTATGCCGGCGTGCTGCTGGTGACCAACACGGTGGTGGGCGTGCTGGTGTGGATTGCGTTCCGGCTGGCCGACCTGCCCGACGCCGCAGGTTGGGGCGTGACGGCTGCCGTGCTGCACCTAGTGCCTTATCTCGGCATGGCGGTGCTCACGGCGCTGGGCGCGGCCGAGACCTACCTCGAACACGGCTCGGTCAGCGCGGCGTTGGGCATGGCATCGTTCGTGGTCGTGACCTCGACCTTGGTCGGCACGCTGGTAACCGCCTGGCTGCAGGGCCGCGCCGCCAAGATGAACTCGGCCGCGGTCTTCATCGGCCTGGTGTTCTGGGGCGCGCTGTGGGGCGTCTGGGGCCTTTTCCTCGGCCCCGCGCTGGTGGTGCTGCTGAAGGTGGCCGCCGAACACTCGCGCTCGGGGCACCGGGTGGCCAAGCTGATGCAGGGGTGAGCCGCCGAGCCGCCGGGTCGCGACACCCACGCCTCAGGCTTGATCGGCGATCACGTTCAAGCGCCGCGCATTGGCCTTGCAGGTGGCTCGGAACGGCGGGCTGATGCGCTCGTCGCGCGCCGCGGCGGCCCAGAACGACAACGCAGCCGTGCACGCGGCGGCCCAGACCGGCCGTTGTGGCGGCAAGGGCAACGGCGGCTCGAACACGCGGGGGGCCACTTCGCCGCCGGGCAAGGGGGCGTACAGCATCGGCACCATGTCATAACCAGGTGCCACGGTGAGCGTGCCCTGCGGCCTGAAGCTGAGGTTGCCGGTGTGCATGTCGGTGTTGGCAATCAAGCGGCCGAACCACCACAGGTGCTGAACGGCCGCCAGGTCTTGGGGTGACAGCCAACCAGCGGCAGCAAAGCGGGCCGCCGGCCGCGTCCAGTCGGTCGAACCATCGCCCAGCAGCGCGGCGTCCAGCGTGGCCAGGCAGACCAGCCGGCTGCGGCCGAACAGCCCATGGCGGTCGAAGCGCTCGACCTCCAGGAAGGTGCGGCCGGCGTGAAGCACGATGCGGCTGCGCGCGCCCTGCACACCAGGAAGCTTGGCCAAAGCCTCCAGCGCGAGGTGCTCGCACACCAGCAGGTCGGCCCAGCGCCGCACCGCGGGCGAACGGTCGGCACCCGAGAACTTGACCAGCACATGCGGCGTGGCACTGCCGGCCAGTTCGCGCAGCGCCGGGAACTTGGGAAAGTCACCGGCCGCGCTCGACCCGGCCACGCCGGCCGCCACCGCCTGTTCGGCCAGGTGTGCGTAGGCGCCACCCAGCGCCCGCGCCTTCAGCGGTGCGGGCGGCGCGAGCTTGCTGCCCAACCATTGTTCGTAGGCCGGGTTGCCGAGAATCAGGTTGCCGCTCGCGTCGGAACCGCTGTGGCTCAGCACGTGGAGCACGTCGTCGTCGGACCAATCGTCCGGGTTCGACGCAACCGCGAATGCACGGTGCTGCGCACGCGCGAACTGGCGCCCCAGGTAGCCCTGCGGGCGCATGTCGTACAGCGGGTAGGGCAAGCCGGGCCACCAACCGTCGCGCGCCTCGTCGGGCACGGGCCAGCCGGTGCCCGACAGATCGGCACAGGTGCCTTCGGGGCGGACCAGCGCCAGCTGCGCCACCTGCTCGG
The DNA here is from genome assembly GCA_031414975.1 of Methylibium sp. Classification (GTDB taxonomy): domain Bacteria; phylum Pseudomonadota; class Gammaproteobacteria; order Burkholderiales; family Burkholderiaceae_C; genus LGRD01. Next base: position 13,572 of record JANOQS010000052.1, on the reverse strand, counting down.
CGCGGCCCGACGCATCCACTTCGTACAGCGGCAGGTCGGCCAGGTCCCCGCGCAACGCCCTGCGCAGCGCATGGCGGGTGCGCCTTGCCTTGCCAGTGCTCAGCACCCGATCGGCCACTTCCTGAAGCAATCGGTGCAGGGTGGGAATGCTGACTTCCAGCGCTTCAGCCAGTGCCGGCGCACTGACCGCCGCTCGCCGCGAAAGCACGGCAAAGAGCTGGTCTCTGGCGGCTTGGTTTCTTGGGCGCATGCGCCATTATGAAACGATTATCGAGAAGATAAACCTGAACTTCTCAATAGGTGTCCATCTCTCCGGCTGCGCCATTTTTGATACGTTCAAACGATTGATAAATTTCAACCAACCTCAACCACCAGCCCGGCATCGAACCCCGGGTTCTCCGGCACCGCCATGCGCCCGCGCATGTAGCCGCGCGGGTTGCACAACACGCGGCAATCGCCCACGCGATAGTCGAAACTGGCGTGGGTGTGGCCGTGAATCCACAGCGCCGGAATGTCGAAGAAGGATGGCGGCAATTCATTGATGAAGGCCGTCGAGACCCAGTCGGCCGCGAAGCGCGGCGCCAGCGAACCGCGGTGCGGGCCGTGGTGCGTGATCACCACCGTCGGGCCGTCGAACGGTTCGGCCAGCGCCTGTTGCAGCCAGGCGCGTTGGGCACGGTGCAGGGCCAGGGTGTCTTCGGGCGTGAGCTTGCGGGTCTGCGGGGTGACCGGAGTGGTCGGGGTGATCGTGTCGGCCGTCGTGTCGGCCGTCGTGTCGGCCACATCGATCGTGCGGTAGTCGACCATCGAGCGGCGCGCCGCGGCGATGCCCCGGTTCACGTCGGACACGGGGCCCGTGGCGGTATCGATGCGCAGCGCAAAGTCGGTCCACAAGGTGGAACCGAGAAAGCGCACGCCGTCGATCACCACCGCGTCGCAGTCCAGCACATGCACGGGCGGATTGGCGGCGCCATCAGCCGCGCGGCGCATCGCCGCGAGCTCGTCGGCCATCACGCAGTCGAAGTACTCATGGTTGCCGGGCACCAGCAGCACCGCCCTGGCGCGCTGCAAGGTGGAAGGCGCTTGTGCCCACGCCAGTGCCTTCGAGCCGGGGCAGACGATGTCGCCGGCCAGCACGGCCACGTCGAAATCGGCCTCGGCCGGCACCGCCATCGGTGCGAACTCGAGGTGCAGGTCGGACAGCACCAGCAGCTTCATGCGGCCTCGCTGAACTGGCTGGCGACCACGGCGATGGACTCGCGCACCTTGTCCACCATCGGCGAACCCCCATGCGCCGAAAACACCAGCTCGTGCGTGGCGCGCGTCATGCCCACGTAGAGCAGGCGCACTTCCTCGTCGAGCGGTTCACCGCGCATCGGCAGGGCCTGCAGGCCGGCGATGAACACGCAGGGGAACTCCAGCCCCTTGGAGCTGTGCAGGGTCAGCAGCTTCACGCTCTGGGTGGCCCAGTCGCTGCGCTGGAGGCGGCGCGTGGCCATGCTCAGGCAGGGCAGGCGCCGCCTGGCCAAGGCGCGCTCGAAAGCCGGCATCAAGGTGCGGGTGCGCGCCAGGATGGCCATGTCGGCCAGGGGCCGGCCGTCGGCATGAGCGCGCGCAATGCGCTCGGCAACCAGCTCGGCCTCTTCGGCTTCGGTGCCGGCCACGACGAGCAAGGGCACCGGCCCGCGCCGCCCCGCCGTGCTGGGTTGCACGGGCTGAAGGTCTTCGGCCGAGCCCTCGCCTCTGCCGTCGCCCTGGCGCTCGCCGAGCAGGCTGTGCGCGCACTGCAGCGCCAGAGCCAGCACCTCGGCGGTGTTGCGGTAGTTGATCTTGAGGATGCTGGTGCGCCCCACCGCTTCGATGCCGACGCTGGCGAAATTGAAGCGCTTGCGCTTCTTCTGGTAGATCGACTGCACGTCGTCATACAGCACCAGCAGCGACCGGGTGGCGGGGTTCACCATGCGCGCGGCGGCCTGCAGCCAGGCATCTTCGAAGTCGTGCGCCTCATCGACCAGCAGCGCGGTGTACTGGCCGCCGGGCACGAAGCCGGTGGCCACCGCGCGGGTCAGGGTCTGCGCGAGTTGCTGCCAGTAGTCCCTGGCCTGCCGATCCGCGGGCACACTGAGCTGGTAGGCCCGCACCAGTTCTTCGCACCAGCCGTGAAAGGTTCGCACCACGACCCGCTCGTCCACCCCACGGCTGCGCAACTGCGCTTCGATGCGCCCGGCCAGCGCGTGGTTGTAGCAAAGCACCAGGATTGGCTGCTCCACCCGCGCCGCGGCGGCCAGTTGCTGCGCGCGGAAGATCAGGATCATCGTCTTGCCCGAGCCGGCCGCGCCGTGGATCACCCGGTGGCCTTCGCCCAAGGTGCGCGCCACCTGCTCCTGCTGCAGGTCCATCACCTGCAACAAGTCTGGCAGTGCCAGCCTGGCTGGGCTGACACCCCCCTCCAAAAGCAAGCTTGCCTGCTGGGCCAGCCGGATTTCGGGGAACAGATGCCAGCGGATGCGGTCGCGCTGCGGCAGGCTCAGGGTGTGCGGGTAGTGCAAGGTGAACATGCCCCACAGGCGGCGCTGAAAGGCGTCGGGCTGCACCTGCTCGTCCAGGTCGTCGCGCAACAAGGTGCGCGACTCCGGAAACAGAGCGTCGAAGTCGCTCGAGGCCACGTCTTCTCGCTTCAGGCCCGCCAGCACCACGCCCCAGCCATACGGAAACAGCAGCTTGCCCGCGAACGGCCCGTCGGCGTGGATCAGCGCGGGGTCGCGCTGCATCAGGTCCACCAGCTCCATCGCGTAGTCGCGCGCCTGGCGCAAAGGGTGCGGCTGCGTCACGCGTCCGCGCGGTGTGTTCAGCTCCACCGCGTCGCGCGTGGCCGGCCCGAGCGTGCTGCGCTTCCAGTCCTTCACCTCCAGCAGCAGCATGCCCCAGCGCGGGCTCAGGACCACGAAGTCCGGCTGGCGCGCGCGCGGGCCGATGGGGATGTCGTGCCAGACGAGGTGGTCGTCTTCGAGGCAACGCTTCAACTGGTGCAGCACGCGGCGTTCGCCGGGGTTGCAGCGCTGGTCGATGTGGGTGAGGCCTTGGGGAAAGAGGGCCATGGTGCAAGCTCAAGCTGCCGGCTGATCTACCCGCAGGCCCTTGAAGTAGCCTCGAAAGAAGCCGGCGTCGGTGGTGAGCAACGCGTCTGCCTGGGTCATGGCGTGGGCGCCGATGAGGAAGTCGGCGGTCACCCGGGCCCTGGGCCCCTTGTTCGCGCTGTAGGCGCGCATCGTGCGCGAAGCGGCCAGCGCGGCGTCGATCGACATCGGGCTGTAGGTCAGCTGGCAGTCGGCAAAGAACGCCTGCAGATCGGCCGTCTTGGCGAAGTAGCGCCCCAGCTCGGCCACCACCGCTTCACAGGCACAGAGGCTACCCATGCCGCAGGCGGCCTCGAGCGCAGCGTGCGCGGCCCTGGCCCCAGGCGCGCCCTTGACGATGTCGAACAGGACACTGGAGTCGACCGCGGTGATCACGCGCGCCTCTTGCTTGTCTTGCGCGCGGTGCCGCCCTTGGGTGCTGTCTTGCGTGCTGTCTTGCGTGCGACCTCGCCAGCAAGCGCCGCCAGGGCTTCATCGTGCGGCAACGCGTAAATTTTCTCGTCGCGCTCCGACCCCGTCCATGGCACCGGGCGACCCCGCAGTTCCTGAAGAGCCTGTTCGGTCGTCAGGCCGTCGTCCGGCGCACTGCCCAGCCACTTGTCCAGGTTCAGGCGCACCCGTTTGGTGACGATGAGCTGGCCCTCGATCACCCGCAACTCCAGCCGCGTACCGGGCGTGATGCCCATGGCATCGCGCGCCTGCTTGGGGATGACGATCTGGCCGCGTTCGGCCACCGTGACTTCCATGCTCTCCATGGCATACCTTCAAAGTACGAATCTGAAGGTATGAATCTTAGATCAGAACCTCACGGTTTGACAGTCCGAACACCTCGCTCAACGCGCCGCACCCCGCTTCACGCGTTCGATCACGGCCTTCGCCTGCAGCTCCGCCGCGAGCGAAAAGTCGAGCGACGAGCGGCACAGGCCGGCGTGCTGGTAGTTCAGGTTCTCGTATAACTGCGCCGCAGCGGGGTGAGCGTCGAGCAGCGAACCCAGGGCGTCGTCGGGTTCGACGGTTTCGAGTTCGTGTACCAGGTGCGTCACGACCGCACGGTATTGATCAGCGCCGACGGCGACCGCGCTGTTGTCCAGCCGCTCCAGCAGCGCGGCGAGGGTGTGCGTGACCGTGAGGTCGGATGCCTTGTCAACGGCTTTGCCTGAGTTCATTCATTCCTCCCGCGGCCCTCGACGGAGGGCCGGTTCAAGTCAAGAACCTGGGGGAAGAGCCGCCGATTTCAAGGAGGCGGCTGCGCGCAGCCCGGTCTGGCCCGGCGCGGAGGCGCTCAGAACGCCGCGATGCCCGTGATCGCCCGCCCGAGAATCAGCGCGTGGATGTCGTGCGTGCCTTCATAGGTGTTGACCACCTCGAGGTTCACCAGGTGGCGCGCCACGCCGAACTCGTCGCTGATGCCGTTGCCGCCCATCATGTCGCGCGCGGTGCGGGCGATGTCGAGCGCCTTGCCGCAGCTGTTGCGCTTCATGATGGACGTGACCTCGACCGACGCGGTGCCCTCGTCCTTCATGCGCCCCAGCCGCAGGCAGCCTTGCAGGCCGAGGGTGATGTCGGTCTGCATGTCGGCGAGCTTCTTCTGGATCAGCTGGTTCGCGGCCAGCGGCTTGCCGAACTGCTTGCGGTCGAGCACGTACTGGCGCGCGCGGAAGAAGCAGTCTTCGGCCGCGCCGAGCGCCCCCCAGGCGATGCCGTAGCGCGCGCTGTTCAGGCAGGTGAACGGGCCCTTCAGGCCGCGCACCTCGGGGAAGGCGTTCTCCTCGGGGCAGAACACCTCATCCATCACGATCTCGCCGGTGGTGCTGGCGCGCAGGCCGACCTTGCCGTGGATGGCGGGGGCGGAGAGGCCCTTCATGCCCTTGTCGAGAATGAAGCCGCGGATGGCGCCTTCATCGTCTTTGGCCCACACAACGAACACGTCGGCGAACGGGCTGTTGCTGATCCACATCTTCGCGCCGCTGAGCGAATAACCGCCCGCCACCTTGCGCGCCCGCGTGACCATGCTGCCGGGGTCGGAGCCGTGGTTGGGTTCGGTCAGGCCGAAGCAGCCGATCCATTCGCCGGTGGCGAGCTTGGGCAGGTACTTCTGCTTCTGCGCCTCGGTGCCGAACTCGAAGATCGGCACCATCACCAGCGAGCTCTGCACGCTCATCATCGAGCGGTAGCCGGAGTCGACGCGCTCCACCTCGCGCGCCACCAGGCCGTAGCAGACGTAGTTCAGGCCGGCGCCGCCGTAGGTGTCGGGGATGGTGGGGCCGAGCAGGCCGAGCTCGCCCATCTCGCGGAAGATCGCCACGTCGGTCTTCTCGTTGCGGAAGGCGTCGAGCACGCGCGGGGCCAGGCGGTCCTGGCAGTAGGCACGCGCGGCGTCGCGCACCTGACGTTCGTCGTCGCTGAGCTGCTGGTCGAGCAGCAGCGGGTCGTCCCAGTGGAAAGAGGCTTTGGTCTTGGAGGACATGGCGGAGGCTCCGAAGTTTGGGTAGCGTTGATTCGATTCTGGCAGCGTTGCAGGCTATTCCGGGATCACCGCGGTGACCTCGATCTCGACCTTGGCCTGGTCTTCCATCAGCGCCGACACCTCGACCGCCGACATCGCCGCGTTGAAGCTGCCGATCAGTTCGCGGAAGGCTGCGCCGATCTCGCGCGCCTCGGCCAGGTACTCGCGCTTGCTCGTCACGTACCAGGTCATGCGCACGATGTGTTCGGGCTTCGCGCCCGCCACCGTCAGCACCTCGACGATGTTCTCAAGCGCCTTGCGCGCCTGGCCGGCCAGCGTGCTGCTGGGGAAGCGGCCTTCGGCGTCCCAGCCGATCATGCCGGCCACGAACACCATGCGGCCGGTGGCGGCCACGCCATTGGAATAACCGCGCGGGCGCGGCCAGCCGGGGGGGAGGAGGACTTGCATGTCAGTGGCGCCCGGCCGCCCGAAGGCACTGACAGCCCCCTCGGGGGGCAGGAGCGAAGCGACGTGGGGGTTGTTTCATCATGGTTGTCTCCGAAATCATTCGATCTGGAACTTTGACATCGCACTGCGGATGTCTTCGGGAATCGCGATCGGGCGGTGCGTGTCGAGGTCGGTGATCACCAGCACCTGGGTCATGCGTGCGCGCTCCTCGGTGCCGCAACGGCAGCCCAGCTCCAAGCGGAACGACGCGCCGCCGATGCGCAGCACGGTCAGCCCCAAAGTCACCTCGTCGCCCATGCGGCTGATCGCGGTGAAGTCGCATTGCAGGCTCACCGTCGGCGTGCCGATGCGGCGCTGCTGCACCAGCGGGCCATAGGGAATGCCCAGCGCATCGGTGAACCAGTCTTCGAGCAGGCCGTTGAACATCACCATGTACTGCGGGAAGAACACGATGCCGGCCGGGTCGCAGTGCGCGAAGCGGATGCGCAGCGGGCGCTCGAAGCGGTGCATGGACGTCTCGCTCATGAAGCCATCTCGCTCATGGCGCGGTGCGCAGGCGGAAGCGCTGCAGCTTGCCCGTCTCGGTGCGCGGCAACTGGCTCACGAACTCGATCGCGCGTGGGTACTTGTACGGCGCGATCGCCTGCTTGACGAAGTCTTGCAGCTCCTTCACCAGCGCGTCCGACGCCTCGTGCCCGCCGCGCAGCACCACGATCGCCTTGACGATCTGGCCGCGCTCGGCGTCGGCCACGCCGATCACACCGCATTCGGCCACTGCCGGGTGCTGCAGCAGCGCGTCTTCGACCTCGGGCGAGGCGATGTTGTAGCCGGCCGAGATGATCATGTCGTCGGTGCGCGACTGGTAGTGGAACCAGCCGTCGGCGTCCATCAGATAGGCGTCGCCGGTCAGGTTCCAGCCGTTTTGCACGTAGGCGCGTTGGCGGTCGTCGGCGAGGTAGCGGCAGCCGGTCGGGCCCTTTACTGCGAGCTTGCCGATCTGGCCCGGCGGCAGCGGCTCGCCGTCGTCGCCCATCACGCAGGCCACGTAACCCGGCACGGCCTTGCCGGTGGCGCCGGGGCGGGCTACTCCGTCGTCGTGCGAGATGAAGATGTGCAGCAACTCGGTCGCGCCGATGCCGTCGATCAGCTCGATGCCGGTGGCCTCTTTCCACAGCGCGCGCGTGGCCGCCGGCAGCGCTTCGCCGGCCGACACGCACTTGCGCAGGCTGCTGCGCAGCGCGCCGCTGTTGGCCACCGCGATGGCACGGTAGGACGTGGGCGCGGTGAACATCACCGTGGCGCTGAACACGCGCACCGCGCGCATCAGGTCGGGCGGCGAGGCGCGTTCGAGCAACACGGTCGATGCGCCGATGCTCATCGGGAACAGCAGCAAACCGCCCAAGCCGAAGGTGAAAGCCAGCGGCGGGCTGCCGATGAAGACGTCGTCGGCCGTGGCGCGCAGCACGTGCGGCGGCCAGCAGGCGCAGGCGGCCATCACGTCGCGGTGGAAGTGCATCGTGCCCTTGGGCTGGCCGGTGGTGCCGGAGGTGAAGGCGATGATGCAGCAGTCGTCGGCGGCGGTGGCGACGTTGGTGAAGGTCGCCGGTTGCGCGGCCATCGCCGCCTCCAAGCCGTCGGGCCCGGCGTCGTTGAAGCAGCAGATCTGCGTCAGCATCGGGCATTCGGGCGCCGCCAGCTTCAGCTCGGTGGCCAGGCGGGCATCGCACAGCGCATGGCTGACCTCGGCCTTCTGGACGATCTGCTTCAACTCCTTGGCGCGCAGCATCGGCATCGTGCCCACCGCAATGCCGCCGGCCTTGATGACGCCGAACCAGCAGGCCGCGAGCATCGGGTTGTTGGGCGCACGCAGCAGCACGCGGTTGCCGGGCACCAGGCCCATGCGATTCACCAGCACGTTCGCGATTCGGTTGGCCCTCTCCTGCAAGGTGGCGTAGCTCCAGCGCAGGCCGGGCGCCTGGATGCACACGCGCTCGCCGCGGCCTTGCGCGATGTGCGTGTCGAGCAACTCGGTGGCGCAGTTGAGTTGCGCCGGAAACTGCAGGCCCGGCAACTCGAAGCGGTACTCGGGCTGCATCTCTGCCGGCGGCAGGCGGTCGCGGGCGAAGGTGTCGACATGTGCGCTGGCCATGGTGGTGCTCCGCTGAGGGTTCAAGTAGCGAGGTTCTTCAGCAGCTCGCGCGCGATGATGAGCTGCTGCACTTCGGTGGCGCCTTCGTAGATGCGCAGCGAGCGGATCTCGCGGTACAGCCGCTCGACCGGCTGCTCGCTCACCACCCCCATGCCGCCCCACAGTTGCACTGCAGAGTCGATGACCTGCTGCGCGCCTTCGGTGGCCACCATCTTGGCCATTGCCGCTTCCTTGGTCACGTTGCGGCCCTGGTCGCGCTGCCAGGCGGCACGGTAGGTCAGCAACGCGCCGCTGTCGATCGTGGTGGCCATCTGCGCCAGCTTGGCCTGCGTGAGCTGGAAGTCGGCCAGCACGCCGTTGAACATGCGGCGCGTGGTGGCGCGCTGCAGCGCCTCAATGAGCGCGCGGCGCGCAAAACCCAAGGCGGCGGCGGCCACCGAGGTGCGGAACACGTCGAGCGTGCGCATCGCCACCTTGAAGCCCTGCCCTGGCTCGCCGACCCGTTGCGACAAGGGCACGCGACAGTTCGTGAACTTCAGGCGCGCCAGCGGGTGCGGCGCGATCACGTTGATTCGCTCGGCGATCTCGAAGCCGGGTGTGCCGGCATCGACGATGAACGCCGAGATGCCGCGTGAACCGGGTGCCTCACCGCTGCGCGCGAACACAACATAGAAGTGTGCGATGCCGCCGTTGGAGATCCACGTCTTCTCGCCGTTCAGCACCACGTGGTCGCCGTCGACCTTCGCCTCCAGCGCCATCGCCGCCACGTCCGACCCGGCGTTCGGCTCCGACAGCGCGAACGCCGCGATCGCCTCGCCCCGCGCCACGCGCGGCAGGTAGCGCTGCTTCTGCTGCGGCGTGCCGTCGAGCGAGATCGCGCCCGAGCCAAGCCCCTGCATCGCGAACGCAAAATCGGCCAGGCCCGAATGGCGCGCGAGTGTCTCGCGGATCAGGCACAGCGCGCGCGTGTCCAGCGCCTCGCCGACAGCGCCGAATTCGCTGCCCGCCACCGCATGGCGCAACCAGCCGCCGGCGCCGAGCGACTTGACGAGCGCGCGGCATTCAGCGTCCACGTCGGCATGATGATCTTGCGAAATATGGGCTGCCGCCCAGGCATCGAGGCGGCTCTGCAGTTCGCGGTGCCGCTCGTCGAAGAACGGCCAGTCCAGGTAGGTGGTGTCGCTCATGGCACTGACCTCAGTTGCCTTCGAACTGCGGCTTCTGCTTCGCCGCGAACGCACGGTAGGCACGCCCGAAGTCTTCGGTCAGCATGCACAACGCCTGGGCCTGGGCCTCCGCCTCGATGGCCTGGTCGATCGTCATCGTCCACTCCTGGTGCAGCATGGTCTTGGTGATGCCATTGGCAAAGGTCGGGCCGTGGGCCAGTTCAGTGGCCAGCGCGGTGGCTTCGGCCAGCACGGTCTCGGGCGCACACAGGCGGTTCAGGTAGCCCCACTGGTAGGCCTCTTCACCGTCGAGCGCGCGCCCGGTGAACAGCCACTCCGACGCGCGCCCGTGGCCGACGATGCGCGGCAGCATGTTGCACGCCCCCATGTCGCAGCCGGCCAGGCCGACGCGGTTGAACAGGAAGGCGGTCTTGCTGCGCGCCGTGCCCAGGCGCAGGTCGCTGGCCATCGAGATGATCGCGCCGGCCCCTGCGCACACGCCGTCGATGCTGGCCACGATCGGTTGCGGGCAGTGGCGCATCGCCTTCACCAGGTCGCCGGTCATGCGCGTGAACATCAGCAGATCGGGCGCTTTCAGGTTGATCAGCGGGCCGATGATCTCGTGCACGTCGCCGCCGGAGCAGAAGTTGTCGCCGGCACCGTGGATCACCACGGCCTTCACGTCGTCGGCGTGGCGCAGGCGCTGGAACAGGTCGCGCAGCTCGGCGTACGAAGCGAAGGTCAGCGGGTTCTTGCGCTCCGGCCGGTTCAAGGTGACCGTGCCGACGCGGTCTTTCACGCTCCACAGGAAGTGCTCGGCGCGGTAGTCGGCGCAGGGTTTGCGGTTGCCGGCCAGCAGGCTGGCGTCAACGGCGTTGGGAGTGCTCTGGTTCATCGTGTCTCCGTTCTCAATCAGTGTGTTGCGCTGACAACTGCACCCGCAGCCGGCCCAGCAATTCGAACAACTGCTGCCGGTCGGCATCGCTCACACCGCCGAGCAGTTCGATCACCCAGGCTTCGTGCACGCTGGCGATCTTTTCGAAGGCCTTGCGGCCTTTTGCGGTGAGCGCCACGCGGTAGGAGCGGCGGTCGTCGGGGTCGTCTTCGCGCGCGACCAGCCCGTCCTTCGCGAGCTCGTCGGTCAGCCCGGTCACATTGCCGCCGGTCACCATCAGGAAACGCGACAGCGCATTCATGCGCAAGCCCGTGGGGTGGCGATGCAGTTGGGCCAGGTAGTCGAAGCGCGCCAAGGTCATGCCGAACTGGCTGCGCAGGCGCTGGCGGATCTGGGTCTCGATGTCGTTGCTGCACGAGAGCAAGCGCAACCACAGCCGCAGCGACTGGTGATCGCCGAGCGACGAGCGACCTTCCAGCCCGATGCTGTCGTCGTCGAGCAGCGGTTGGATTTCGGTGCGACTGGCACGCTTCACATCACCTCCCCACCCGACACCGAGATGGCCTGCCCGGTGATGGCGGCCGCGCCCGCGCTGCACAACCACTGCACTGTGGCCGCCACCTCTTGCGGCTGCACGATGCGGCCCTGCGGGTTGGCCTTGACGAACTCGGCCCGCGCCGCCGCCGCCGTGCGGCCGGTCTTGGCCGCCACGTTGCGAATGCTCGATTGCAATATCTCGGTCTCGGTGTATCCCGGGCACACCGCGTTGACGGTGATGCCCTTGGCCGCCACCTCGAGCGCGAGCGAGCGCGTCAGGCCGATCACGCCATGCTTGGACGCCGAATACGCCGCCACATACGCATACCCGCGCAAGCCCGCGGTGCTGGCGATGTTGATCACCCGCCCCCAGCCGGCCGCCAGCATGTCGGGCAGCGCGGCCTGCGTGCACAGGAAGCTACCGGTCAGGTTGACCGCCAGCATCTGCTGCCACTGGGCCAGCGACGTCTTGGCCAGCGGTGCGCTGAGCGCCTGGCCGGCGTTGTTGACCAGCAGGTGCACGGGCCCCAAGCTGGCGCGCGCCTGCGCAAACGCGGGCTCGACGGCGGGAGGGTCGCTCACGTCGATCACCACCACGCCCACCGCCGCGTCGGCGATGTCGTTCTTGAGCCGGGCCGCCAACTCGTTCAACTCGACCCGCCGACGGCCCATCAAGGTGACCGCCGCGCCCTGCTCGGCCAGCGCGCGCGCCACCGCCGCGCCGATGCCCTGCGCCGCGCCAGTCACGACGGCGTGACGACCCTGCAACGAGTTGGCGTCGTGCGTCATGCCGGCTCCTTGACCACCGGCGCAGCGGCCAGTGCCTTCTCGCGCGCGAACAGCGTCTCCATCTGGCGCTTGCCGGCGTCGTACTGGCGCGGCCAGGCCACGGCGGTGTAGCCGATCTTGGCTGCTTCGGTCAGCGTCCAGGCCGGGTTGGCCAGGTGCGGGCGCGCCACCGCGCACAGGTCGGCGCGACCTGCCGCGACGATGCTGTTGACGTGGTCGGCCTCCGAGATGGCGCCCACCGCGATGGTGGCGATGCCGGCCTCGTTGCGCACGCGGTCGGCGAACGGCGTCTGGTACATGCGGCCGTAGACCGGCTTCTGCAACGCGCTGACCTGGCCCGAGGAACAGTCGATCATGTCGGCGCCTGCCGCCTTGAAGAGTTTGGCGAGCGCCACCGCGTCGTCGGGCGTGATGCCGCCTTCGACCCAGTCGTGTGCCGACACGCGCACCGAGACGGGCAAGTCTTGCGGCCACACCGCGCGAATCGCCTTGAACACTTCGATCGGGAACCGCGCGCGGTTCTCCAGCGAACCGCCCCAGTCATCGGTGCGCCGATTCGTCAGCGGCGAGATGAAGCAGGACAGCAGGTAACCGTGCGCGCAGTGCAACTCCAGCCAGTCGAAACCGGCCTCGGCGGCGAAGAGGGTTGAGCGCACGAAGTCATCGCGCACACGCTCCATGTCGGCACGCGTCATCGCGCGAGGCACGGTGCCGTCAGCAAGGTAAGGCACGGCCGACGCAGACAGCAGCGGCCAGTTGCCTGCGGGCAGCGGCTGGTCGGCGCCGGCGCCGTCCCAGGGCGCGTTGGTCGAGCCTTTCGGGCCGGCGTGGCCGAGCTGGATCGCGATCTTTGCGTCGCTCGCGCGGTGTACGTGCTCGACGATGCGCTTCCACGCATCGCGCTGCGCTTCGTTCCACAGGCCCGGGCAGCTGGGTGTGATGCGCGCGTCGGGCGAGGTGCAGGTCATCTCGGCCACCACCAGGCCGGCGCCGCCCATCGCGCGCGCGCCCAGGTGCACCAGGTGGTAGTCGCCGGCAATGCCGTCTGCCGCCGAGTACTGCGCCATCGGCGAGACGATCACGCGGTTTTTCAGGGTGACACCACGCACCGTGTACGGCGTGAACATCGGCGGTGGCGGCGGCACGCCCTCGGGCGCCGGCAGGCCGGCGCGCTGCGCGAACCAGCGCTCGAAACCTTCGAGCCAGGCCCGGTCGCGCAGGCGCAGGTTCTCGTGCGAGATGCGCTGCGAGCGTGTGAGCATCGAGTACATGAACTGCTCGGGCGGCAAGGTGTCGGCATAACGTTCGCCCACGTTCTCGAACCACTCCATCGCGTTCCAGGCCGCGTTCTGCAGGCGCAGCACGTCGACGGCGCGCAGTGCCTGGTAGCGCTTCAAGACCTCGGGGATGTTCGCCGCCTCGTGGCCGAGCTCGTTGAACTGGTGCGCGAGTTCGATCGCGTCCTCGATCGCCAGCTTGGTGCCCGAGCCGATCGCGAAGTGCGCGGTGTGCACCGCGTCGCCCATCAGCACCACATGGCTGTGGCCGTTGAAGTGCGACCACTGCTCGCACTTGACTCTCTGGAAGTTCAGCCAGGCCGAGCCGCGCAGGTGGCGCGCGTTGGTCATCAGCTTGTGGCCACCCAGGTGCGCGGCGAAAAGGTCTTCGCAGAAGGCCACCGACTGGTCGGCGTTCAGCGTGTCCAGCCCGTGCGCCTTCCACACCGCTTCAGGCGTCTCGACGATGAAGGTCGTGGTCTTGTCGTCGAACTGGTACACGTGGGCCTGGAACCAGCCGTGTTCGGTCTTCACGAAAGTGAAGTTGAACGCGTCGTAGAGCTTGGTGGTGCCGAGCCAGATGAAGCGGTTCGGGCGCGTGACGACATCGGGCTTGAAGACGGCAGCGTACTTGTTGCGGATGCGCGAGTTGACGCCGTCGGAGGCGATCACCAGGTCGGCATCGGCATACTGGGTGTCGGATTCGGC
>JANOQS010000051.1:0-1542 GCA_031414975.1 Methylibium sp. | reverse complement strand
TGTCGCTGGTCTACGCCGAGTTCGACTGGGGCACGGACATCTACCGCAACCGCCAACTGGTGGCCGAGCGCTTGGCGCTGGTGCGCCAGCAGATGCCCGGCGACATCACGCCGGTGATGGGCCCGGTGTCCTCGATCATGGGCGAGGTCATGCTGGTGGCATTGCCGCTGACATCGGGTGACGGCAAGACACCGGCGGCTACGCCCATGGCCGCGCGCGAATACGCCGACTTCGTGCTGCGCCCGCGGCTGCTGTCGATCCCCGGCGTGTCGCAGGTCATCCCGATCGGCGGCGAAGTGCGCACGCTGCGCGTGGCACCGGACACCGCGCGCCTGGCGCAGTTCGGCGTCTCGCTGACGCAGGTCGAGCAGGCCTTGAAAGGCTACGCAGGCAACGCCGGCGGCGGCTTCATCGACCTCAACAGCCGCGAGTACCTGATCCGCCATCTGGGCCGCACGAACCCCGCCGAAGACCTGGGCGGCATCGCCGTGGCCTGGAAGGACGGCCGTGCGATCCTGCTGGAGCAGGTGGCCACGGTTTCCTTCGCCGCAGGCCTCAAGCGCGGCGACGCCGGCTACAACGGCCTGCCGGCGGTGGTGGTCAGCATCCAGAAGCAGCCCGATGCCGACACGGTCAAGCTCAGCGCGCAGATCGAATCAGCGCTTTCCGAGCTGAAACAGGGCCTGCCCCCGGGCCTCGCCGAACCGCGTGTGCTATTCCGCCAGGCCGACTTCATCAAGGCGTCCGTCGGCAACGTGGCCGAGGCGCTGCGCGACGGCGCCATCATGGTCGCCATCGTGCTGTTCGCGTTCCTGCTGTCGGTGCGCACGACCGTGATCTCGCTGGTGGCCATCCCGCTGTCGCTGGCCGTCACCGCACTCGTGTTCCAGTGGCTGGGCCAGTCGATCAACGTGATGACGCTGGGCGGCCTGGCCATCGCCATCGGCGAACTGGTCGACGACGCGGTCGTCGACGTCGAGAACATCCTGCGGCGACTCAAGCAGAACAAGGCAACTGGCAATCCGTTGTCGGTGCTGGAGGTGGTGCGGCGCGCCAGCGTCGAGGTGCGCTCGGGCATCGTCTACGCCACCGTCATCGTGGTACTGGTCTTCGTACCGCTGTTTGCACTGCCGGGCATCGAGGGCCGGCTCTTCACACCGCTGGGCATCGCCTACATCGTTTCTATCCTCGCATCGATGCTCGTCTCGATGACGGTCACGCCGGTGATGTGCTACTACATGCTGCCGACGATGAAGCGGCTGGACCACGGCGACAGCCCGCTGGTCGGCTGGCTGAAGCGTCAGGACACGAAGCTGCTGAGCTGGTCGTTCGGCCGCGCCAAGCTGCTCATCGCACTGGCCGCGCTCGCGGTGGCCGGTGCGGCGGTGACAGTGCCGCTGTTTCCACGCGCCTTCCTACCGGCCTTCAATGAAGGCTCGCTGGTGCTGGGCCTGGTGATGCAGCCGGGCACCTCACTGGCCGAGTCCAACCGCATCGGCGCGGTGGCCGAGACCTTGATCCGCCAGGTGCCCGAGGTCACGC
>JANOQS010000050.1:0-1684 GCA_031414975.1 Methylibium sp. | reverse complement strand
CCGTTTGCCACCAATTCACGAAGGTAATACGCCTTGGTGCGGCCAGTTTGTGCGGCCAAGTGGTCCAGCCGTTGCTCGATCACGGGATCGAGGCGAATTGAGGTTGCCATGATTTGGTTTCCACTGAATACATGTATTCAGTGTATCAGAGATCTTCCGCGAGGCCCGCGTTCTGTTCAGGCGGAAAGCGCAACTGCGAAAAAGCTCGCCCGGCGCGCAACGCCCGAGCCTGAACCTCACTGGCTGACAGGATGAGGCCTTGTTGCTCAAGAAATAGCAGGTAGGCCCGGGTGCTGACCTTCTGGCAGTTCTCGGGGAGCAGGAAACTGGCGCGGGCTATGTTGTGGTCTTCGAACAGGAACACGCCCTGGACAGGTGGCGTGGTCAGGGCAAAGCCGCCCATGACCTCCTGAATGGCCAGTTCGCCGAGATTGGCCTTTCGTGGCATCTGGTCGGCGGTGGTCAACGCGCGCTGGTGATGCTCGAACGTGCGGGTTGTCAGGACCTGCAGTGTCTGCCGCCGGGCCCACTCGGCAATCAGATGGCTCGTCGGCGTGTCGTTTCGCGTGACCTCATGGAGCACCATGTCCACGAGTTGAACGGCCCAGCCCGGCTTGAAGAGCAGCTCAAGTGCATCTGCGTAGGCCAGCGTGATCAATGGCCCGGCGTCGGGCAACAGCACAACGTTGGCGCCGGCGCTCGCTGAAGCGCGGCGGCTCACCGTGGCAGTGCGGCCAGGCTGGCAGCCATCGCGCGGGTGGCCGATTCGCTCAGTCGCGGCATAGGCAGGTGCGCCTGGGCCATGAGCAGGAAGAGATCCTCCTGGCTGTCCAGCCCCAGAAGGTCCATCACCTTCAGGTCGTCGATGCGCCCGAGCGAGAAGTCGAGCAAAGTGGCGAAGTTCTGGTTGCCGGCGGCTTGCGCAGCCTCGTAGGTTTCAACAAGGTGGCGCAACTCGGCGTTGAACAAGGCGTTCACGGAGGTGTCGGACTGCGCCGCAATTACCTTGGCCCGCTTGAGCAGGTCTCGATCGACCGCACCAGTGAAGTTGACCGTATCAGCCATCGCAACACTCCTTTATGTGAAACACACAAATAAGTGTAGCAGGCGACCGTGCTCACCCCAGCCGGATCACCTGCCCCGCCGCCAACGCATGAATGCGGTGGGGCGTGCCCAGCCGGCCAATCTCCGCCATCACCGCCTCCATCTCGCCCGGCTTGATGTGGGTGATGTGCACGTCCACGCTGCCGGCCAATTGCGCCAGTTCATGGCCCAGTGAAGTGGGGCACAGGTGGCGGCTGATGCTGGCGAGTTGGCGTTCTTCGTCGCTGAAGGCGGTTTCGATGACGAGGTGGGCGACCTGCATGTCTTGCAGGCGCTGCCACAGCGCGGGGTTGGGGCCGGTGTCGCCGGTGTAGACCCACCAGCCGGCGCTGCCGCCGTCCACCGCAAAGCCGACCGCCGGCACGGTGTGCGAGGCGCTCAGCACTTCGATGCGCTTGCCGCTCAGGGTCAGCACGTCGCCGATGGCGATGGGCACCAATTCGAGCACCGGGTTCTCGGCGCTGGGCAGGCGGGTGAAGTCGGGCCAGATCACGCCGTTGAAGATGTGCTGGCGCAGCGCGGCCAGGGTTTGTGGCAGCGCACGCACCTGGATAGCGGGGCGACTCTGCGCCTTGCGCAG
>JANOQS010000049.1:0-5876 GCA_031414975.1 Methylibium sp. | reverse complement strand
TGACCGTCGTGTTCCTGGTGGTCACGGTGACCTTGCTGCCGTTTTCGATCTTCGCGGTCGAAGCTGCCAAGCTCGGCACGCCGGTCACGATCACCGTGCAGATCGCGCTGCTGGTGAGCCTGATCCCCACCACCATCGGCGCGCTGCTGTCGGCCATCGGCGTGGCGGGCATGAGCCGCATGATGGGCGCCAACGTGATTGCCACCTCGGGCCGCGCGGTCGAAGCCGCTGGCGACGTGGACGTGCTGCTGCTCGACAAGACCGGCACCATCACGCTGGGCAACCGCCAGGCCTCGGCCTTCGTGCCCGCCAAGGGCGTGACCGAGCAGGCGTTGGCCGACGCGGCGCAGTTCGCGTCGATGGCCGACGAGACGCCCGAAGGCCGCAGCATCACGGTGCTGGCCAAGCAGAAGTTCAACCTGCGCGAGCGCGAACTCACGGCGCAGAAGACGAGCTTCGTGCCGTTCACCGCGCAGACGCGCATGAGCGGTGTCGACATCGTGGGCGCCGATGGCACGGTGCGTCAACTGCGCAAGGGCGCGGGCGATGCGATCCGCAAGCACGTCGAAGCGCTGGGCGGCAGCTTGCCCGTAGACGTGCAGGCGGCCGCCGATGTGGTGGCGCGCAAGGGCAGCACGCCGCTGGTGGTGTCGGATGGCGCACGCGCGCTCGGCGTGGTCGAACTGAAGGACATCGTCAAGGGCGGCATCAAGGAGCGTTTTGCCGAGCTGCGCCGCATGGGCATCAAGACGGTGATGATCACCGGCGACAACCGCCTCACCGCGGCGGCGATTGCGGCCGAGGCCGGCGTGGACGACTTCCTCGCTGAAGCCACGCCAGAAGCCAAGCTCAAAATGATCCGCGACTACCAGGCCGACGGCCGGTTGGTGGCGATGACCGGCGACGGCACCAACGACGCCCCCGCACTGGCCCAGGCCGACGTGGCGGTGGCGATGAACACCGGCACGCAGGCCGCCAAGGAGGCCGGCAACATGGTCGACCTGGACAGCAACCCGACCAAGCTGCTCGAGATCGTGGAGACCGGCAAGCAGTTGCTGATGACGCGCGGCTCGCTCACCACCTTCTCGATCGCCAACGACGTTGCGAAGTACTTCGCCATCATCCCGGCGGCGTTCGCCACCACCTACCCGCAATTGCAGGCGCTCGACGTGATGCAGTTGCACAGCCCGTCGTCGGCCATCCTGTCGGCGGTGATCTTCAACGCGATCGTGATCGTGTTCCTGATCCCGTTGGCGCTGAAAGGCGTGGCGTACCGCGCCATCGGTGCGGCCGCGCTGCTGCGCCGCAACGTGCTGGTCTACGGCGTGGGCGGGCTGATCGTGCCGTTCATCGGCATCAAGGCGATCGACCTGCTGCTCTCGGCCCTGCACCTCGTCTGAAGGAACTGTTCATGAACTCGATGATTCAATCCGTCGTTCGCCCGGCCCTTGTGCTGTTCGTTCTGCTGAGCGCACTGACCGGCATCGCCTATCCGCTCGTCGTCACCGGCATCGCGCAGGTGGCGTTCCCGCAGCAGGCCGCCGGCAGCCTGATCCTGCGCGACGGCAGAACAGTCGGCTCGTCGCTGATCGGGCAGAACTTCAGCGACCCGGAATACTTCTGGGGCCGCCCGTCGGCCACCGCGCCGCACCCGAACAATGCCAGCGCATCGAGCGGCTCCAACCTGGGCCCGCTGAACCCGGCGCTGACGGAAGCGGTGAAAGGCCGCATCGACGCCTTGCGCGCCGCCGACCCTGGCAACGCAGCCGCGGTGCCGGTGGACCTGGTGACCGCCTCGGCCAGCGGCCTGGACCCGCACACCAGCGTGGCCGCGGCGATGTACCAGGCGGCGCGCGTGGCACGAGAGCGCCAGCTGCCGCTGGCACAGGTGCAGCAGTTGATCGACCAGCACGCCGAAGGCCGGTTGTTCGGTTTCCTCGGCGAGCCGCGGGTCAACGTGCTGCAGCTCAACCTGGCGCTGGACGCGCTGCGCCCTTGAGACACGAACCGGGCGGCTGGGACAATGCCGCCAGGCCATGACCGACGACGCCCGCCCCGACCCTGACGCGCTGCTCGCGCAGATCCGCGACGACGAGGCGCGCGCGGCCCGCGGCAAGTTGCGCATCTACTTCGGCTCGTCGGCCGGCGTGGGCAAGACTTACGCCATGCTGGTGGCCGCGCGCAAGCTGAAGGCCGACGGGGTGGACGTGCTGGCCGGCGTGGTCGAAACGCACGGCCGCAGCGAAACGGCCGCGCTGCTCGAAGGCCTGGCGGTGTTGCCGCCCGCGCGCATCGACTACCGCGGCAAGCGCCTGGCCGAGTTCGACCTCGACGCGGCGCTGGCGCGCCAACCCGGGCTGATCCTGGTCGACGAACTGGCGCATTCGAACGTGGCCGGATCGCGCCACCCGAAGCGCTGGCAAGACGTGGAAGAACTGCTGGACGCCGGCATCGACGTCTACAGCACGCTCAACGTACAGCACCTCGAGAGCCTGAACGACGTGGTCGGCGGCATCACCGGCATCGTGGTGCACGAGACGCTGCCCGACACCTTCTTCGACCGTGCGGACGAGGTGGTGCTGGTGGACACCACCGCCGACGAGCTGATCGAGCGGCTGGCGGCCGGCAAGGTCTACCTGCCGGCGCAGGCCGAGCGCGCGGCGAAGAACTTCTTTCGCAAGGGCAACCTGATGGCGCTGCGCGAGCTGGCGCTGCGCCGCACCGCCGACCGCGTGGAAGACGACGTGCAGGCCTGGCGCAGCGACCGCGGGGTCGCGCAGGTGTGGAAGACCGAGGGTGCGCTGCTGTGCTGCATCGGCGCGCGCGAGGGCGCCGAGCACGTGGTGCGCAGCGCCGCGCAATTGGCCGGGCAACTGGCCGTGACCTGGCATGCGGTGTACGTCGAGACGCCGGCCTTGCAGCGCCTGGACGGCGCGCGGCGCGAGGGCATCCTGCAGACCGTCAAGCTGGCGCAGGAGCTGGGCGCGAGCACGGCGGTGATCTCGGCGCAGGGCATTGCGCAGGCTTTGGTCGACTACGCGCGCCGGCACAACCTGTCGAAGCTGGTGCTCGGCCACACGCGGCCGCGGCGGGGGTGGCCGGCGTGGTGGCCGCGGCGCACCTTGGGGCCTGCGATCACCGCGCTCGCGCCGGACATCGACCGCCTCGAAGTCGGCCAGTCGCCGCACGCGCGGCCGGCCCCGGCAGCGCGGGCCGGGGCGGTCGCAGACGATTCAGCCCTGCCCGCGCAAGCGCGCCGCTACCTGCTGGCCACCGCCGCGTGCGCCGCCACCACGGGGGTGACGCACCTGCTGGTGCCCTACTTCGACCTCGCCAACATCGTGATGGTGTTCCTGCTCGCGGTGGTAGGCGTGGCGGTGTGGTTGGGCCGCGGCCCGGCCGTGCTGGCGGCTTTCGTCAACGTGGCGGCGTTCGACTTCTTCTTCGTCGCGCCGCAGCTGTCGTTCGCGGTGGCCGACGTGCAGTACTTGTTGACCTTCGCGGTGATGCTCGTCGTGGGCCTGGTCACCGGGCAGTTGACGGCCGGCCTGCGCTTTCAGGCCCAGGTGGCGCGGCACCGCGAGGCGCGCTCCCGCGCGCTGTTCGAGGCCGCACGCGACCTGTCGAACATGCTCACCAACGAGCAGGCGGTGGAGGTGGCGCAGGCGGTGATCGGGCGCGAGTTCCGCGCCAGGGTGGCGATCTGGGTGCTGGATGCGCAAGATCGGTTGAAGGCCCTGACGACCCCGTCAACAGCGGCCGCAGGCCTCGACGCCGGCACCGCGCAGTGGACGCTCGACCACGTTCAGCCCGCTGGCCTGGGCACCGACACGCTGGCCGGCAGCGCCTGGCTCTACCTGCCGCTGAAGGCCACGATGCGTTGCCGCGGCGTGCTGGCCGTGCAGCCCGACGAGCCGCGCTTTCTGCTGGTGCCCGAGCAGCGCCAGCAACTCGAGACCTTTGCCGCGCTGACGGCGATGGCACTCGAACGCGTGCACTACATCGACGTGGCCCAGGGCGCGACGGTGCAGATGGAATCGGAGCGGCTGCGCAACTCGCTGCTGGCCGCGCTGTCGCATGACCTGCGCACGCCGCTGGCCGCGCTGGCGGGCCTGGCCGAGATGCTGGCTGCGAGCCGCCCCGCGCTGAGCGATGCGCAGCATCAGGCGGCCGGCGCGATCCGCGACAAGGCGCTGCGCATGAACGACATGGTGAGCAAGCTGCTCGACATGGCGCGCATCCAGAGCGGCGAGATCCGCCTGCGCGTAGAGTGGCAGTCGATGGAAGAGATCATCGGCGGCGCGGTCAAGGCGACCCAGGGAGCGTTGGGGCCGCGGCGCCTGAGCGTGTTCATCGACCCCGGTGTGCCGCTGGTGGAGTGCGACGCGGTGCTGATCGAACGAGTGCTCGCCAACCTGCTCGAGAACGCCGGCAAGTACACGCCCGCGCACTCGCCGGTGGACATCGGGGTCCGAGCGGTCGACCAGGAACTGCGCGTCAGCGTGCGTGACCAGGGCCCGGGTGTGGCCCCCGGCCGGGAGGAAGCGATCTTCGAGAAATTCACCCGTGGCGACCCCGAGTCGGCCACGCCCGGCGTCGGCCTCGGCTTGGCGATCTGCCGGGGCATCGTTGAAGCGCACCGGGGGCGCATCTGGGTCGAGGCAAACCGCCCGCTGGGGGCGACCTTCATCTTCAGCCTGCCGTTGGGCACGCCGCCGAGCGTCGACCTCGCCGAGGAGCCCGCGGCGTTCGAGGCCGGCAGCGCCGCCCGCTGATGTCCACCCCCACGCCGATCGCCCTGGTGCTCGAAGACGAGCGCGAGATCCGCCACTTCGTGCGCAGTGCGCTCGAAGCCGAAGGCTGGCAGGTGTTCGAGGCCACCACCGTCAAACAAGGCCTGGTCGAGGCCGGCACGCGCCGGCCCGATCTGGTGATTGCCGACCTGGGTCTGCCCGACGGCGATGGCGTGGACTTCATTCGCGACGTGCGCACCTGGTCGGGCGTGCCGATCATCGTGCTGTCGGCGCGCACGCAAGAGAGCGAGAAGGTCGCGGCGCTCGACGCCGGGGCCGACGACTTCATCACCAAGCCCTTCGGCATGGCCGAGCTGCTGGCGCGCACCCGCGCCAACCTGCGCCGCGCACGCGCCGGGCGGCCGGGCGCCGATTCGGTGTTCCGCTTCGGCGAGGTGGAGGTCGACCTGGCCGCCCGCGTGGTGCGCAGGCGCGGCGCCGAAGTGCACCTCACGCCGATCGAGTACCGCCTGCTCGGCGTGCTGATCACCAACGCCGGCCGAGTGCTGACCCACCCTCACCTGCTGCGCGAGGTGTGGGGGCCGGCGCACTCGCAGAGCACGCACTACCTGCGCGTCTACATGGGCAACCTGCGTCAAAAGCTCGAAGACGACTCGGCGCAGCCCCGCCACATCGTGACCGAGACCGGGGTGGGTTATCGGCTGTTGGTGGACTGACGCCGCGTCGGCGCATCCATGCGCGCGCGCAGGGTCTGCGCCGGCGCCGAAGCGCGGCGGGCTCAGTCCGGCTTGATCTTCGCGCGCGCGATCACCGGCTTCCAGCGCTGCTGTTCCTGCGCGATGAACGCTGCAAACTCGGCGGGCGTGCTGCCGATGGCCAGCGCGGCCTCGGCCTCGAGCAGCTTGACCGACGCGGGCTCCTTGACGGCCTTGGCCGCCGCCAGCGCCAGCTTGTCGATGTGGGCCTGCGGCAGGCTGGCCGGCGCGAGCATGCCGTACCACTGCGTCATCTCGAAGCCGGGGAAGCCTTGTTCGGCCACCGTCGGCACGTCGGGCAACTGAGCCAGACGCTGCGGTGTGCCGGTGGCAATGCAGCGCAGCTTGCCGCTCTTGATGAACTGCA
>JANOQS010000048.1:0-4218 GCA_031414975.1 Methylibium sp. | reverse complement strand
GTAGACCTGCAGCGGGTAGGCGCTGCGCGCCCCCTCCAAGGTGCCCGCGGCCAGCACAATGGCCACGAAGCACAGCACCATGTCGGCCATCATCGCGGTAAACGCCGCCACCGACACGTGGTGCCGAAATACCATGAACATTGTTTATTCCCCAATTCCTGCGGTGTGCCTTGGCGGTGTGCCTCGGCGGTGTGACCTGAATCTCCGGTTCCAGGGACATCCCCCAAACCTGCGCCAGCACACGTTTTTCCTCATTGAAAGAATTATCGGGATGTAACCCCCCCCTGCCATCCCACAATCGTGGGGGCCGGTCACAGCTTTGTGGAGCAATTCCGTGTCGCAATCGACAGCCGGGGGCGTTATGGCTCGATGCCGGATTCGCATCGCTTGACCCTCTGAGCCGCATGGCCGACAGGCTGCTTCAAGCGCATGGATCAGGCTCATCGCGAAGACCCGATCTGCATCGCAGATCAGGCCCCCGATCCCACGTCGAGAAGCCGCGTGCAACTCCGAATCTAGGGGGGTGAACGCAGGTATGTCGATCCCGACAATAAATTGTGCACGGAGTGCCGCGGGCCGATGCATCGAGTGAACACAAGCGCTGAAAACATCACGAACGCATTCGCACCCGAAACGCTCTGCAACTGCTGACCGAGTGGATACTGATGCCTCGGTACGCCGCTCGAAAATACAAGGCAAAGCGCACGGTTCGCTCGCACGAGGCGAGTGGGTTGCGCGGGCTTCGAGATCGGCGGACTGGCCCCTCTGGACTGGCACCAATGATTCAATCTGATTCGCACGAGTCTCGCAACGTCGCCCCTGCCCCGCCACCCCTTTCTCACTGGCTCCGAGAAGCGGCGCGACACCTTCCGCAGGCTAGTGCGATCCAGACTGCCGGCAAGCAGCTCAGCTACGCCGAACTGTTGGCCTCTGTCGAAGCGCTGGCCGGCCGTTTGCGTGCCAGCGGCTTCGTTCCGGGCGATCGCATCGGCATTGCCGCCATCCGCTCGATCGACACGATCGTCGCGATCCTTGCCACCATCGACGCCGGCCTGGGCTACATGCCGCTGGACCTGAACTACCCGGCCGACCGCCTGCAGGCGATGCTCGAAGACGCCGCCCCGCGCGTGGTGTTGGGCGAGCCCGACGCGCTGGCCCAATTGCGCGCCGCAGTAGGCCACTTCCCCACGCTCGACCAGCCCGCCCCGGCGCAAGAGATGCCGCATGCGGCCACCCCCGACCTGAGCTACGTGCTGTTCACGTCGGGCTCGACCGGCCGGCCCAAGGGCGTGGCGATGGGCGCATGGCCGCTGCGCCACCTGATCCAGTGGCACGCCACCCACACGCGCCTGGGCCAGGCCGCGCGGGTGCTGCAATTCGCGCCGCTGTCGTTCGACGTGCACTTCCAGGAAATCTTCTCGACCCTGGCCTGCGGCGGCACCCTGGTGCTGGTGCCCGAAGCACAGCGGCGCGACCCGGCGCTGCTGCTGGCCGCGCTGGTGGAACACAAAGTCGAGCGCATCTTCGTGCCGTACGTGGCGCTGCAGATGATTGCCGACGCCGCACGCGAACACGCACCCGCGGCACTGCGCGATGTGGTCAGCGCGGGCGAACAACTGCAGGTCACGCCAGCGATCCGCTCGCTGTTCGTGCGCCTGCCGGGTGCCGAACTGCACAACCACTACGGCCCAACCGAAAGCCACGTGGTCACCGCGCACGAATTGCGTGGCGACCCGGCCGCGTGGCCCGAGATCCCGCCGATCGGCCTGCCGCTGCCGCATGTGCGGCTGGCGCTGATCAACGCGCAGACGGAGGCTGGCAGCACTGAGACGACCGGCGAGTTGCTGCTCGGCGGCGACACGCTGGCCAGCGGCTATCTCGGCCGCCCCGAACTGACCGCCGAGCGCTTCCGGAGCGACTTCGAAGGCCTGCCCGAGCGCTGGTACGTCACCGGCGACCTGGTGCGGCGCAACGCCGCCGGCGTGTGCACCTACCTCGGCCGCGCCGACCAGCAACTCAAGGTCGATGGATTCCGCATCGAGCCGGGCGAGATCGAGATTGCGATGATGGCGCACGACGCCATCAAGGACGCCGTCGTCACCGCACCCGAGCTGCCCGGCGTCGGCAAACAACTGGTCGCGCACATCGTGATGCGCGATGGCAGCGCGACCGACGTGAGCGCGCTGATCACGCAACTGCGCGCCCACCTGCGTGGCTGCCTGCCCGAGTACATGGTGCCGGTGCGCTTCGTCACGCTGGAGCGGCTGCCCACCACACCCAGCGGCAAGATCGACCGCAAGGCCCTGCCGCTGCCGGCGCTCGAATCCACGGCCCCCGCATCGTCCGACCCGTTGGTGGTCACGCGCACCTTGTGGCAGGAACTGCTGGGCCTGCCGCAGATCGGCGACGAGCAGAACCTGTTCGACCTGGGCGCACGTTCATTGCTGGTGATGCGCTTTGTCACGCGGCTGAAGGAGCTCGGCATCAAGGGCGTCAGCGTGGCCGACGTTTATGACAAGCCGACCGTTGCCGGCATCGCCGCCGCGATGGGCGGGCAGCCGCAAGTGCGCAAGAAGCAGCGCAGTGCGCCGACCGAGGCGACCGCCGGCATCGCGATCGTCGGCATGGCCTCGCGCACGCCCGGCTCGTCCGACCTCGAAACCTTCTGGCAGAACCTGCTTGGCGGGCAGGAAGGCATCCGCCATTTCGCATTGAACGAGGTCGATCCGAGCATCCCCGAGTCGGTGCGCAGCCGGCCCAATTTCGTCGCCGCGCATGGTGTGCTCGACAACGTCGAGCGCTTCGATGCCGCATTCTTCGGCATCTCCGCCCGCGAAGCGACGATGCTCGACCCGCAGCAGCGCCTGATGCTGGAGATGTGCGCGTCGGCGCTGGAGCACGCGGCCATCGACCCGTCGCGCACCGACGCACGGATCGGCGTCTATGCCGGCACCGGCAACAACGCCTACGCGCTGGCACTGCGGCAGGAGCAGCCCGAACTGATCCAGCAATACGGCGAATTCGCCACCATGCTGGCGAGCGAGAAGGACTACGTCGCCACGCGCGTGGCCAACCGCTTGAACCTCAACGGCCCGGCGCTGGCCATCCACACCGCCTGCTCGACCAGCCTGGTGGCGGTGGCGCAGGCCTGGCATGCGCTGGCCAGCGGCCAGTGCGATGTGGCGCTGGCGGGAGGCGCCAACGTGGTGGTGCCGCAGATCAATGGTTACCTGCACGTCGAGGGCGGCATGGAGTCGGCCGACGGCCACTGCCGGCCCTTCGATGCCGACGCGAGCGGCACCGTGTTCGCCAGCGGCGGCGGCGTGGTGGTGCTGCGCCGGCTCGAAGATGCGCTCGCCTCGGGCGACACGATCTACGCGGTGATCCGCGGGGTCGGCTTGAACAACGACGGCGGCGACAAGGCCAGCTTCACCGCGCCGAGCGTGAGCGGCCAGGCCGGCGCGATCCGCATGGCGCTGGAGCATGCGCAGGTCAACGCGCGCAGCATCGGCTACGTCGAAGCGCACGGCACCGGCACCTCGCTGGGCGACCCGATCGAAGTGGCCGCGCTGACCCGCGCCTGGCGCGAAGACACCGACGACAGCGAGTTCTGCGGCATCGGCTCGGTCAAGAGCAACATCGGCCACATGGCCGCCGGAGCCGGCGTGGTGGGGCTGATCAAGGCCGCGCTGGCGCTGCACCGCGAGGTCATTCCCGGCACCTTGCATTTCCGCAAACCCAACCCGCAGATCGACTTTGCCGCCACGCCGTTCAAGGTGGTCGCGCACAACACGCCCTGGCCGCGCGCGACGCAAGCGCGTCGGGCTGCGATCAGCTCGTTCGGCGTGGGCGGCACCAACGCGCACGTGGTGATCGAAGAAGCGCCAGCGCAGCATGCCGCAGCGCAAGACAAGCGCAAGTTCATCTTGCCGCTCTCGGCGCGCACGGCCGAAGCGGCGCTGCAGCGCGCGCGCGACCTGGCCGACCACCTGGAACGCCAGCCCGAACTGGCGCTGGCAGACGTGGCCGCCACGCTGATGCGCGGCCGCAAGCCGATGGCACAGCGCCTGAGCGTCGTCGCCGCCAGCGTGGCCGACGCGGTGGGCGCGCTGCGCGCCGCCAAGAGTTCGGTGGCGGCACTCCAGAAGCCGCGCCTGGTGTTCCTGTTCCCGGGCCAGGGCTCGCAGCACCCTGGCATGGCGCGGCGCCTGTACGACG
>JANOQS010000047.1:0-2611 GCA_031414975.1 Methylibium sp. | reverse complement strand
CTGACGCTGGACATCAAACAACTGAGCCTGGACAAGCAGTCGCCGTTCGGCACCAACCTGAAGAACATCGCGCTGCAGGTGCGTGCCGGCGAGATCGTCGGCGTGGCCGGCGTGTCGGGCAACGGCCAGCAAGAGTTCATGGCTGCGCTGTCGGGTGAAGACACGCGCGCGCCGGCGGGCTCGATCAACTTGTTCGGGCAGGACATCTCGAACCATTCGCCGCGCCAGCGACGAAAGGAGGGTCTGTGCTTCGTGCCCGAGGAGCGCCTGGGCCGCGGCGCGGTGCCCACGCTTTCGCTCGCTGACAACACGCTGCTGACCCGCACGCACACGGTCGGCAAGAGCGGCTGGATCGACGTGAACGGGGTGCGGCGGCTGGCCGAGCACATCATCGACCGCTTCAACGTGAAGGCCGGTGGCGCGGGCGCGGTGGCCAAGTCGCTCTCCGGTGGCAACCTGCAGAAGTTCATCGTCGGCCGCGAGATCGATGCCAAGCCAAAGCTGCTGATCGTCTCGCAGCCGACCTGGGGCGTGGACGTGGGCGCCGCGGCGCTGATCCGCGGCGAGGTGCTGAAGCTGCGCGACGAAGGCTGCGCGCTGCTCGTCGTCAGCGAGGAGTTGGACGAACTGTTCGAGATCTGCGACCGGCTGGTCGTCATCGCCGCCGGCAAGCTCAGTCCGAGCGTGCCGACGACCGAGGCGACGATCGAGCAGATCGGCGAGTGGATGTCGGGCCTGTGGCCGCAAGGCGGTGCGCAGAAGTCAGAGGAGGTGGCCCATGCTTAAGCTCGAACCCCGCGCCCAGCCGTCCAGGCTGATGTCGTACGCGTCGCCGTTGATCGCGCTGGCGATGACGGTGGTGCTGGCCAGCCTGCTCTTCATCGCGCTCGGCAAAGACCCGGTGCGTGGCCTGGCGATCTTCTTCATCGAGCCGCTCAACGGCATGCGCGGTGTGTCGGAGGTGCTGCTCAAGGCCACGCCGCTGATCCTGTGCGCGCTGGGCCTGGCGGTGTGCTACCGCTCCAACGTGTGGAACATCGGCGCCGAAGGGCAGTTCGTGCTCGGCGCCATCGCCGGCGGCGGCGTGGCGCTGTGGCTCACCACGCACGGTGTGACCGGCGCGCGCGGCATCTACAGCCCGCTGGTGCTGCTGGCCGGCGTGCTGGGCGGCATGGCCTGGGCGGCCATCACCGCGTGGCTGCGCGACAGCTTCAACGCGAGCGAGATTCTGGTCAGCCTGATGCTCGTTTACGTGTCGCAGCAGTTGCTGAACTACCTGGTGTTCGGGCCCTGGAAAGACCCGATGGGTTTCAACTTCCCGCAGACCAAGAACTTCGATCCGTCGACCTGGCTGCCGGCGCTGTTCGGGCGGCTGCACTGGGGCTTCGTGCTGGCGCTGGTGCTGGTGGCGGGCTTCTGGGCCTTCCTGTTCCGCTCGTGGCGGGGTTACCAGTTGCAAGTGGGCGGGCTGGCGCCGGCGGCGGCGCGTTATGCCGGCTTCTCGGCACGAGCGTCGCTCTGGACCGCACTGCTGGTCTCGGGCGGCATGGCCGGCCTGGCCGGTGCGATGGAGGCCGCCGGCCCGCTGCGCCAGTTGACGCCGCACCTGTCCACCGGTTACGGCTTCACCGCGATCATCGTCTGCTTCGTCGGGCGGCTGCACCCGGTGGGCATCGTGTTCTCGGGCATCTTGTTATCGATGCTGCTGATCGGCGGCGAGCTCGGCCAGTCGCGCCTGGGCTTGCCCAACGCGCTGACCGGCGTGTTCCAGGGCCTGCTGCTGTTCTTGCTGCTGGCCAGCGACACGCTCATCCACTACCGCTTGCGTTGGAAGGCCGGTGCGCCTGCTGCACTGAAGCCCGCTGCCTTGCTCAAGGAGGCGTCATGAATGAATTTGCCTTGCTGATTGCAGCAACCCTCGCCTCCGGCACGCCGCTGGCCATTGCCGGCCTGGGCCTGCTGCTCAACGAGAAGGCCGGTGTGCTCAACCTCGGTGCCGAGGGCATCATGCTCGTTGCCGCGATCGCCGGTTTCGCCGCGGCGTTCATGTCGGGCAGCGACACCGTCGCGTTCATCGGGGGCGCCGCGGCAGGTGGCCTGCTCGCCGCGGCGTTTGGCGTGCTCGTGATCTGGCTCAACACGAACCAGTACGCGACGGGCCTCGCGGTCAGCCTGTTCGGCTATGGTTTCTCGGCGTTCGTCGGCGTCGGCTTCGTGGGCCAGAAACTGGCAGAGCGTGCGGCGTTCCAGATTCCGATCCTCGCCGACATTCCACTGCTCGGCCCCGCATTGTTCCGCCAACACCCCATGGTCTACATCGCCATCGGCCTGGTGTTCGCTTGCATCTGGTTCCTTTACCGCAGCCGCGCCGGATTGGTTCTGCGCGCGATCGGCGAATCGCCCGAATCGGCGCATGCGCTGGGCTACAAGGTGCGCTGGATTCGCTTGGGCGCGGTGGTTGCCGGGGGAGCGCTGTGCGGCGTGGCGGGTGCATTCCTGTCGGTCGTCTATGCACCGCTCTGGGTCGAGGGGTTGGTGGCGGGGCGCGGTTGGATTGCGCTGGCGCTCACCACGTTCGCCACCTGGCGGCCGGTGCGCGTGCTGCTCGGCG
>JANOQS010000046.1:0-3051 GCA_031414975.1 Methylibium sp. | reverse complement strand
GGCCCCTTGCTGACCGGCAAACCCCAGTTCGCCGACGCGCGCTACTTCGACGAGCCAGTGCGTGTGGGCAGTTACGCGCGCGTGCTGAACCAGCCTGTCGGTTGGCAGAGCAGCGGGCAGGGCGGCGAGCAGCGGGTGATCATTCAAGTGGCTGAGACGCTGGGCTCGCGCAAAGCCTTCACGCGCACGCTGGTGCTGCAGTCGGTGGAGCGCAACTTGCTGCTGCTTCTGCTCGCCAGCGGCCTGCTGGTGCTGGCCATCGGCTGGGCCTTGCGCCCGCTGCGGCGCCTGCGGGCCGAGGTGCACGCGCGCGCGCCGCAAGACCTGGCGCCGGTGGACACCTCGCGCATTCCGGCCGACGTGCGGCCGTTGGTCGATGCCATCAACGACCACGTGGTGCGCAACCGCAGCCTCACCGAGGCGCGCCGACGCTTCATCGACGACGCCTCGCACCAGTTGCGAACCCCGCTGGCCACCTTGACCACGCAGGTCGGTTATGCGCTGCGAGAGCCCGACGCCGAACGCATGCGTGCTGCCGTCGCTGCCGTGAAAGCGCAGTTGGACGAGACGGTGCGCCAGACCAACCAGATGCTGTCGCTCGCGCGCACCGACGCGGCCGACCTGGAGCGCGCGCCGCTCGACCTGGTGGAGCTCGCCACCGCCGTCACGCGCGAATGGTGGCCGGCGGCGCGCGAGCACGGCATCGACCTCGGGGTCGAGACGGCCTGCGATCGGCTCGACGTGGCCGCCGACCGGGCCTTGTTGCGCGAGGCCTTGTCCAACCTGCTGCACAACGCGATCCGCTACTCGCCGCGCGGCGCGAGCGTGACGGTGTCGGTGCGTCGCATGAACGACGGTGGCGCTGCCGTCGAGGTGGCCGATACCGGCCCCGGCATCCCGGCCGACGAACTGCCGCGTGCCGGCGAGCGCTTCTTCCGCGCCAGCAATGTTGCGCTGCCGGGGTCGGGCTTGGGGCTCGCGATCGTCGCGTCGATCGCGCAGCGCCATGGCGGCCGCTTGCACTTGAACGCTGGAGAGCGGGCCGGCGAGCGGGGCGTCGGGCTGGTGGCTCGGATCGTCCTGCCGCCCGGCGAGTGATGCGGGTTTACACCAGGGATTCGGCGGCTTTGCTGAAAGCTGACTGAAAGGCGTGGGTCGCTAAAGTCCGGCGCACAAAGACAAGCTGGAGACACGATGACGCACCGGCGCCTGGCGCTTCTGTCGGCACTGCTGGTGGGGCTGTTCAGCAGTGCAACGACTGCGTACGCCGTCGCGCTCGACAAGACCGAGTGCATTGCCGCGGCCAAGCCCGGGGGTGGTTTCGACCTCACCTGCAAGCTCGTGCAGGCCGGCCTGCTGGAAGGCCGGCACATTGCCGCGCCGATGCGCCTGAGCTACCTGCCGGGCGGCATCGGCGCCGTGGCCTACAGCACCATGGTCGCGCAGCGGCCGGCCGAGGCTGAGACGCTGGTGGCCTTCTCCAGCGGCTCGCTGCTGAACCTGGCGCAGGGCAAGTTCGGCCGTCACAGCGAGAACGACGTGCGCTGGGTGGCCGGCGTGGCGGCCGACTACGGCGCCATCGTGGTCTCGGCCGCATCGCCCTACAAGACGCTGAAGGATCTGCTGGCCGCGTTGAAGGCCGACCCTGCCAGGCTCGTCTTCGGTGCGGGCGGCACGGTGGGTAGCCAGGACTGGATCAAGGCTGCACTGACGGCGCGAGGTGCCGGCATCCACCACCGCAACATGCGCTTCGTCGCGTTCGAAGGCGGTGGCGAGGCGCTGACGGCATTGCAGGGCGGTCATGTGCAGGTCTGCACCGGCGACGCTTCCGAGATCGTCGCGAAGCTCGCTGCCGGCGCGCCCTTGCGCGTGCTGGCGGTGATGTCCGACCAGCGCCTGCCGGGCCGCCTGGCCGACGTGCCCACCGCACGCGAGGCCGGCCTCGACGTCACCTGGCCGATCGTGCGCGGCGTCTACGTGGGCCCGAAGGTCAGCGATGCCGACTACGCCACCTGGGTCGACGTGTTCCGCCGCATGCTGCCCAGCGCGGCGTACCGGCAACTGCGCACCGAGCGCGGTCTGTTCGACTTTGCGATGACCGGCGCCGAGCTCGATGCTTATGTGAAGCAGAACGTCCGCTCATACCGCAAGGTGGCCGAAGAGTTCGGCCTGAACGTCACCCCAATGGCAACCCGATAACCACCCGATAACCCACACCCGACAACCCGACCCGCCAACCACGCACCTCACAGGAGACTTCCATGACCCCGTACCAACTCACCCGCCGCACCGCCCTGCGCCTGGGCGCCGCCACGGCCGGCCTCGGCCTGCTTCCGCTCACGGCCAGGGCGCAAGCCGCCTGGCCCAGCAAGGCGGTGCGTTTCGTCGTTCCTTTTGCACCGGGTGGCAGCTCGGAGATCGTGGCGCGCAGCACCGCCGTCGAACTGGCCAAGCTGCTCGGGCAGAGCGTGTACGTCGACAACAAGCCCGGCGCCGCCGGCAACGTGGCGATGGGCGAGGTGGCGCGCGCCGACGACCAGCACACGCTGATCCTCGGCCACATCGGCACCTTGGCCGTCAACCCGTACATCTTCGACAAGCTGCCCTACGACCCGAACAAGGACTTCCGCCCGATCTCACTGCTGGCCAAGGTGCCCAGCCTGTACGTGGTGCGGCCCGACCTGCCGGTGAACAACCTGAAGGAGCTGATCGCGCTGGCCAAGTCCAAACCCGGTGCGCTGAACTACGGCTCGGCCGGCAACGGCAGCGCCGGCCACCTGGCATTCGAGTACCTGAAGATGGTGACCAACACCTTCATCCTGCACGTGCCCTACCGCGGCACCGGCCCGCAGCTCACCGACCTGATGGGGGGCCGGCTCGACGCCGCCGCGGTGGGCGCCCCGGCGATCCTGCAGTTCATCAAGAGCGGCAAGCTGCGCTGCATTGCCACCGGCACACCGCAGCGTCTGGCTCAGTTGCCCGACGTGCCGACGGTGGCCGAACAAGGCTTCCCCGGCTTCGAGATGACGCAGTGGTACGGCATGCTCGCGC
>JANOQS010000045.1:0-17910 GCA_031414975.1 Methylibium sp. | reverse complement strand
CTGCAACTCTTGCGGCGCCGAGAAGGTGGAGTTCGGTGCGCCATCGTTGCGGTCGCCGCGGCGGCCCGCGCGCGGTGCGCGCCAGCCCGGCCGCGCGCCGCCGCTGGGGCCGCGAACCGCGGGCTTGAGCGCGCGCTTCTTGGCAGCGTCGTCGGCCCAGCTGGACGACAGCTTCTCGGACTTGACCGATTTCTTGTCGCCCGGCTTGGCGACGCCCGGTGCCGCCACGGCTGCACCCGGCGTGCCGGCCTTCTTGTGGATCGTGCCCTTGATGCCGTCCTTGCCGGCTTCGGCCGCAGCCGCCGGCTTGACTTCTTCGGGCTTCTTGGCGACCGCGACCTTCTTCGGCGCGTTCATCATCGCGCGGATCGCCGAGGCTTCGTCTTCGGCGGCCTTGCGGCGCTTGGCCAGGTCGGCGGCCTTCTGCTTCTCTTCGTTCTCGGCCACCGCAGCCTTGATCACGCGCAGCTGCGGCTTGGGCGGCTCGACCGGCGCGGCAGGCGCTTCCGGTACCGCCGCCACCGGCACCGGCGCCGGTGGCGCAGCGGTGTTGGCCTTGCTGCCCTTGCCGGACTTGCCCTCGGGCTTGGCCGGCGGCGCGGCAGCGGCGGCCGCAGCGAGTGCGGCGGCGGCCAGCGCAGCGGCCTTTTCGGCGGCTTCACGGGCGCTGGCTTCGGCGGCTTCACGGTCGCGCTGCTCTTGCACGGCTTGCGCTTCGCGCTGGCGCTGTTGCTCGGCCAGCTCTTCTTCCTGGCGGCGCAGTTGGGCGGCCTGGGCCTCGGCCTCCTGCTCGCGCAGTTTCAGCGCCGCATCGTCTTCGACCGGCGTGGACGGCTCTTCGACCGCCGGCGCGGTTTCGTCGCGCTTGACGAAGGTGCGCTTCTTGCGCACCTCGACCTGGATCGTGCGCGCCTTGCCGCTGGCGTCGGCCTGCTTGATCTCGCTGGTGGACTTGCGCGTCAAGGTGATCTTCTTGCGCTCGCCGCCGCCGGCCGTTCCGTGCGTGGTGCGCAGGTAGTCCAGCAGCCGCTCCTTGTCAGACTCGGTCAGCGCAGCGTCCGTCGAGGCCTTGCTGACGCCGGCCGACTGGAGCTGCTCGAGCAGCGCCGCAGCAGAGCGGTTCAGCTCGGCGGCGAGTTGGGCGACGGTGGTCGAGGCCATTGTTTGATCCTTGCTTGGGTCTAGCTGGTGATATCGGGGGTCAGGCTGCGTGGGCTGGATGCGGCGCTCATGCCGTGAACCAGTGTTCGCGCGCCTTCATGATCAATGCCTTGGCGGTGGCTTCGTCAACGGCAGTGAGCTCGATCAGCTCGTCCACCGCCAGGTCGGCCAGATCGTCGCGGGTGTGAATGCCGCCGGACGCCAATTGGGTGATCAGATCGGGAGTCAGGCCTTCGAGGTCGCGCAGGTTCTGCGACACGTCGTCGACGTTCTCTTCCTTGGCGATCTCCATGGTCAGCAGCGCATCCTTGGCGCGCGTGCGCAGCTCGTTGACGGTGTCTTCGTCGAAGCTCTCGATCTCGAGCATTTCCTGCATCGGCACGTAGGCCACTTCTTCGAGGCTGGAGAAGCCCTCGGCGATCAGGATGTCGGCCACTTCGGCATCGACGTCGAGCTTGTCGATGAACAACTTGCGCACGCTGTCGGACTCGACCGCCTGCTTGGAAGCCGACTCCTCGGCCGTCATGATGTTGATGCGCCAGCCGGTCATCTCCGACGCCAGACGCACGTTCTGGCCGCCGCGGCCGATCGCGATGGCGAGGTTTTCTTCATCGACCACCACGTCCATCGCGTGGCGCTCTTCGTCGACGACGATGGACTGCACGTTGGCCGGCGCCAGCGCGCCGATCACGAACTGCGCCGGGTCTTCGGACCACAGCACGATGTCGACTCGTTCGCCAGCGAGTTCATTGGTGACCGCGTTGACTCTCGAACCGCGCACGCCGACGCAGGTGCCGATCGGGTCGACGCGCTTGTCGTGCGACACCACGGCGATCTTGGCGCGCGAGCCGGGGTCGCGGGCGCACGACTTGATCTCGAGCAGGCCTTGTTCGATCTCGGGCACTTCCTGCGCGAAGAGTTCGATCATGAAGCCGGGCGCGCTGCGCGACAGGATGATCTGCGGGCCGCGCAGGGTCGGGTCGACCTCGGCGATGTAGGCACGAACGCGGTCGCCGGTGCGCAGGTTTTCCTTCGGGATCATCTCGCTGCGGCGCAGCCGGCCTTCGATGCGGCCGGACTCGACGACGATGTCGCCCTTGTCCAGGCGCTTGACGGTGCCGACGAAGATCTTCTCGCCGCGCGAGAGGAAGTCGGTCAGCAGCTGTTCGCGCTCGGCGTCACGGATCTTCTGCAGGATCACCTGCTTGGCCGCCTGCGCGCCGATGCGGCCGATCGAGACCGATTCGACCGGCTCTTCGATGTAGTCATCGACCTCGATGTCGGGGATCTGTTCGAGCGCTTCGAACAGCAGGATTTCCGAGTCGGGCAATTGCAGGCCGGCTTCGTTGGGCACCACGTGCCAACGGCGGAAGGTTTCGTAGTCGCCGCTTTCACGGTCCACCGTGACGCGCATGTCCACTTCGCCGCCATGCAGCTTCTTCGAAGCGGACGCCAGCGCGGCTTCGACCGCGCCGAACACCACCTCCAGATCCACGCTCTTCTCGCGCGAGATCGCGTCCACCAGCATCAACAGTTCGCGGTTCATTGAATACGACCTCCATCAACCTCAACGTTCGAGCCCTTTTTCGAGGGCTGCGCCTTGTCCTGATTCATCTCTTGCTGCGTCTCTTCCTGTGCCGGTTTGGCGAAGCGGCGACCCTTGAAGTCGAGCACCGGCACCAGCCGCGCTTCCTTGACTTCTTCGAGCGCAAAGCCCAGCTCGGTCTGCGTCTTGCCGTCGCTGTAGACGATGCGCCAACCGGCCTCGGCCGCTTGCAGCTCGCCCTGGTACTTCTTGCGGCCCTGGAACGGCACCTTCAAGGTCAGCGCCACCTGCTCGCCGGCAAACCGCGCATAGTCAGCCGCCTTCTTCAGCGGGCGGTCCAGCCCGGGCGACGAAACTTCGAGCCGCTCGTACGCACAAGCTTCGACTTCCAGCACATGCTGCAACTGGCGCGTGACCTTCTCGCAGTCATCGACCGTGATGAATGCGTCTGCCGGATCGGCCGCTGCTGCATCGGCCGGCTTGGCAACGAGGTTGTCGCCGGCTTTGTCGCCGAGCTTGTCGATATACACGCGCAGCAACCCACCCGCCGTCCGCTCGGTGTCCACGAGTTCGTAGCCCAAGCCGATCACGGTGCGTTCGACGGCGCTCTGCCAGTTCATCAACGGTTTGTCCAAGCCTCTCAAAAGCGTTCCGGCAAAAAAAATGGGCTGGAAGAATCCGCCCAAGCATTTGCCGCCTACGCCGCTTACGCTAACTGCCTGCTCGCTGTCCGGCTGGACACCGTGCCTGCAACCCCGCAATCGGCACCTTCCTGCAGGTTGCGTGGCAAAACAGGGATTGTATCCTGAGCAGCAGGGGCCGGCAACAGCCGGCAAGGGCTCGGCGTGTCAAGTCGCCCTGCGGACACACCGTCGCGTGCCAAAATCCGGCGCCACTCAAACCGGAGACACCATGGGATTCCTCGACGGCAAGCGCTTCCTCATCACCGGCGTCTTGTCCAACCGGTCGATCGCGTACGGCGTGGCACGCGCCTGCCGCCGCGAAGGCGCCGAACTGGCGTTCAGCTACCAGGGCGAGCGCTTCAAGGACCGCGTGGCCGACTTCGCCGCCGAGTTCGGCTCGACCCTGATCTACGACCTGGACGTGTCCGACGACGCGCAAATCACACGTGCCTTCACGCAACTCGGTGAAGCCTGGCCACAGTTCGACGGCTTCGTGCACTCGATCGGCTTTGCACCCAAGGAAGCGATCGCTGGCGATTTCCTCGCGGGCCTGTCGCGTGAAGCGTTCCGGATCGCGCACGACATCTCCAGCTACAGCTTCCCGGCCATGGCCAAGGCCTGCGCCGGTCAGTTGCGCCCGGGCTCCGCCCTGCTGACCCTGACCTACCTGGGTTCGCTGCGCAGCGTGCCCAACTACAACACCATGGGGCTTGCCAAGGCCTCGCTGGAGGCCAGCGTGCGCTACCTGGCCAGCAGCCTGGGCCCGCGCGGCGTGCGCGTCAACGGCATCTCGGCCGGGCCGATCAAGACACTGGCGGCTTCGGGCATCAAGGGCTTCGGCAAGATTCTCGACGTGGTGGCCGCCAACGCACCGCTGCGCCGCAACGTGACGATCGACGACGTGGGCAACGTGGCGGCCTTCCTGCTGTCCGACCTGGCCGCCGGGGTCACCTCCGAAATCACCTACGTCGACGGCGGCTTCAGCCACGCGATGGGCGGCGCGGCCGACGTGGCCTGATCATCAGAGCGACTGCAGCACGTCCTTGCGCTTCTGCTGGTACTCGGCCTCGGTGATCAGGCCGCGGTCGAACAGCCGCTTCAAGACCAGCAAACGTTGCTCGACGTCCTCGGCAAACCCGGGGTCGCGCGGCCGCGGTGGTGCTGCCGCAGGCGCGGTAGCCGGAGGCGGACGCGGTTTGGCGGCTTCCGCGGCCGGCGCCGCAGCCGGCACCGTCGGCGCCACCGGCACGGCCGCAGCGGCGCCCGTGGGCGAAATCGCCAGCCAGTCACCCCGCCGGCTCATGGCCGCCGGGCTCTGAAGCACCGCATTGCCGGCCTTCGACCTCGACCCGAACTTGAAAGTCGGCTCGATGCGGGAACCGACGTAGGTGTTGTAGAAGTCGAGCCGAGCGTCATGCACGATCAGTTGCAGGGCTCCGTCCAGCACGAACAACCTGGCCGTCACGCCCGAAGGCGCGATGAAGAACGCCCCTCCGCGCCGGCTCGTGCTCAGCAGCAGCACGTCGTCTTTCGGCTTGGCCAACGCCAGCGCCTGCGACAGCGGCACGACCAGCGCATCCAGCTCATCGGCCGAGAACAAGGCCGCGGGCCCGTCAACGGTGTTGGTGCGCACGGCGCCGAGTTGCCTGCGAAGCAGCTCGGGCGGCCAATCGGCCGGATGCTGGTTGTCCAGCCCATCCGGCTCGCGCGCCACCAGATCCACCGAGGTGAACTGGCCGATCGGCCAACTGCGCCGGGTCGGCTCGGGCGCTGCGTGCGCCGGCAGACCCGCGCCAAAAAGGGACAGACACAGGACCAGGCGGACGAACCAGCGTTCTTGAGGGATCACAAGGGGTCCTTTGAAGACGAATTTTGGACTGCGTGCCGGAACCGGATCAGGAATCCTCGAGCGCTTGCGCAGCACCCCGCAGTGCAGGCGAGGTGCCGGCATGCACGACAAACACCGGAATCTGCGACAGGTAGCCCTGGAATCGCCCCTTCTCCTCGAAGCGCTGGCGAAACGACGAGCTGCTGATCCGGTCACCCAGCCTGGGAACGATCCCGCCCCCGACGTACATGCCGCCCCGCGTTCCCAGCGACAGCGCCAGGTTGCCGGCCGTGGTGCCGAGCAGGCGGAAGAATACGTCCACCGCGCTCACACACTGCGCGTCCTGCCCTGACAGGGCCCGGGTCGTGATGTCGCGCGCGTCCAGCGCTTGGGCGGGCACGCCGTCGATTTCGCACAAGGCGGCGTACAGGTTCTGCAAACCCGGCCCCGACAAGGCCCGTTCGGCCGACGCATGGCCGAAACGGCGCTGCAACCACTTGACGACGGCCTCCTCCAGCGCGTCGATCGGCGCCAGGGTGACGTGGCCGCCTTCACCGTTGACGGGAATCGCGTTGCGCCCGTTCTGTGCCGGCAGCAGACCCGACACGCCCAGGCCGGTGCCGGGGCCGATCAGCCCGAGCGGCGCGCCGGCCACCGGCAGAGTGCCACCGACCTGCCGCAGGTCCGACGGCGGCAGGGCCGGCAGCGACAGCGCCAGCGCGGTGAAGTCGTTGAGCACCAGAAAGCGGTCGAAGCCGAGCGCGCGCTGCACGCCGGAGATCGAGAACGACCAGTGGTGGTTGGTCATCTTGACCAGGTCACCGACGATCGGATTGGCGATGCCGATCGCGCACCAAGGCGCCGTCTGGCCGCGTTCGGACAGATACCGCTGCATGGCGTGTTCCAGGGTCGGGAACTGGGCGCAGGGGTAGGTCACGGCGTCGGTCAACGGCGCCTGCGGGGCCGACTTCCACGCAAACCGCGCGTTTGTCCCGCCAATGTCGCCCAGCAGGCGTGGGTAGGTATTCGAGGTCATGGGGTCGTCAAATGTAGTCGAACTACATTTCCTGAATCAAGATTTCAATCCTGCACTCACTCGGTTTGGCACCGAGGAGCGCACTCTATGCTGTTGCTGGGATGCAATACATCGTACAAACCCCAGTTTACCGACCCTCTGGCCGTTACTAAAGTACATTTTGAAAGGGGATTACAGAATCAAATGTAGTCCTGCTACGGAAGCGGGCAACGCCAAAAGCAGAGCCCCTGACAGTCGCAGCCAAGCACACATTCTCGGTCCGAGTTTCCGCCCTTGCCGTGGATTTGTGCGTCCCCCACCGCCGTCAAGCAGCGCTGCCGCGGCAGCCTGATTTTCGGCTCCCTTCAAGCAAGAAACTGTGAGGAGTCAAGAATGAAGATCAAGTACACCCTGATCGCGGCCGCTGCAATCGGCATGCTTTCCAGCACCGCGAGCGCCGTCGATTGGGGCGGATACACGCGCGTCGGCCCGGCTCAGAAGACCACCACCGGGGGCGACAGCAACCGGTGCTTCAATGGCGGCGCCAACGGC
The DNA here is from genome assembly GCA_031414975.1 of Methylibium sp. Classification (GTDB taxonomy): domain Bacteria; phylum Pseudomonadota; class Gammaproteobacteria; order Burkholderiales; family Burkholderiaceae_C; genus LGRD01. Next base: position 11,125 of record JANOQS010000045.1, on the reverse strand, counting down.
GGCAAAGGTGGCATCGGGCGCCTCGGCAATGAGTGCGACACCTATGGCGAATTCGGCCTGAGCCAGAGTGCCACCGCCGGCGGGGTCACCTACAAGGCCCTGATGATGGCCAACTTCTACCGTGGCGGTGACTCGCAAGCCGCCGGCATCGCGACCAGCGTCAACCAGATCTACGTCGAGGCCAAGGGCTTCAACGTGGCCCCGAACCAGACCTTCTGGATCGGTGAGCGCTTCTACCATCGTGCCGACGTGCACATGGACGACAACTTCTTCGTCAACATGTCCGGCACCGGCGCTGGTGTCGACGGCTTCAACCTCGGGTTCGGCTCACTCAGCGCGGCAGTCTTCCGCAAGGGCGACAGCAGCGGCAACCCCGGCTCGCGCCTGAACCTCGACCTGGAGGGCATCAACGTCAACCCGGGCGGCAAACTGCGTGTGTCGGCGGTCTTCACAGACTTCAGCGGCGCTGCGGGCACGTCTGGCACGGGCATCAGCCTGCAGCACAACCAGAGCGGGATCCTGGGCGGCGACAACACGCTGTGGCTGCAGTACGCGCAAGGCTCTGCCGGGCTTGACCAGAATTTTGGTGACGGAACCGGCCCTTCCGGCAAGAAGAGCTGGCGGATCGTCGAAAGCCCGTCCTGGGTGAACGGCCCGCTGTCTGGCCAGGCGCTCCTGCAGATGGGCGTGGACAAGGAGGCGAACGGCAACGAGAAGAAGTACAGCTCGATCGGCGGCCGGGTTGCCTTCGCGCTTTCGCAGAACTTCAAGCTGCAGGGTGAAGCGGGTGTGTCGAGAATGACGCCGGTTCAGGGCGCGAGCTCGCAGCAGGTGACCAAGGTGACTGTGGCTCCGACCCTGACCGTCGGCCAGAACTACTACGACCGTCCCGAACTGCGCCTGTACGTGTCGGGCTTCCAGTTCAACAGCGCTTACCAGTTGGCCAACGGCCTGACGAAGTCGAGCAAGACCAGCGTCGGCTTCCAGGCCGAAATCTGGTTCTGAGAACCGGAGCATGACGTGAGGGCCGGCCTGGTGGCCGGCCCTTTTTCGACATGATCTTTCGCCAGAAGGCGCACATCGATGGCCAACCTTCTTCTGAGCGGGCTGAAGAAGTCCTTCGGTGACGTTCACGTCATTCCCGGCATCGACCTGGAGATCCGGGACGGCGAGTTCATGGTCTTCGTCGGCCCGTCGGGTTGCGGCAAGTCGACCTTGCTGCGTTGCATCGCCGGGCTCGAAGAGATCACTGCCGGCGAATTGCGCATCGGCGGCGAACTGGTGAATGAAGTGCCGCCGTCCAAGCGCGGCATCGCGATGGTGTTCCAGAGTTATGCGCTGTACCCGCACATGTCGGTGGCCAAGAACATGGCCTTCGGGCTGCGGCTGGCGGGCTTTTCCACCGAGCAGATGAACACCGCGGTGCAGCGCGCCGCGCAGATCCTGCAGATCGAGCACCTGCTCGAACGCAGGCCCAAGGCCTTGTCGGGTGGGCAGCGCCAGCGTGTGGCCATCGGCCGCGCCATCGTGCGCAAGCCGGGCGTGTTTCTATTCGATGAGCCGCTGTCCAACCTGGATGCGGGGATGCGCGTGCAGATGCGCGTGGAGCTCGCGCGCCTGCACAAGGAACTCAAGACCACGATGATCTACGTGACGCACGACCAGGTCGAGGCCATGACCTTGGCCCACCGCATCGTCGTGCTCAACGCCGGCCGCATCGAGCAGGTCGGCTCGCCGATGGACCTGTACCACCGGCCGGTCAACAAGTTCGTCGCCGGGTTCATCGGCTCACCGAAGATGAACTTCATCGACGCCACGCTGGTGGCCGCCACGCCGACCCATGCCGAGGTGCGGCTCGAAGAAGGCGCCGTGATCCAGGTCGCCGCCGACGCCACCGCGCTGCCCGCCGGCACCCAACTCACACTGGGCATTCGCCCCGAACATGTGCAGGCCGGAGCCGAGCCGGCCTTCAACGCCGTCAAGGCCCATGTGCAGGTGGCCGAACATCTGGGCGACACGATCTACCTGCACCTGCAGATGAGCGGCGCGCCCGACAACCTGACGGTACGCACCGACCCCGAAAACCCGATCGACACCGGCGACATGGCCTGGCTGGCCCTGCCCCCCAAACGCTGCTTTCTGTTCACTGCGCAAGGCCAGACCTTGCCCTCACCCGATTCACTGCCCGCTGGGGCACCAACGTAGGAGACAGGCATGAACTTTCAAACTCGACAACTCACCCGCGTGGCCACGGCTGCGGCGCTGGCCCTTGGGGCGCTGACCTCCGGTGTCCAGGCCGCCGAACCCGGCAAGCTGCTGATCTGGATCAACGGCGACAAAGGCTACAACGGCCTGCAGAAGGTCGGCGACGAGTTCGCCAAGAAGACCGGCGTGCAGGTCACTGTCGAACACCCTGAAGACGCGCCGGGCAAGTTCCAGCAGGCCGCAGCCGCCGGCAAGGGCCCGGACATCTGGATCTGGGCCCACGACCGCATCGGCGAATGGATCGCCGGCGGGTTGCTGCAGCCCATCAGCCCGAGCAAGAAGGTGCAGGCCGACATCGACCCGCTGGCCTGGAAAGCCTTCAACGTGGGCGGCAAGACCTGGGGCTACCCGATCTCGATCGAGGCGGTGGCGCTGGTCTACAACAAGGACCTGGTGCCCACTCCACCGAAAACCTTCGAAGAGGTGATCGCTCTCGACAAGAAGCTGTCCGCGTCGGGCAAGAAGGCGATTCTCTGGGACTACAACAACACCTTCTTCACCTGGCCGCTGCTGGCCGCCAACGGCGGCTACCCGTTCAAGCTGAAGGCCGACGGCAACTACGATGCGGCCGACACCGGCGTCAACAACGCCGGTGCGCTCAAAGGCACCGAATTGCTGGCCAAGATGGTCAAGGACGGCGTGATGCCCAAGGGGGCAGGTTATGCCGACATGGAAGCCGGCATGGCGCAGGGCAAGGTCGCGATGATGATCAACGGCGCCTGGTCGTGGGACAACCTGCGCAAGGCCAAGATCAACTTCGGCGTCGCCAAGATCCCGGCAGTGGCCGGCAAGAAGGCGGCGCCCTTTGTCGGCGTGATCGGCGCGATGGTCTCCAAGGCCTCGCCCAACCGCGACGTGGCGGTCGAGTTCATCGAGAACCACATGCTCGCGGTCAAGGGCCTGAAAATGATCAACGACGACGTGCCGCTGGGCACGCCGGCCAGCAAGGCGCTGTTCGCAGAGTTGAAGAACGACCCGAACATCCAGGCGACCATGGCCAGCGCGCAAGACGGCAACCCGATGCCCAACAACCCCGAGATGGGACGCTTCTGGTCGTCGATGGCTTCGGCCCTGCAGAACGTGACCGAGGGCCGCCAGGCACCGAAGGAAGCGCTCGACGCAGCGGCCAAGCGCATCAACTCGCAGTGATGCGCTCAAGGGGAGCGAGAGCCTCGCTCCCCGGCACCCTGGTTGTTGCCCTCCCCTCATGAACAGCCCGTCGATCGTCCAGCGCGCCATCGGTCCGGTCTCGCTGGGCCTCATGGTGATGAGCGCGCTGTACTTGGTCAGCGCGGTCTACGCCACCGGCGAGACCTTGCTGGCCGGCACCTTGCTGGTGATCGTCGCGCTGGCGCTCTGGGTCTACACGTCGGCCAGGACCTACGCCTACCGCTATCTCTTCCCGGGCATCGCCGCGGCGCTGATCTTCGTCGTGTTCCCGATGCTCTACACGGTGGCCAACAGCTTTACCAACTACAGCTCGAAGAACCTGCTCGAGCAGCGCCGCGCCGAACAGTATTTCCTCGACGAGACCTTTCGCGCCGAGGGTGCCACCTACACCGCGTCGCTGCACGCCGATGGGCCTCAGTTCCGCTTGCGCCTGGAGCATGCCGACAGCGGCAAGGGCTTCATCGCCGGCCCGCTGCCGCTCGCCGTGGAGAAGCCGCTCGACGTGGCCGCGGTGCCCGAAGAAGAAGTCAAGATCAACTTGGGCGATGCGGTTCCGCTCAAGGAACTGATTGCACGCCAGAAATTCCTGAAGGCTCTGCTCGTGACCCTGCCCGACGGCGGCAAGGTGCGCATGACCGGGCTGCGCGAGTTCGCGCCGGTGCAGCCGCTGTACGCGCGCGACCCTTCCGGCGGGCTGAAGAACCAGGAGAACGGTTCGATCATCCTGCCCAACCTGAAAACCGGCTTTTACGAAACGGCGGCTGGCGAACGCCTGCAGCCGGGCTTCCAGGTCGCCAGCGGCTGGGAGAACTACCGCCGCATCTTCACCGAGCCGAAGTTCCGCGAGCCGTTCTTGCGCATCTTCGTCTGGACCGTCGCGTTCGCCGCGCTGACGGTGCTGTTCGCGTCGTCGCTGGGCATGCTGCTGGCGGTGATCCTGAGCTGGGATGCGCTGCGCTTCAAGGCGGCCTACCGCTTGCTGCTGTTCTTGCCGTACGCGGTGCCGGCGTTCATCTCGATCCTGATCTTCAAGGGCCTGTTCAACAACAACACCGGCGAGATCAACCTGATCCTGTCCACCTTGTTCGGCATCAAGCCGGCCTGGTTCTCCGACCCGTTCCTGGCCAAGCTGATGCTGCTGATCGTGAACACCTGGCTCGGCTTCCCGTACATGATGGTGGTGTGCATGGGGCTGATCAAGGCGATCCCGGCCGACCTGTACGAAGCCTCGGCGGTGGCCGGCGCCGGGCCGATCACCAACTTCTTCGGCATCACCCTGCCGCTCACGCTCAAGCCGCTGACGCCGCTGTTGATCGCGTCGTTCGCATTCAACTTCAACAACCTGATGCTGATCGTGCTGCTCACCGGCGGGCGGCCCGACTTCCTGGACACCAGCGTGCCGGCCGGCACCACCGACCTGATGGTGACCTACACCTACCGCCTGGCGTTCCAGGACTCGGGCCAGCAGTTCGGCCTGGCCGCCGCGATCTCGACCGTGATCTTCCTGATGGTGGCGGCGATCTCGCTGGTCCAGATGAAGCTCAGCCGCGTCGCCGAAGAAGACAAGCGCTGAAAAGGAGCGTCCTGCCATGGCCATCGTCCTCGACAAGACCCATCGCTGGCGCGTGGTGGCAGCGCATGTGTTCCTGATCGCGCTGTGCGCCGCCGTGATGTTCCCGTTCCTGATGGTGGTCTCCATCTCGCTGCGGCCGGGCAACTTCGCCACCGGCAGCATCATTCCGAGCACGATCAGCTGGGAGCACTGGCGCTTTGCGCTGGGCCTGCCGTTCCAGGCCGCCGACGGGCGCCTGGTCGAGCCCGACCTGCCGGTGCTGCTGTGGTTGTGGAACTCGGTCAAGGTGGCGTCGCTGTCGGCGCTGATCGGGCTGTTCCTGTCGACCACCGCGGCCTACGCGTTCGCGCGCATGAAGTTCGCCGGCAGACGAGCCGCCCTGACCGGCCTGATGCTGATGCAGATGTTCCCGGCCGTGCTCGCGCTGGTGGCCATTTACGCGATCTTCGACCGCATCGGCAGCGCCTTCCCGTTCGTCGGCATCGGCACACACGCTGCCCTGCTGCTGGCCTACTCGGGCGGCATTGCGCTGCATGTGTGGACGATCAAGGGCTACTACGAAACCATTCCGGTCGAGATCGAAGAGGCCGCCAAGGTCGACGGCGCCACACCCTGGCAGGCCTTCCGCCTGGTGCTGCTGCCGATGGCGGTGCCGATCCTCATGGTGGTATTCCTGCTCGCGTTCATCGCGTCGATCAACGAGTACCCGGTCGCCTCGATCCTGCTCCAGCAGCAGGACAAGCTGACCCTGGCGGTCGGCGCCAAGATGTTCCTGTACGAACAGAAGTACCTGTGGGGCGACTTCGCCGCCGCGGCCATCCTCTCGGGCCTGCCGATCACCGTGGTGTTCGTGCTGGCCCAGCGCTGGATGGTCTCGGGGCTGACGGCCGGCGGCATCAAGGGCTGATGCCGGCCCGAGCCCACCCCAATTTTCAACCGACGAGGAAATCGACATGAAACTCACCCGCCGTCTCACCCGCCGTCTCACCCGCCGCCTCACCCACCGCATCGTTCGACCGACTGCCGCCTGCGCGCTGGCCCTCGTGTCCGCCCTGCCCGCGCTGGCCACCTCCAACCCGCCCGCCGGGATGATCGCGATCAACTACAACCGCTGCGACAGTGAGTACACCGACTGGGGCACGCACCTGTGGAAAGACGGCGGCATTCCGCTACCCGGCGTGACCTGGCAGAGCCCGATGAAACCCAGCGGCAAGACCGACTTCGGCGTCTACTGGCACGTCAAGGCCGACGAGTTCGGCCCCAAGACCAATGTCAACTACATCATCCACAAGGGCGACACCAAGGAGCAAGGCGGCAAGGACATGGCCTTCGACGGCGCCGCCAGCAAGGAGGTCTGGGTCAACAGCGGCGACCGCAAGATCCACACCTCGCTGGCCGACGCCAAGGCGGCGCGCGCCGCCGCGCCCTGCAAGTAAGGCCGGACCCGGGTCCGGACGATGCGATCGCACAGCCGCGGGTACAGCTGGGCGGCGGCGTTGTGGCTGGCCGTCGGCCTGCTCACGAGCCTCCCCGCCAGCGCACAGCCGCGGCCGAGCGACCTCGGCGCGGTTGAGCCGGCGCCGCGCGACAACGGCCTGCCGCCCGACTGGCAACGCAAGGGCGTGTTCATCGAGATCCTCGTGCGCGCCTACCAGGACAGCGACGGCGACGGCATCGGCGACCTGAACGGCGTGACCGCCCGGCTCGACTACCTGAAAGAGCTCGGCGTCAGCGGCATCTGGCTGATGCCGATCTTCAAGAGCGCCGACCACGACCACGGCTACGCGGTGGTGAACTACCGCGAGATCGAGCCGCACTACGGCACGCTGGCCGACTTCGACCGCCTGTTGGCCGAAGCCCACAAGCGCGGCATCGGCGTGATCGTCGACTACGTGATCAACCACAGCGCGTCGGAGCACCCGCTGTTCGAAGACGCCTACGACCACGCGAAATCGGCGTACACCGACTGGTACATCTTCAAGGACAGCCCGCAAAAAGGCTGGAACACCTTCTCCGGCGACCCCTGGCGTGAAGCCGGCCAGCGCTGGTACTACGCCGTCTTCGACGCCGGCATGCCCGACTTCAACCTGCGCAACCCGCAAGTGGTCGACTTCCACCTGAACAACCTGCGCTTCTGGCTCAACCGCGGCGTCGACGGTTTCCGCTTCGACGCCGTCGGCGTGCTGGTCGAGAACCGCCCCATCGCCTGGGAAAACCAGCCCGAGAACCATGTGCTGATGAAGCGCATCCAGGCGCTGCTGGGCGAATACGGCAAGCGCTACATGGTCTGCGAGGCACCGAGCGACCCGGCCGCGTTCGCGGCGGCCGACTCGTGTGGCAGCGCGTTCGCGTTCGGGCTGCAAAAGCACCTGATCGCCAGCGTCAAGCTCGGCAGAGTCAAGCCCGACCTGCTGTACACGCTTAGCACCTTGCCGGTGGCCCGCATGGGCACCCTGCTGGCCAACCACGATGCGTTTGCCGGCGCGCGACTGTTCAGGCAGTTCAACGGCGACGAGAAGAGTTACCGGGTCGCCGCAGCCACCCTGCTCACCTTGCCCGGCACGCCCTTCCTCTACTACGGCGAAGAAATCGGCCTGGCCCATGCCGAGCCGGTGCAGCACGACGACCAGGCGCTGCGCGGCCCGATGAGCTGGAGCGCCGGCCCGCAGGCCGGCTTCACAAGCGCCGACAAACCGTTCCGCCCGCTCGTGGCGAACTGGCAGACACACAACGTCGAGGCGCAGGCGCGCGACCCGGGGTCGCTGCTGAACCTGTACCGCCAGCTGATCGCGCTGCGCACGGCCGAGCCGGCGCTGTCGATCGGCAGCTTCACGCCGGTCTCGGCCAAGGACGACCCGGTGCTCGCCTTCACACGCGAGCACGCTGGCACGAAACTGCTGGTGCTCATCAACTACGCCTACCGCGATGCGACGCAGGCCCTGCCCGGCGGCATGCTGCCGGCGCAGTGGAAACCGGTGTTCCCGACCGACACCGTGTGGCCGCAGAAGGTGCGCGGCAAGGCAACGGCGCCGGTGAAGGCGGCCAAGGGTGCCAAGCCGGCCACGGGCCCCACGCCGGGCGCCGAAGTTCGCCTTGCGCCGCAGCAGGTGTTGATCCTCAAGGCCACAGGGTGAACCGCGTCACGGGGACAATGCAGCGCATGGCTTCCGATACCCATCGACCTGAGGCGGCGCTGCCGCACCGTGAGCCGCGTCTGCTCGCCGACATCGGCGCGACCTACGCGCGTTTCTGCATCGAGCAGGTGCCTGGCCGCTTCGAGCACGTGGCGGTATTGCCCTGCGCCAATTACGGCGGCTTCACCGCGATCGTGCAGAGCTACCTTGACGGCCTGCCCGGCGTGCGGCCGCGCCACGGCGCCGTGGCCATCGCCAACCCGGTCGAAAGCGACCGCGTGCGCATGACCAACCGCGACTGGGCCTTCTCGATCCGAGAGGCGCAGGCCGAACTGCGGCTGCAGACCTTGCTCGTCGTCAACAACTTCACTGCGCTGGCGATGGCGCTGCCGCGCCTGCCAGCCGAGGGGCGGCGCCAGGTCGGCGCTGGTGCACCGCAGCCGAACGGCGTGATCGGGCTGATCGGCCCGGGCACGGGCCTGGGCGTGTCGGGGCTGATCCCGAACGGCGACCGCTGGGTGACCTTGGCCACCGAAGGCGGCCACGCCAGCTTTGCGCCCACCGACGCGCGCGAGCTTCGCGTGCTGCAGTACGCGTGGAAAACGATGTCGCGCGTGTCGGCCGAGCGCATGCTGTCGGGCCCCGGCATCGAGCTGATCCACCAGGCCCTGGCGGAAGGGCACCCGGATGTGCCGCCCAAACTCAGCGCGGCGCAGATTGTCGAAGCGGCGCTCGACGGCTCGAACGCACTGTGCCTGGAAACCGTCGACTGCTTCTGCGGCATGCTCGGCACGCTGGCCGCCGACCTGGCACTGATGCTCGGCGCCACCGGTGGCATCTACGTGGGCGGCGGCATCGTGCCGCGGCTGGGCGAGCTGTTCGACCGCAGCTCGTTCCGCGACCACTTCGAGGCGAAGGGCCGGCTGAGCGACTACGTCGCGCGCATCCCCACCTACGTGCTGACGGCCGAGAACCTGGCGTTCAACGGCGTGTCCACCCTGCTGGCCGACCACATGCCCGACGGCGACGGCAACAACCCGGTGCTCGACCGCGTGCGCTCGGCGGTGGGCAGCCTGTCACCGGCCGAGCGGCGCGTGGCCAACTTCGTGCTCGACAACCCGCGCACCGTGCTGAACGAGCCGATCGCGGTGATCGCGCTGGGCGCCGAGGTGAGCCAGCCGACCGTGATCCGCTTTTGCCGCTCGCTCGGCCACCAGGGGCTGGCCGACTTCAAGCTCAAACTCGGTTCGGGGCTGACCGGGACGATGCCGGTGCAGCGCGCCCAGGTGCGCCGGCAAGACAGCACCGGCGACCTTTGCGCCAAGGTGCTCGACAACACCATCTCGGCGATCATGCATTTCCGCGAGTCGCTCAACGTCGACGCGGTGGACCGCGCGATCAACCTGCTGCGCGAGGCGCGCAGAGTCGAGCTCTACGCCATGGGCAACTCGGCCGTGGTGGCGCTCGATGCGCAGCACAAGCTGTTCCGCTTCCGCATCCCTTCGGTCGCGCACACCGACACCTCGATGCACGCGATGGCCGCCGAACTGCTGGGCCCGAGCGATGTGGCGGTGTTCATCAGCAGCTCGGGCCAGCCGCCCGAACTGGCGCGCGCGGCTGGGCTGGCGCTGGAGCGCGGCGCCTCGGTGATTGCGGTGACGGCCAGCCAGTCACCGCTGGCGCGCCGCTGCAGCGTGTGCATCGCGGTCGAGCACGACGAAGACAGCGCCACCTTCGTCGCGATGATCTCGCGCATCCTGCACCTGCTGGTGGTGGACATGATGTCGGTCGGGCTCACCATGCGCCGCGGCACACCGGGCCTGGCGCCCAGCAGCCGCGGCACCGAGTCAGCCGACGGCCAGGTGCGGCCGGCGCCGGGGGTGTTGATTTCGCACGTCGGTTGAAGTCGCTACTTCACTCCCACGCAATCCACGTAGTACCCGCGCGTGCCATCCGCCCTGTCCTCTTCCACCAACCCGTGCACGTCGGTATCAAACCCCGGGAACGCGGCGTTGAACTTGCGCGTGAAACGCAGGTAATCCACGATCTTCTTGTTGAAGCGCTCGCCTGGGATCAGCAGCGGAATGCCGGGCGGGTACGGCGTCAGCAAGGTCGTCGTCACGCGCCCCTCCAAGGCGTCAATCTCGACCCGCTCGGTCTTGCGGTGCGCAATGTAGGCGTAGGCGTCGCTCGGCTTCATGGCCGGGTGCAGGTCTGACAAATACATCTCGGTCGTCAGCCGTGCGATGTCGCCCTCGGCGTACATCTCGTGAATGCTCTGCGACAGGTCACGCAGCCCCATGCGCTCGTAGCGCGGGTATTTGGCAATGAACTCGGGCAGGATGCGCCACAGCGGCTGGTTGCGGTCGTAGTCGTCCTTGAACTGCTGCAGCGCGGTGAGCAGCGTGTTCCAGCGGCCCTTGGTGATGCCGATCGTGAACATGATGAAGAACGAGTACAGCCCGGTCTTCTCGACCACCACGCCGTGTTCGGCCAGGAACTTGGTGACGATGGATGCCGGGATGCCGGTCTTGGCGAACTTGCCCGACATGTCCAGCCCCGGCGTGATGATGGTGCTCTTGATCGGGTCGAGCAGGTTGAAGCCTTCGGCCAGGTCACCGAAGCCGTGCCATTTGGCGCCCGCCTTCAGCACCCAGTCGGCGCTCTTGCCGATGCCCTCGGCGGCCAGCTTGTCAGGCCCCCAGACCTTGAACCACCAGTCCTTGCCGTACTCCTCGTCGACCTTGCGCATCGCGCGCCGGAAGTCGAGCGCTTCGGCGATGCTTTCTTCGACCAGCGCCGGGCCACCCGGCGCTTCCATCATCGCGGCGGCCACGTCGCAGCTCGCGATGATCGCGTACTGCGGGCTCGTGGACGTGTGCATCAGGTAGGCCTCATTGAACAAGTGCCGGTCGAGCTTGCGCGTCTGCGAGTCTTGCACCAGCACCTGCGAGGCCTGGCTCAGACCGGCCAGCAGCTTGTG